>JBBIUU010000100.1:0-7839 GCA_037440125.1 Acidobacteriota bacterium
AGGCCCAACGGCGTCGGGACGCCGCTTTCTCCGCTGCGCTCCGAAACCGAGTCCAGCTTCAACCGTTGTGTGAACAGGCCCTAGTAAATCACCAGCGCCCATCGCTGGCCAGACGCTCAGCACCTGCGCGCGGGGGAGCTCTCGCGTGATAATGGTGCGGGAGGGGGAATGGCCCACATGTTCAGGCGCTACCTGGCCAAGCAGCTCGCGCACCCGTCGGGATGGTTCGGGCGGCTCTTCACCGCCCGTTGGCTCGAGAAGGCCAACGTCGCGATGAACGCGCTCGCGCTCGAGTGCCTCGAGCTCGACGCCGGCGACAGGCTTCTCGAGGTGGGCTTCGGCAGCGGGTACCTGCTCGAGAAGGCGCTCGACGAGGAGTCCTGCGCTTTCGCCGCGGGGCTGGACGCTTCCGGCGAGATGGTCCGCCTGGGGAAGCGCCGGTTCGGCCGACAGATCGCCTCCGGGAGGGCTGTGGTCCTCGAGGGTATGGCCGAGCACCTTCCCTTCGAGGACGGCGAGTTCACGAAGGTCTGCAGCGTGAACACCCTCTACTTCTGGGGCGACCCCCTCGCCGCGCTCGCGGAGTGCCGGCGCGTCCTGAAAGCGGGCGGCGCGCTCGTCCTGTGCTTCAACGCCAAGGCCGACCTGGCGAGATGGCTCGGAGACACCCGCGGTTTCACGCTGTACGAGCTCTCCGAGGTCGAGACGCTCCTGTCGCGGGCCGGCTTCGACCGCTTGGAGACCGTCCCGGAGCGCGACCCGGAGCAGGGGCTCTTCTACTGCGTCCGGGGAATGGCGCCCGCTCACTGAGAGAGGCCCGTACGCAGACTCCGTGGCGCTTGTCGCCGCACGTGGGTTACCTTTGTCTGTGAGGGGCTTCGCGCTCTCGACCGAGCCGGGGGGGGACATGAGTTTCCAGAACGTTTATGAAGACGAGGCGCGCGCCGGCTCCTACGCGAAGCTCGAGTTTCCCGGCACCTACTACCTCGCCTACCGCGACTTGCCCGATATCATCCGGGCCCATGCCGCGCCGGGGAGGGCGCTCGATTTCGGGTGCGGCGCGGGGCGCTCGACCCGCTTCACCCGGGGGCTCGGGTTCGATACCACGGGCGTGGACATCTCCCGCGACATGATCCGCCTCGCCGGGGAGCTCGACCCTGCGGGCGACTACCGCCTCATCGAGGACGGTCGCGTCGGCCTCTGGCAGGGACCGACCTTCGACCTCGTCCAGGCCATCTTCACCTTCGACAACGTGCCGACCCTGGAGAAGAAGGCCGCGCTCTTCGGCGAGTTCGCAACGCTCCTCAGGCCGGGGGGACGCGTCCTCCTCCTGGCGTCGTCCCCCGAGATCTACTGGCACGAGTGGGCGTCCTTCACCACGAAGGACTTCCCCGAGAACCGCGACGCTAAGACGGGCGACCGCGTGAAGATCGTCATGACCGACGTGGAGGACCGGCGCCCCGTGGAGGATATCCTCTGGAGGCCCGAGGCGTACCTCCAGGTCTTCCGGCTGGCGGGCCTGGAGGTCGTCGCGACCCACAGGCCCCTCGGCCGCCCCGACGAACCCTTCCCCTGGGTCAGCGAGACGGCCGTGTCGCCGTGGACGATTTACGTCCTCAAGCGGGCCGGTTGAAGCGTAGGGCCGGCGAACTCCCCCCTCACTTCACGGCGGGGCCCGCAAATCCCTGCGCGACGATCCTGCCCGCCTCGGCCAACACGGCGGTGAGCTCCTCGTAGCCCCGCGCGCTGTCGCTGGAATAGACCGCCACGAGGATGGGCTTCCGCCCGGGCGGACAGAGGATGGCCACGTCGTTGGCCGCACCCCGGGCGCCCGTGCCCGTCTTGTCGCCGACCCGCCAATCGGACGGAACGCCCGCACGTATCCGCGCTCCCCCCGTCTTGCACCCGAGCATCCACCCCGCGAGCTTCTCGCGCGACGCCGGTGAGAGCCCATCGCCGAGCAGGAGGCGCCGGACCGCCTCCACCATGGCCGCCGGGGTGGTGGTGTCTCGCGGGTCGTCCGGGAGGTTGCTGTTGAGGGCGGGCTCGTCGCGGTCGAGGCGCGTGACCTCGTCGCCGACGGAGCGAAGGTACTTCGTGAGCCCCTCCGGCCCACCCACTGTTTTGAGGAGGAGGTTGGCCGCCGCGTTGTCGCTGTCCTCGACGGCGGCCTGGCAGAGCTGGCTCACGGTGAGCCCTCCCTCCTCTATATGAGCTTTCGTTACCGGAGAGTAGTCCAGGAGGTCCGCCTTGGTGTAGGGTACGCGGCGCCCGAGCGTCTCTTTGCCGGCATCCACCCCCGAGAGCACCCTCGCCACGAGGAGGAGTTTGAACGTGCTGCACATGGCGAACCGCTCGCCGGCCCGATGCGAGATGCGTGTGCCGGTCGCCGTGTCGAGCGCCGCGACCCCCAGGCGGCCGCCGGACCGGGTCTCCAGCTCCCTGAGCCGGACCTCGGGCGAGGGGCTTCCCGGCCCCAGGCCGCGCGCCGCGGACGCCGTGAGGAGGAGCGCCATCGCGCATGCACCGGCCAGGCGGTCCGACCTTCGTATCATCCCCTCGCCTCCCGTCCAGTTCATGGAGTCTATCACCCACCTCCGGGCATCGGCCGAGGATCGAGGCCGTGCATGCCGTGCTATGATGCGTCAGGGGGGCGACAATTCATACATTGTGCTATTCGCGCGCCGCCCGCGCCCCTCCCGGGCCGCGCCGCTGACGCCCGCCAGCGCCCTCTCGCAATCTGCGGGCCCTGGAGGTCACCCATGTTCCAGCTCCCGTCCTTACCCGCCTGGGAGGCGCTCCATCCCGGCATCTCCCACTTCCCCATTGCCTTCCTTCTCGCCGCACCCTTCCTGATCCTCGCGGGAATCTTCGTGACCTCCCGGAGGCGGGGCCTCTTCGTGATGGCCCTCGCCCTCATGGTCGTGGGCACCCTGGGCATCTACCTTTCGGCGTCCACGGGCGACGAGGCCAAGCGCTCCGCCCCGAAGACCCCGGAGGTCCAGAAGGCCGTGGATCTCCACGAGAACGTGGGCTCGGCGGCGCGCGCGGTGTTCACCGTGCTCACCGTCCTCCTGGCGGCGCTCGTCTTTGCTCCATCACTCTTGAAGAGGAGCCTGGGGCAGCGTGCGAACGCCCTTCTGGCGGCGGCGCTGCTCGTCCTCTACGCCGTCGCGGCCCTGATCCTTGTGAACGCGGCCCACACGGGAGGCGTGCTCGTCCACACGCTCGGGGTGCACGCCAAGCTGGGGTGACCTCCTCGCCACGCGTCACCCGGCCCCGCGATGGCGGATGCTAGAATGCTTGACAGCGTTCCCTTGGCGCTCCGCCGGAGGACTGCATGACCGCCATATTCATCGACGCCGATGGCTGACCCGTGAAAGAAGAGATCTGCCGCGTGGCGGGCCGGCACGGGTTGCACCTGACGGTCGTCTCGAACTCGCGGATTCGTGTCCCTGCGGCGGACTGGATCGCATGGGTCGTGGTGAACGGGGCTTCGATGCGGCCGACGACTTGGGAAGGTGCAAAGGGGGCGCTGCCATGAACCCGACTCGGGCGAGATTCAGACTAGAGCTGGTCGTGAGTGTGCTTGTCCTTTCTGCCATGCCTATCGCCCCGCTTGCCCAAGCGGTGCCATTACCACCCAAGGAGCTGCAGCTCTCCGTTAAAGAATTTGACCAAGATGCCCATGCAGGCTGGCGTCGTCTCCAACATGAGGGCAAATACCTCGAGGCAGCTCAGCTCATAGACCGATACGAGAAGGATAAGCAGGGCCTGAACGGAGGCGACCGCCTCGTCCTCTGTTTCCACGCGGCCCAGATGTACGCCTTCGGAGGCGATTGCGAGACGGCGCTCGGACGGCTTCAGAACGCCAAGTATCCGCCCGAGGTCTTGGCCGAATTAGGCGAAGACAGGCGCTACGCCGATGCTTGGAATGTCTATGTCGATGCGACGGCAGCCTTCCTCAGGAAGGATCGCGATGTCCTGACAAAATGTCTCGCACTTCTGGAGAAGGGACCCAAGGATCTTCAGCAAAACACAACCGTCGTCCGCCAATTGCTGGACCATTTCAACGATTCCTACCTCGTAGCTTATCGCGGTAACGGTTAGCCTGATTTCACACGGCTGGTCTGAGAGGCCACGGGATTGAGGCGCCCGACCGGTTGCGTCATCCCCTCCTAAGTCCTATATTTCCGAATAACATCGGCGCCATCGGCGAGGCTCGCACTTCCCTCCCGGGAAGCGTGATGACAGTTGTGGGGGGAGCCAATGAGACCTAGCCACCTATGCGAAATCGGATGCTTGCTCGTTTTGATGCTTCTGGCCTCCTGCCAACTTTTAGCACAAGAAGCCCCTCCCGCCTCGCCTCCCCCCGCTGTTTCCGCGCCTGTGGCGGGGGGTCCCTCCGTCCCGACCTCGCCGCCCGCCCAGCCCGTGATTCCCGAGATGGCATCACCGGCAGGTCTGCAGGAAGCGGGGCGCGACAATTTTCTCCTGCTGGGTGCCATGCTCCTCACGGGCCTCACTTCCCCCAATCGGGGCCAGCCACCTCTTGGCTCTGGACCGGAGGCCCTGAACGCCGACCTCATGGGACCGGACTTCGTGCGTCGGGGCTCTCTCACGTCGGTGCAGCCAGCGCCCATCACGGCAGCTCAGCTGGCTGCGATACGGACGCGACAGGCCCTCGCGGGTCTCGACCTGACCCTCACGCGCCGCTCCGCGGGAGACTTTCTCCTCCTCCAGATGCCCGTTCTTGCCTCGCCACCGCTAAACCCCTGACCCGATGCAACCGACGCATGGCTATCCAGCCTCCCGAGCGCGTGGACAGGGCATGAGATGAGTCGCCCTAGGGAGAGCTTCCGGATGCGTTCTCTCCGGTTTTTGGCCGGCATCTCAGCCTGTTCCATGCTGTCCGCCTGCGCCGGAACGACCTTCCCCCATCCCCTCGACACCGTGGCCAGGAGCCACCGCATCGTCGTGATACCCCTCGAACCTCCACCGCTCTACGTCGTTCCTGGCGTCTCAGTGCCCGCGGGCACCGCCATGAGTACAGGCGCTTCGATGACGATCATCCCCGATGCGGCAACGCAGGCGGCCGGCGCAGGCATCTGGGCCCTCGGCGGCATCATGATGCTCCTGAGCGCGCCGGCCATGAAGAGGGAGACCATCCGAGTCGGGGCCGCCGCCGACGAGATCCTCTCCAGTTCAGAACCCTGGACTCCTACCATCGGACTCGCCGCCGAAGCTTCCCAGACACTCGTCGCTTCGGGCTGTCGGAGCATCTCTCTCTCCTCTGTCCTTCCGCTAAACGGCGTAAAGGTCCGTGGCCGCACCCTTTCGATGATGAATTGGTACGACCCCATCGACGACTGGTACACCCTGGAGAAGAGCCCCTACGAGTACGGGCCTTTCGGTGTGGCCGAGGACGACTACGTGCTGGAAGTGGAGATGGCTTCTTCGATTCCCAGCCCGGGCCTCATCTGCGTCACCTCCAATGCCAAGCTAATCGATCCCTCGACCGGCCAGGTGCTCGCCAGAGCCGCCGCTTTGGCGCAGACATCCTGCAAAGAGCTTCCGGCGCTCTTCTCGGAGGGAGGCAAGGGACTGAAGGCGATGCTCCTCCAGCTGGGAATGGAGGCCCTCGCCAAGGACCTCGCCGAGATGGGACTTCTGACCGTACCATCTTCATCTCCCAAGACCTGACCCCGCCTGCTCTTCATTTCAGAGGCCCCAACCTCCTCATCCGGGAGCGGTGACGGCGCCCGCTGCTCGAGTTGCCTGGCCAGGCACCCGGCATCTGCCGCCGCCTTGCGTCATACTAGGACGCAGTGGCCGCATCCTTTCTTCCGTGCGCCAGGAGGCCAGATGCACGCCATCTTCATCGACGCCGACGGCTGCCCGGTCAAGGAGGAGGTCTACCGCGTGGCGGGCCGCCACGGCCTCCGAGTGACGGTGGTGTCCAACTCGCGGATGCGCGTCCCCGAGGCGGACTGGATCGAGTCGGTTGTGGTGAGCGGGAGTTTCGACGCCGCGGACGATTGGATCGTGGAGCACGCCGCGGTCTCGGACATCGTGGTGACGACCGACATCCCTCTTGCGGATAGGACCCTCAAGAAGGGCGCCCGCGTGATCACGCCCACGGGTAGGCTCTACACCGAGGAGACCATCGGCGAGGCCCTGGCCGGCCGCGAGCTGATGTCCTACCTGCGGGAGATGGGGACCGTGACAGGAGGACCGCCGCCCTTCGCAGCCAGGGATCGGTCCAGGTTCCTCCACGAGCTGGATCAGCTGATCAAGAGCGTGATACGGGCCTCCGGCCCCTGACGGGCCGGAGACGGGCTCCCGCCGCTCGGACGCCGCCGCTACTGCTGCACGAGCTCCACGCGGCGGTTCTTCGCCTTGCCATCCTCCGTCGCGTTGGGCGCCACGGGGGCGAAGGGGCCGCAGCCGAAGGAGCGCAGGCGCGCGGGCGCGACGCCGTACTCGCCGATGAGGGCCTGCATGACCGACTGCGCCCGATCGTTGGACAGCTTGAGGTTGTGCTCGATCGTCCCCGTGTTGTCCGTGTGCCCGACGACGAAGACCTTCAGCGTGGGATCGGCCTTGAGGAGCTTGGCGATCTCGCCGAGGGCCTGCGCCGACTCGGGTTTGATGACCGCGCTGTCGGTGTCGAAGGTGATGCCGTAGACCGCCGCGTGGCCCGTGGCGCGGATGTCGTTCTTGAAGACCTCGGCGTTGGCCACGATGTCCTGCTTCATGGCCTCGCGACGGACGATGACGAACCCGTACTTCCCCGTGAACTCGGCCCACAGAGCCACCCAGTACTCCTTCCCATCCCTGGCAATGGTGAAGGTCTCTCTCGCCTTCTCGGCATAGATCGACTTGCCCCCGGCCTTCTGAACGGCGTTCTCGAAGTTACGGAGGATCTGGAGCTCGCTGGGCTTCGGGTTCTGCGTCGCCTGCGGGTAGTAGTTGAGCTTCCAGAGCTCACCTTCCACGCGCTCGGTCTTCCCCTTGGCCACAGGGAACTCGTAGGCGTCGAACGTCTTGTGGTCGCAGTTGTGGATCCACGATCCCGGCATGCGCGTGAAGAGCTCGTGGTCCTTGCACTTCGGATCGTCCTTCTGCTCCGGGGCCGCCGCGGCGATGGAAAGCGACAGCGTCAGGCCCAGCACAACCGTCAGAATCTTCTTGATCATGGATACCCCCCGAACCGTGATGGAGACGCCCTGGACCTCGAGCATGCCCCGAGAGCCCGACGGCACAAGTCTACAGAGGGTTCGTCCTTCCGACAAGCTCACCGCAGGTTCGGCAGGAGGCGCGCTAGATGGCGATCACCCGGTTTCTTCCCTGATCCTTGGCCCGGTAGAGGCAGGCGTCGGCGACCCCGATGGTGTCCTCGAAATTGCTGCCCGGGGCGTGCGAGGCGACGCCGAGCGAGATGGTCAGCTCGATGTCATGCCCCTCGTGCCGGATGGGCAGGTCGGCCACGGCGGTCCGCAGGAACTCGGCGACTCGGACGGCGCCCTCCAGACCGGTGTCGGGGAGGAGGAATATGAACTCCTCGCCGCCCCATCGGCCTACGGCGTCCTGCGCGCGCACCGAGGCACGGAACGCTGCCGCGAGCGCCCTGAGAGCGGCATCGCCTGCCGCGTGGCCGTGGGCGTCGTTCACCTCCTTGAAGTGGTCGATGTCGGCGATCACGACCGCCACCGGCTTCTTCGAGCGCCTGCTCCTCACCAGCGCGCCGTCTCCCGCCTCCAGGAAGCCCCTGCGGTTCAGGAGCCCCGTCAGCGCGTCGGTCCTCGAGGCGGCCTCCTCCGCCTCGAATCGCTCGTT
>JBBIUU010000100.1:7939-11237 GCA_037440125.1 Acidobacteriota bacterium
GCGTCCCGAAGGCTTCCGCCTGAAGGAGGAGACGAGCTCGTAGAGCGAGACCGTCGCGCACGCCACCCCGAGGAAGTTGAGCGCCCCGACGAGCAGGCCCACCTCGTCGCCCATCCTGCGCTCGGCCATCCCCGTGAGATCCACCAGGAGCGCCGAACCGCTCGCCGCCGCCAGCCAGAGGTGGCCGAGCCGGTCGCGGCGCCTGAACCACAGGTCCAGGTGGATCACCCCGAAGAGCAGGTAGACCCCCGCGCCGAATGCGTCCCACAGCTCGATGAACGGATGGAGGAGTGCTCCTCCCTCGGCGGCCGCGTTCGTCATGCGCTCTCCTGCCGCCATGCTACACCGGGCGGGGCTTTCCGGGTACCCCTTGACATTCTCCGTCTGGAGACCTACTATATCGCCTTACGATATACCGGCTGTCGGTATAGCGGCTGACGAGATAGGGAGCGCCCATGGCGAACCTCGACCGGAAAGCGGGCAAGTTCCTCCCCCTGACGGAGGCCACCTACCTCATCCTCGTGTCCCTGACCCAGCCCCGGCACGGTTACGGGATCATGCAGGACGTGGACGCGGTGAGCGGCGGGAGGGTGAAGCTGGGGCCGGGGACCCTCTACGGCGCCCTGACGAACCTGCTCCAGCAGAAGCTCATCAGGAGGTCGGGCGAAGCGGGAGAGGGCGGGGAGCGCCGGAAGGTCTACGCGCTGACACCCCTGGGCGAGAGGGTGCTGGTCCTGGAGGGTGAGCGCCTCGCCTCCCTCTCGAGATTGGCCACGGACGTGAGCAGAAGGCTTGGAGGCAACCCATGAACGGCGAGAAGTCCACGAAGCGCGTGTTCCGGATGATGATGGTTTGGAACGACCAGAGGGAGGAGCGCTGGCTCTCCGAGCAGGCGCGCGAAGGCTGGCACATGACCTCGGTGAACGCTTTCGGCTACTCCTTCGAGCGCGGGGCACCGGCGGACGTGGCGTACCGCTTCGACTGGGGCCCCGGCTGCCGCAGGGACCAGTCCGAATACCTCGGCATCTTCAGGGATTCCGGTTGGGAGCACATGGGCCGCCGGGGCCGTTGGAACATCTTCCGCAGGCCGGTCGTTGGGGGCGTCATCCCCGAAATCTATACGGACCCTCAGTCCCGGATCGCCATGTACCAGCGCGTCATGGCCTTCATGGGCCTGTTCCTGGCCATCGTCGTGACCCAGATGGGTCCCCAGATCTCCCGCGAGGCGTCTTCCGATACTCTTGGCCGGTTCCCGTGGGTCCTCACCATCTATGGGGTCCTCGTCGCTTTCTTCCTCTACGGCATGGTCAGGATGCTGTTTGTCATCCGAAGGCTGAGGAAGACGACTCTGCCTTCAGGCTCTTAAGTATCGCGGCGGCCGACGGACGAGCATTGGATAACCATAACGTGTCATGCCATTAGCTCCTAGGCTGTAGATGGAGAAGCTGATGTCGCCCTCCAAAGACACCCGGTTCGCATTTCGCTCCAATCTCATCCTGGACCCCGCCAGAGAGGAAAGCTGGCTTGAGCAACAAGCGCGCAACGGGTGGCACTTGAAGTCCGCAAACATTTTCGGCTACTCACTGCGACGCGGAATGGCCAGCAAGATCGCCTATCGTTTGGACTTCAGGCTGCTGAGCCGAAAGCAGCTTCCGGAATACTTGAGCCTTTTCGCGGATGCCGGCTGGGAGCACGTCTGCGGTACTGGAATGTTTATTTACTTTCGAAGGGGGGTCCATGGCGGGCCAGTGCCCGAGATCTATTCCGATCGAGAATCGCTCATCGGGATGTATCGACGGCTTCTCTTCTTCTGCTCGCTATTTCTCTGCTACACGATCTTCAATCTTTACTATTCTGGCGCCATCCTCAGCCTGACGTCAGCCTCGCTCCCACATCTCGCCTCCGTCGGCGTACAGGTCACCGCCGCGACAGGACTTGCTCTCAGCATCGTCCGCATGCTGCTCATCATTCGCACACTTAGGAAGGGCGTTCCACCGACCGCATGAATGCGCGGTCCGCCTCGCGGAGCGTCACCTCCGGGGACATAATGGCCAGGGAGGCCTCATGGTCCTGACCCTGGCCATCTTCCTCGTCACGTACCTGCTCATCGCCGGGCGCCGGTGGAGCCTCCTTCACCTTGGACGCCCGGCAGGGGCGCTGCTGGGTGCGGTGGCCTTGGTCCTGTTGGGCCGCCTGACGCCGGCGGAGGCCTACGCCGCCGTGGACCTGAACACGCTCGGCCTCCTCTTCGGGATGATGGTCCTCTGCGGTTACCTGGAGGAGGCCGGCTTCTTCGGGGCCCTCGCCGCGCACACCTTGCGCCGCTCGGCCTCCCCCCGCGTGCTCCTTGGCGCGGTGGTCTGGGTCTCGGGCATCTCTTCGGCGTTTCTCCTCAACGACACCGTCTGTCTCGTCATGACCCCCATCGTGGCGTCCCTCGTGGTGGCCCTCGAGCTCGACGCGCTCCCCTACCTCCTCGCGCTCGCCACCAGCGCCAACATCGGGTCCGTGGCCACCCTCGCCGGGAACCCCCAGAACATGCTCATCGGCACGGCCTCGGGCATCCCCTACCGCGACTACCTCCTCGTGATGGCCCCCGTGGCGCTTCTCTGCCTCGCGATCGACCACGCGCTCCTCCTCGTCGTCTTCAAGACGCGCCTCGGGGCAGGGCGGCCGCCTGGGCAGGTCGAATTGCCCTACCGCGTGCGCCGCCCCATGCTCATCCGGTCGCTCGCCGCCCTCGCGGGCGTCGTGCTCGCCTGGCTTCTTGGAGCCGACCTCTCCTTCGCTGCCGTGGCGGGCGCGGCCGCGGTCATCCTCCTCAACCGGTTCTCGCCCGAGCGCATCCTCGCGCGCCTGGACTGGTCCCTCCTGCTCTTCTTCGCCGCGCTCTTCGTGGTCATCGGCGGGGTGGCACGCTCGGGGGCGCTCGAGGCCGCCCGAGGCTTCCTGCCCCACTCTTCGGGTGTCGGGGGCGTCGTGGCGTTCTCCCTCCTGTCGGTGGCGGGGAGCAACCTCTTCTCGAACGTGCCCTTCGTCATGGCCGCCGGCACGTGGATCGGCGGCCTGCCCGAGCCGAGGCTACACTGGCACCTCCTGGCGCTGACCTCCACCTTCGCGGGGAACCTGACGCTGGTGGGCTCCATGGCTAACCTGATCGTGGCGGAGCTCTCCAAGGGGCTCCACCCCATCGGGTTCAGGGAGTACTTCCGGTACGGAGTCCTCGTGACCGCCGTCACGACCGCGGTGGGGGTGGTCTACCTAGTGGCCGTGTTCGCGGTGCTGGGAGCGCGCTAGT
>JBBIUU010000101.1:0-5163 GCA_037440125.1 Acidobacteriota bacterium
GCCGTCGGCGGGGTCGAGGACCTTGGGGTCCGGGTCGGCCGTGCCGGTGGTCACGTTCGCCAGATAGAACTTGTCGTCGTCGGCGGTACCGAAAGCCACGGGCTGGCTGGGATCGCTCGTGACGCCCTGCTCGCCCATGTTGGCGCGGTGGTTGGGTCCCAGTGTCTCCAGCGACGGGTAGGGGAGCTGCTGGGGCTTGTGCGTGAAGAGGGACGCCGGAGGCGGCGTCAGGGTGGTCATGGCGTCGGAGCGGAGCATGTCGAGGACGGAGCCGACGACGACGGGGGCGCCCCAGTCGGAGGTGCCGCTGCCGGGGAGCGTGGCGGTGGCGGTGAGGATGGCGCCGCCGGTGAGCGGCGTGCCCAGGGAGGAGAGCGTCCAGTTGCCTGAGCCGTTCGCGGTGACGGTGCCGAGGTAGACGCCGTCGGCGTAGACGTCCACGACGGCGTTTGGCACCGCCGTGCCCGAAACGCTGAGGTCGCCGGCCGAGGGGGCGGGCGTGATGACGGGCGGGGCGGTGACGCTCCCCGTGCCCGACGCGACGGTCACCGTGTTGCCGACGGCGCTGACGGCCTTGCCGGAGGCCAGGACGGTGGCCTTGACGAGGTCGCCCGAGGCGAGGTTCGCGCCGGCGTAGGACCAGGACCCGTCGGAGCCTACCGTGGTGGTGCCGATCGAGACCCCGTTGACGTATACGGTGATGGTGGAGCCGGCGGCTTCGACGCTGCTGCCGGTGATGGTCTGGGAGGAACCCGCGAGGAGCGACGCCGTGACGATGGGCGGCGTCGACGGCGGCAGGGCCTGAACGGTCACGCCCGAGGAGGGCGCGCTCGTGCCCTTGCCCGATTCCGTCGCGGTGGCGGTCACGACCTGGCCCGCGGAGAGGGTCAGGCCGGCAACCGTCCAGGCGCCTCCGCTGACCGTGGTCGTCCCGGCGAACACGCCGTTCACGAACAGGTCGATGGTGGTGCCGTTCGGAGAACTCGAGGTTCCGGAAGCGGACGTCGCCCCTTCGTAGATGGGCCCGGAGACCGACGGCGCAGGCGTGGTGCCGCCGCCGCCCGAGACGATGACGGCCGCCGACGGACCCGATGTGGCGAGGCCGTGGGCGCCGTCGGTGGCGGTGGCCGTCACCTGCTGGCCCGCGGCCAGGGGCGCTATACCGGACAGGGTCCACGTGCCGCCGCTCACTGTGGTGGTTCCGACAAAGCCGCCGTTGACGAACACGTCAATGGTCGTTCCGTCGGGCGAGCTGGACGTGCCGGACACCGAGGTGTCTCCAGCGTTGATGGGTGAGCTCACGGTGGGTGTGGGGGTCACATCGCCAGCGCCCGAAGGCTCCACGATGACCGGCGTGGAGGGAGCGCTGGTGCCGTGGCCGTTGGCCGAGTCGGTGGCCGTGGCGGTGATCGACTGAAGGTTCAAGAGGTTGGGGCTGATACCGGAAAGGTTCCAGGCGCCGCCCGTGAGGACCGTGGTGGTTCCGATGAAGACGCCGTCCGCGAAGACGTCGATGCGGGTGCCTGCGGGCGAGGTCGAGGTTCCGAAGACCTGGGTGGCGCCGTCGTAGATGGGCCCGAGGACCGTGGGGGCCGGCGTCTGATCGCCCGCACTGGCGGAGACGACGACAGGGGCCGAAGGTGCGCTCGTGCCGTGGCCGTTGGCCGTGTCGGTGGCAGTGGCTGTCACAGTCTGGCCGTCGGCGAGAGCGGTGATACCCGTCAGGGTCCAGGTGTGGTCCGCCTGGACCGTCGTCGTGCCGACGAAGACGCCGTCCACGAAGACGTCGATGACGGTGCCGGTCGGGGAGCTCGAGGTGCCGTTCACGGAAGTCGCGCCCGCGTTGATGGGGGAGGTCACGGTGGGGGGCGGCGTCACGTCGGCGGCGTCAGCCGCGACGACCACCGGCGCCGAAGCGGCAGAGGTCCCGCCGCCGGCAGTAACGGTGGCCGTCAGCGTGTGGCCGTCCGCCAGGGGGCCGATGCTGTTCAGAGTCCACGTGCCGCCCGTGACGGTGGCGGTGCCGATGAGGGTGGCGCCGTCGTAGACGCTGATCGTGCTGCCGTCGGGGGCGGTGGAGGTGCCGTTCACGGAGGTCGCTCCCGCCAGCACCGGGGAGGCGATGGTCGGGGGCGGCGGTACCACGCTGAAGGTGTGGGTTGCCGAAGTGGTCGTATTACCCGCTCCGTCGGTGGCGGTGGCGTAGGCCTGATGGCTGCCGAAGGCCAGGGGCGAGCCCGGCGTGTAGCTCCAGTTGCCCGAGCCGTCCGCGGTGGTCGTCGCGACGAGGGAGCCGTCGAGGTAGACCGCGACCGTGCTGCCAGCTTCCGCCGTGCCGGTGATGGGCGGCGTCCTGTTCGTCGTCGTGCTCCCGTCCGCAGGGGTAGCGAGCGTGATGGCGGGCGGGACCGTGTCGACGGTGAAGGTGTTGGTGGTCGAGGCCGGAGACACGGCACTCCCCACCGTGACGGTGGCGTTGACCGAGTGCGATCCCTGCGAGAGCGCCGTGGGCCACGTGAGGATCCACGAGCCGCCCGCAAGAACCGTCGTCGTGTGGGGAGTCCCATCCACATAGATGGTGACGGTCGAGCCGGCGGGGATGCCCGGATCGACCGTGCCCGAGATCGTAGGCGTCGTCGTCGTCACCAACGAGGCGTCGGCCGGGGCTACCACGACGGGAGCCGCTGGCGTCACCACGACGGTGTTGGAGACGGCAGACTGGGCCGCCCCCGTCCCCGCGGTGGCCGTGATGGACTCGCCGCCCACGAGGCCCGAGACGCCCGTGAGGACCCACGTGTGGCCAGGCTGGATCGTGGTGGTCCCAATGGGCGTCCCGTTGCTGTAGACCGTGATCGTCGTGCCAATGTCGGCGCCGCACGTGCCGCCGATGGCAGAGGCGCCCGCCAGGATGGGCGCGAGCACCACGGGTGGACAGTGCTTGACCGTAACGGTGCTGGAGGGCGCGGAGGTCTGTCCGTTCACCGTGACGGTAGCGTAGACCTGATCGCCCCCGGCGAGAGCCGGAACGGTGCCTGAGAAGGTGCCATCCGCCTGCAGCGTGAGGGGGTAGGGCACACCGTTGACGTAGACGGTGATGATTGCGCCCACGGGGGCGGAGCTCGTGCCGCCGATGGAGGTGGCGCCGGCGACGATGGGCGAGTTCACGGTGGGAGCCGCCGGGGTCACGACGACAGGGTTGGAGACGGCGGACATGGCGGCGCCGGTGCCTGCGGTGGCGGTGATGCCCTCTCCGCCCACGAGGCCCGTGACGCCGCTGAGCGTCCACGTGCCACCCGCCTGGACGGTCGTGGTGCCGATGGGGCTTCCATTGCTGTAGACCGTGATCGTAGTGCCCACGGGAGAGGTCGAGGAGCCGCTGATGCTGGTGTCACCGGCGACGATGGGCGAGCTCACCACGGGCGCCGGGTGCTTGACGACCACGGCGTCGGAGAGCGCCGATGTGGCGCCGCCGAAGGTGTCGGTCGCCGTGATGGAGTCACCGCCCGCGAGGGCGGCGAGGCCGCTGAGGGTCCATGTGCCGTTCGCCAGGACCGTGGCGGTGCCGACGGACACGCCGTTCTTGTAGACCGTGACGGTGCTGCCCGCGGGTGCCGTCGTGGTGCCCGACACGGACGTGGCACCTGCCACGAGGGGCGAATTGACGACAGGGGCCGGAAGCACTACGTCGGTGACGGTTCCGGTGTAGGGGCCACCCGTGAGGCCCGTCGCCGTCAGAGTGGCAGTGTTGGCGATGTTGGTCGCGGAGTTGCTCAGGTTGGGGTCGATCGTGGCCTGGTATGTAACGGAGAGCGTCTCTCCGGCATAAAGAGTGTAACCGCTTAGGAGGTTCGGGGGGCTGCCAGCTGCGACTGTTGAGTTGACGCGTTTGATGACCGAGACCAGGATGTCATCGAGATACATTCGGCCAGTCAGCGTGGAGCCATAGAAGGATAGGGCGAAGTTGGAGGAAATGTAACTCGTGATATCAAAGGACCGTGACGTGTAGGCGACATCGTTCGCCCCGGTTCCGACGATGCTGTCGATCGAGGCCCAGTTTCCTCCGACGCCGCCCCCAGCGGTAGAGAGGCGGACCCCGACGCTCTGACCCACCGCCATGTTCGAATTTCTGCGGAAGGTGTAGCTAAGGGTCGCGCTCACGGCACCGGAGAGGTTGGCCGATCGCCAGATCCAGGTTGGGGGAGTACCGGCCGTATTGTCGAGGCGCAGGGCGTAGGCCGGGAAGGCGCCGTCCTGGCGAATCCTTATGTCGCCGTTATCCCAGTCGGTGGTTTGGTTAACCTCGGTCCACCCGGAACTCCAGTTGGCGGTGCCGGTGTTGTTGGTGTAGTTTCTGGTTCCTGAAAAGGTGAAGTCGTCGGCATAGGTGACCGTCTGATTCGAGGGGGCAGTCACCTGGCTGCTCCCGGCCACGTAGGTCGTATTGGCGGGCAGCGTATCGTTAACAGCTACGTCGGTCCAGGTGGACCCGCTGGTGTTCGTCACGGTGATGGTGTAGGTGAGCGGCTCTCCGGTACCCACGTACCCGCCGTCCGCGCTGGAGGCCTTGGTGATGTACAGGCCGGGAGCAACGATCGTGAAGCTGTTGGTGTTTGAATTGGCCGAGACGTTGCCCGCGCCGTCCGTGGCCTGGGCCGTGACGGTGTAAGGGCCGCCGACCGAGAGGGTCGGCGAGGCGACCGAGTAATTGCCCGATCCGTCTGCCGTCGTGGTGACCGTGAAGGGCCCGCCCGGGCCTGTGATCGTGAGCGTCACCGTCGTTTCCGCTGGCGCGGTGCCCGAGAGCGTCGGGGTGAGGTTTGAGATCACCGCCCCGTTGGCGGGCGTGACGACCGTCGGCGGCGCGACGGTGATAATGCCCGAGCTCCCGCTGCTGCCGACCGGAGGTGCACCGGGGATGGTGGAACAGGCGCCGTTGACCGACTGCACCGCGTCGAAGCTGTAGGTGGTCCCGGGGGTCAGCGGTGCGAAGCTTCCGGGATAGGCGATGCTCCAGTTCCCCGCGGCGTCCACCAGGGCCGTCCCGAAGAGGACCTGCGTCCCTGCTGTTCCGGGGGGCGGCGGCGCAATGTAGACGCTTACGGTGGCCCCGGGAAAGCCGGCCCCGACCACCGTCGGCGTGGTGGAGAGGAGGGGGCTGCCCGC
>JBBIUU010000101.1:5263-11135 GCA_037440125.1 Acidobacteriota bacterium
CCGTCGCCGTGGTAGTAGAAGGCGTCGTCCCCGAGGTCGTACAGCCCCAAAGTTCCGGTCCCCTCGGGGGAGCCCGCGATGACGCCGATATTGACCGTGCTGTCGATGCGGTAGGCGCCCGTGGCGATGATCGGGCTTTCGTAGGCGTTCCCTGTGCTGGCCGTGGTCGTGATGGTCGTCACGGCGCTCGTGGCGAGGTTGGTCGCCGTGATGGTCCCGGCGCCGCTCCCCTCGTAGGCGAAGGCGACGATGCGCCCGTCGCCTGACCACTGCTGGACGTCCACGTAGAAGGTGCGGCCCACGTTGGTGACGGTGCACGCGTCGGCCACCTGGGTGATGGCGGGGACGTCGGTGGCCGCGTTCTGGCTCGACTGCTGGACCGCGATCTGGGCGCCAGAACCAGGCACGGTGGGCACGAAGGTGATGAGGTAGGGCGTGTTCCGAGTGAGAGCCGGAGCCGTCAGGAGGTCAATCTGCCAACCGCCCGCACTCGGGAAGTTATGCGTTCGCGGGGTGGTGCCGTCGAGCGCCTTGATCGTGACATCGCCGGCACCCGTGGCGAAGACCCAGTACTGGAGGCGGGGGTTGGTCGCTTCCCAGTTGGCGAAGGGTATCGTGAAGGCGGTTCCGTAGTTCAGGAGGCCGTCGTCGGCGAGGAAGAACATGGAGCCGGGCAGCGTGCCGCTGCAGTCGTAGCCCATGTAGGCCTGGACCGGCAGGGAGGTGGCGAGTTTCCAGGACTGTCCATCGGTCATACTCGGGATGATCGCTTGTCCACCCTTGGTGCTGATGGTCCCAAACGCGAACGTTCCCGGGGTTGTCAGGTTATAGAGAGTGTACGTCACCGGGGCGACGATCGCCGTGATCACCATCTGTGTGGCGTTGGCGATGAGGGCCCCCGTGCCGCAGTTCCACTGCTGGGTCGGCGTGAACCCGTAGTAGTTCACCTGCCCCACGGGAGCGGCTTCAGGAGCGCCGGTCAGGACGGCGTAGGTGGCCGTCCCGGCCTCGTCCTCGACCGTCACCGTGACGGGGAAGCGGACCTCCTGGCCCGCCGGGACGATGACGTCGCGCTCCGTGGCGGCGTTCAGCGTGCCCAGGTCGTACCACTCGCCCTCGGGGCTGCAGGTGAGGGCGACGTCCGCGGTCTGCAGGGCGACCGCGCGGCCCGCGAGGTCCACGGCCTTGATCCGGAGCCTCGTGGCGTCGCCCCAGTTGGTGAGCGTCAGTGCGGAGGGGACGCCCTCGCCGACCTCGAGGTCCGTGAGGACGATGGGCTCGCGGGGCGTCAGCTTGAGCGCCGATCCCGGCGCGCCGTCGATGCGGAACCGGAGGGCCCAGAGGTCGGAGACGGTGGCCACCTTGAGGGGCAGGTGGGCCGTGCCGTCCGACAGCGTCATGGGGACCCAGTCGCCCGGCGGAGGCCCCTGGACCCAGACGGTCGCCCCTTCGAGCGGCGCCGGGTCGAGGCTCACGGTCATCTCGGGGAGGTGCAGCCAGCCGGGTCCTTGGGGCACGACCGCGAATTCTGGGGCGTCGCCGCGGGGGGCGACCGGAGCCGCCTCCAAGGTCGACAGCGGCTGCGCACCCCAGACCAGGCTGCAGAACGCCAGGGACACAAGACCGACGGTGAAAATCTTCCGAAAGGCACCCATCTCGTCCTCCACCACCACCCCTTCGGGCTGATCGGCCACCTCTGTCGTGGTCCCGAACCGCCCTCCGTCGCCATCACGCCGGGTGGCGTTGATTACAACGTCTTCAAACTAAGCAAGACAACTGCCAAAGCGTAAGCGCCTTGTATCACTGGACATAAAAAAATGACCGGCGTCCATGTGGCACCGTATGGTCACGCCTGGTCTCACTCAAAGGTAACACAAGGCCGCAAAATTGTCCACAGGCAGCGAGAACACTGTAGACGATGTGTTGCAACGCGCTGTGGCGCAGGAGTCGTCGGCGATTTGACGCTATACTACCTCCGGGAGGGCGGCATGGACCGGTTCGTCATCGAGGGAGGGAGGCCCCTGCACGGCGAGGCCGCGGTGCGGCCGGCCAAGAACGCGCTCCTCCCGTGCATGGCGGCCTCGCTCCTCACCGAAGAGCGCCTCGCGTTCGCCGACTCGGCCAAGCTCATGGACATCGCCTCCATGCGGGCGCTCCTCAAGCACCTCGGCGCGGTGGCCCACGGCAAGCCGGGCGGGCCCATCTCCTTGAAGGCCTCTGCGGTCCGCAAGCCCGAGGCGCCCTACGACCTGGTCCGCAAGATGCGCGCCAGCATCGTCGTTCTCGGGCCGCTCCTGGCGCGCTTCGGCACGGCGAGGGTGTCCCTCCCCGGCGGTTGCGCCATCGGGGCTCGCCCCGTGGATCAGCACCTCAAGGCCCTCGCGGCCATGGGCGCGGAGATCCGCGTGGAGCACGGCTACGTGGAGGCGCGGGCCAAGCGCCTCCGCGGCGCCGACGTGGTGTTCGACACGGTCACCGTCGGAGGCACGCAGAACGCGCTCATGGCCGCATGCCTCGCGCGGGGCACCACGGTCCTGAGGAACGCGGCGCGGGAGCCCGAGATCGCGGATCTCGCCGACCTCCTCACGAAGATGGGAGCCCGCATCGAGGGCGCAGGCACTGACACCCTTCGCGTCCGGGGCGTCAGGGAGCTGGGGGGCGCCGATCACGCGTGCATCCCCGACCGCATCGAGGCGGGGACGCTCCTGATCGCGGCGTGCGTCACGGGCGGCGACGTGACCGTCGCACCGGCGATCCCCGAGCACCTCGAAGCCCTCATCGGGAAGCTGCGCGCCATGGGCGCCGAGGTGGAGGTGGGCAAGGACCGCGTGCGGGTCCGCGTCCCCGACGGCCTTCGCGCACAGGACATCGTCACCGCGCCGTACCCGGGATTCCCCACGGACCTGCAGGCCCAGTTCATGGCCCTCCTGACGCGCTGCGAGGGCGCCGGCACCGTGAGGGAGACGATCTTCGAGAACCGCTTCATGCACGTCCCCGAGCTCGCCCGCATGGGCGCCGACATCCGCGTCGAGGGGAACTTGGCGGTGGTGGGCGGCGGCCGCCCCCTCACGGGAGCGCCCGTCATGGCGAGCGACCTCCGCGCCTCGGCCTGCCTCGTGCTCGCGGGCCTGTGCGCCGAGGGCACCACCGAGGTCCGCCGCATCTACCACCTCGACCGCGGTTACGAGAAACTGGAGAAGCGGCTCGCCCTCCTGGGGGCGGGCGTGAGGCGGGTGGACGAGGCCTGAGGCGCATCGCCGGAAGGAGGGGGCGGGAACATGGACCCGGGACTTGCAATGGCGGAGGGCGGCTGGCGCGAAGGATCCGTCGGCACCTCGTTCGACGCGGCAGCGGCCAAATGGGGCAAGTTCCGGGTGCTCCCGAGCCAAAGGCGAAGGGAGCACCAAGGGAGGGGTGAGGCTCCGGCGGGCTCTGCCCGCGGAGCGGGGAGGGAACGGCCCTCCCCGTGAGGGAGACGGAGTTTTCTCCTTCGAGCGAGACCTCCATCGTCGAAGGCTCAATGGGATCAAATGAGGATTCCGGGATGAAAGCAGACCTGCTCTTCGCCACCACCAACGCGGGCAAACAGAAGGAGATCCGAAGTCTGCTCCAGGACCTGGACGTGCGCCTCCTCTTCTTGCAAGACCTGTCCCCCATGCCGGAGCCGGAGGAGACGGGGGCGACCTTCCAGGAGAACGCGCGCCTCAAGGCGGCGGCCTACGCGGCCCTCTTGCCCGGCGGCTACGTGGCGGCGGAGGACTCGGGGCTCGTCGTGCCGGCCCTCGGCGGGGAACCCGGCGTCTTCTCGGCCCGCTACGGCGGGCGCCCCGACGACGCCTCCCGCAACGCCTACCTCCTCGAACGCATGCAGGACCTCCAGGGCGACGCACGGTCGGCGTACTACGAGGCCGCGGTGGTCCTCCTAGGTCCGGACGGCCGCGAGGAGGTTTTCACGGGGCGCGTGAGCGGGATGATCGCCCGCGTGCCCGACGGCACGGGCGGTTTCGGCTACGACCCCCTCTTCTTCCACCCCGGCCTCGGGAGGACCTTCGGCAATGCCACCCGGGCCGAGAAGGACCACCTCAGCCACCGCGGCAAGGCCGTGAGGGCCCTGCGCGACTTCCTCGAGGAGAGGCTCCGGTGAAAGCCGCGCTGGGGGACTTCGAGAGGCACCTCCGCGACGAGCGGCGGGTTTCCGAGCACACCCTCCGCAACTACCTCTCGGACCTCCAGCAGTTCGCGGCGTTCCTCGCCTCGGCCATGCCTGACGTGAAGCGCCCCGGCGAGGTCGACACCCTCGCCCTCCGGACCTACCTCGGCTACCTGCACCAGCGCGGCGTGTGCAAGGCCTCGGTCATGCGGAAGCTCGCGGCGCTCCGCACCTTCTTCCGGTTCCTCCACCGCGAGGGGCGGGTGGGCTCGAACCCGGCCCGCGCCCTCCACACGCCGCGCCAGGTCAAGAAAGTGCCGCGCGTCCTGACGGAGGAGGAGTCGGCGGCCCTCGTGGAGGCGCCGCCGTCGCCCGAGGACCACTCGCTCGCCGGACTGCGCGACCGCGCCCTGTTGGAGTTGCTCTACGCCACGGGCATGCGCGCCTCCGAGGTGGTCGGGCTCGACATGGAGCGCGTCTTCCTCTCCGACCGCATCATCCGCGTCTGGGGCAAGGGCAGGAAGGAGCGCGTCGTGCCCTTCGGCGAGCCCGCCGCACGGGCCCTCGAGGCCTACCTCGCGGCAAGGTCCGACGCCGGCGCCCTCGGCCCCGCGAGCCCCGTCTTCTGCAACCTCAAGGGCGGGCGCCTCACGAGCCGGTCCCTCCAGCGCATCGTGGAGAAGTACCTCAAGCTCGCGCCCATGGACAAGGACGCGTCGCCCCACACGCTGCGGCACTCCTTCGCCACGCACCTCCTCTCTCGCGGCGCGGACCTCCGCGCCATCCAGGAGCTCCTCGGGCACGAGAGCCTCTCCACCACGCAGAAGTACACGCACGTCGCGGCCGCCCAGCTGAAGGCGGTCTACGACTCGGCGCACCCGCGGGCGCGCAGGGTCGGGTCCCCGCCCGAACAGGAGAAGGTCCCGTGAGGCAGATCCTCGAGACCATGATCGACGCGGCCCTGGGCGCGGGTCGCATCCTCAAGAAGGCGCGCGTCAACGGCCCCGAGTGGGTCCGGGAGAAGGGGACCAACGACTTCGTCACGTCCGCCGACAAGGCGTGCGAGGAGCTCATCCTTCAGAAATTGAGCCTGAGCTACCCGCACATCCCCATGCTCGCGGAGGAGGGGTCGGGCGGCGCCTCCGGCGAGGAGGGCCTCTTCTGGTGCGTGGACCCGCTCGACGGGACGAACAACTTCGTCCACGGGGTTCCCGTCTACTGCGTCTCCATCGGCCTCATCCACGACGGGAGGCCGCACCTCGGCGTGGTCTACGACCCGGTGCACGACGAGCTCTTCACGGGAGGCGAGGGCCTCGAGGCCAAGCTCAACACGAAGGTCGTGCGCACCTCGGGCCGGACGGCGCTCGAGGGTGCCTTCGTCGCCACGGGGTTCCCCTTCAAGGAGATGGAGAACCTGGAGGCCTACATCGCAGGCTTCCGTCGCATCGCGGCCGCGACGGCGGGCGTGCGCCGCTGCGGCGCGGCGGCCATCGACCTCTGCTGGACCGCGTGCGGGCGCTTCGACGGCTTCTGGGAGCGGGGCCTGTGGCCCTGGGATACGGCCGCCGGCGCCGCCATCCTGCGCTCCGCCGGCGGCGAGCTCGTGGACTTCTCGGGCGGCGACGGCTTCCTCTTCGGCCGCACCGTGGTGGCCGGCGCGACGCGCGAGTTCTGCGAGAACCTCAGGGGGCTCCTGCGCTGACGGTCGTTAGAAGTCAGACG
>JBBIUU010000102.1:0-11114 GCA_037440125.1 Acidobacteriota bacterium
TTCCGAATTCCGACTTCCGAATTCCGAATTCCGACTTCCGCTTTCCCCCGATCCGCATCGACATGTGGGTCGGGCACAGGTTACGCTAGAATGCTCCCGTCGCCCGGAGCGTCCGCATGGCCCTTCTCCTCTTCGACATCGACGGCACGCTGATCCGGCCCATGGGCATCGGCCGGCGCGCTTTCGAGCGGGCCCTCCTCGAGCGCTACGGGCGCATCCCGCAGGAACGGTTCCCCTACGACGGCATGCTCGACCCGCAGATCGCCGACCGCACGCTCCGGTTCCTGGGCGTGGAGCCCACGGCGGACGAGGTTGAGAGGCTGCTGGGCCGCTACGTCGAGAACCTCGCGGCGGAACGCCCGGCGGACCCCGCCGGCGGGCTCTGCGCGGGGCTGCCCGGCGCCCTCGAGGAGGCCGCCGCACGCGGCCACCACATCGCCCTCCTGACGGGGAACGTCCGGGACGGCGCCCGGCTCAAGCTCTCCTTTTTCGGCCTGGACCGCTTCTTCGAGAACGGTCACGGCCTTCTCGGCGCCTTCGGCGGCGACGCCGCGACGCGCGCGGGACTCGTCCCCCTCGCCGCCGAACGATGCGCCTCGGCCTTCGGAAGGCCCTTCGCCATCGGGGAGACCTGGCTCGTGGGGGATTCTCCTCGTGACGTGGAGGCCGCCCGGCTCTCGGGCGCGCGCTGCGCGGCCGTGGCCACGGGCTGGTGTCCCCTCGACGAGCTCGCCTCCTTGGATCCCGATCTGACGCTGCCCGACCTGACCGATCCGGCCCCCCTCTGGCGCGCCGTGGAGGGCGCGGCGTGAGCAGGCCTCCGCGCATGGACGCGCTCCTTGCAACCCCCGAGGCCGGGGCCCTCAAGGCCCGCTTCGGCGGGGCGGCGGTGAAGCGCGCCCTCGCCGCCGCGCTGGAGGAGGTCCGCCCCGCGTGGCTCGCGGGCGGGCCCGCACCGGCGCCCGAGGCGCTCATCAGGGCCGCCGCCGCCGCGCTCGGCGAATCCTTCGGCGGGGTGCTCCGCCGCGTCATCAACGGGACCGGCGTGGTGCTCCACACGAACCTCGGGCGGGCGCCCCTGTCGAGAGACGCGCTCGACCAGGTCGCCGACCTCCTGCCCGGCTACGTCGACCTGGAGGTGGACCTGGGCTCCCGGGCGCGCGGCCACCGCGACGCACGGCTGGAGCGAGCGCTGCAGGAGTGGCTCGACACGGACCGGTCCGTCATCGCCGTCAACAACAACGCCGCCGCCGTGCTGCTGATGCTCAGCACACTCTCCTCCGGCAAGGAGACCATCGTCAGCCGCGGGGAGCTCGTGGAGATCGGCGGCGGGTTCCGCGTCCCCGAGGTCATGGCCGCGTCGGGCGCCCGCCTCCGCGAGGTGGGCACCACGAACCGGACGCGCCCGGGCGACTACCGTCGCGCCGCCGGGCCTCCTACCGGGCTCCTGCTCAAGGTCCACCCCTCCAACTACCGGGTGGTGGGCTTCACCCAGGAGGTGCCGCTCGCGGACCTCGTGGCCCTGGGACGGGAGCTGGGCGTTCCCGTGGGTTACGATTGGGGGACGGGTCTCGCGACGGAGGGATCGCCGCTGGGGCTGGCCGGCGAGGAGACCCTCCGCGAGGCGCTCGCCGCAGGGCCCGACGTGCTGACCTTCAGCACCGACAAGCTCTTTGGCGCCTGCCAGGGCGGGCTCCTCCTCGTTGCGCCCCATCTCGCGGAAGCGTTCAAGAACAACCCACTCCTGCGCGCCCTCCGCGTCGACAAGGTCACGTACGCCCTCCTCGGAGCCACGCTCGACCTCTACCGCAAAGGCCGCATCACAGCTCTGCCCGCCCTCGCCATGCTCTCCATCCCGGAGCGCACGCTGCGCGCCCGAGCGCACCGGCTCAAGCGGGACCTCGAGCGGCGCGCACCCGGACGCTTCTCGGCGGAGGTGGTGGGCGCCGAAGGTCGCGCCGGGGGCGGCTCAGCGCCCCTCTCGCCCCTGCCATCGCCTGCCCTCGCCCTCGCCCCTGAGGGCGGAAGAGCCGAGGACCTCGAGAGCTACCTGCGCACGGGCGGTGAGCCTCCCGTGCTCGGCGTGCTGAACGAGGGGCGCCTTCTCATCCACCTCAGGACCCTCCTGCCGGGCGACGCGTCTGTGCTCCTCCAGCGGCTCGCAGGGTACGGAGGGCAACCGTGAGCGCCCTGTTCCGCACCGCCGCCCTCCTCCTGGCGCTCGTCGCCGCGATGGCTCTTTCCGCGCAGACGCCCGTGCAACCGCAGGTGAAGGCCGAGACGCTGAAGACCGAGGGCACACCGCCCCAGGTGGGCCAGCGCCTCGGGGCGCTGCTCCTCGCGCACTCGGGGGGCGCCCTCTCCGGACGCCTGGCTCTCGGATGGCCCGCCAAGGACGGCTGGCTCGAACCCCTCTGCCGCGGGTGGTCCGACGCGTTCCCCGGCACGGTCCTCCTCTCGGACCTCGGCGTGAGCGCCGCCACGGAGGGCGAGGCCTGGGGGCAGATCGACCCCTCGAGCTTCTCGGCGCTCGTCTGGGTCGCTCCCGTGGCCGCCAAGGACGGCAGCGTGGGCACGCTCCAGGTGGTCTGCCGGCCCGCCAAGGGCAAGGGCCCTCTCCTGTTCGAGGTCGCGTGCACGTCCCCGCTGCGCGCCCCCACGCCCCCGCCTCCGCCGGGCTTCCAGCCCTGGACCGATCTGGGCGGCGAGGTCCTGGCCCTCGCGTGGGAGCCGGGGGCCGGCCGGCTCTGGGTGTGCACCGCCCAGCGCTTGATCCGCCTGGACCCCGTCGCGAAGAAGCCCGAACAGTCCTGGGACCTCCCGGTCACCGCTGCGGGGAAGGCCGCGGGGCCCATCATCCTGGGCGTGGTCTCGGAGGAGGGGAAGCCGCTCCGCGTGGGCCTCTTCGACATCGGAAGGGCGGAGGGCCGCTGGTACGAGAAGGGCGCCGACGGGTTCGCCCCGGGCGCGACCCTGGAGGGGCTTCCCCTCCCGGATAGGACGCTGAGGTTCTTCACGGCGACCACCGACGGGCCGGGCTCGCCCCTCCTCCTCAGGAGCTATCAGGACAAGGAGATCGGCAGCTGCGTCCAGTTCCTCCGCTTCGCGGGCCCCGTGTCGGCTTGCTTCGCGTGCAAGGCGCCGCAGGGGAGCTTGAAAGTGATCCGCGGAGACACGCTGGCCGTCCAGGACGGGCCGGCGAGAGTCACCGTCGGGGCGGTGGGCTCCTCGGGGCCGCTCCTCCTCGTCGCCTCGGCGGAGGCGCCCTTCGTCGTCAAGGGCTTCGCGCTCCAGGCGGACCGTTCCTGGAGGACCTCCTGGACCTCGCCCCTGCTCACCGCCGCCCCCACCGCCCTCTGCACCGCGGAATTGGACGGCAAGCCCTCCCTGATCGCCGCACTGCCGGGCGGGACGCTGGTGACTTGCCCGATGCCGCCGCCTTCGCCCTGAGCCTCAACCGACGCGCGTCTCTCGCAGGAGCCGGCATGGGGGCATTTGCCCCAAGCCCCTTGAGGATCTGGGGGGGCCTTCGGCCTTTCACCCACGATGGGCTATATTAGATGACCGGACTGGTTCTTCGACCGGTTCTCCCAAGGGGGAGTGGAGCATGAGCGAACGCGGCGATGGGGGTCGTCCTGCGCCCGGGGCCGGATGGGGCCGGGTGGAGGAACTCCTGTTCCCGAAGCGGGTCACCGTCCTCGCGGGGCACTTCGGCAGCGGGAAGACGGAGATCACGCTCAACGGCGCGCTGGCTTTGGCGGCCGCGGGCCACCGCGTCTCCCTGCTCGACCTCGACGTGGTCAAGCCCTACTTCCGCTCCCGCTCCGCGCAGGATCTGCTGGAGACCTCGGGCATCGACCTCGTGGCGCCCCTCGGGGAGTACTTCTCGAGTGACCTCCCCATCGTGTGCGGTGAGGTCCGGACGCACCTCCAAGACCCGGCGCGCAGGGTCCTGGTGGACGCGGGAGGCAACGACTCGGGTGTGCGGGCGCTCAGCTCTGTGAGCGACGCCCTTCCCGCGGAGACGGCCTTCCTCCTCATCCTGAACTTCAGGCGCCCCCTCACGCCCGACGTGGAGAGCGCCGTGACCATGGCCCGCGACATCTCGGCCATGGCCCGCCGCCCCTTTACGGGCGTGGTTTCCAACACGCACCTCATGAAGGAGACCACGCCGGCGCTGGTGCGCGAGGGTTACGGCATGGCCGTCGAGACCGCCTCGCGCCTGGGCCTGCCCCTCGTGGCGCAGGCCGCCCTGCGCTCCCTGTCCTCCGATCTGGATGCGGCCGAATTCGGCTGCCCCCTGTTCGCCCTCGATCCCGTGGTCAAGCCCCCCTTCGACGAGAAGCCCGAGGTGCGCAAGTCCGGGCCGCTCTTCAAGATGGGCTGAGAAAGGAGCTCCGAATGCCGACCGTCAACGTCGAGAGGGACCGCTGCAAAGGCTGCGGGCTGTGCATCAGCGCCTGCCCGACGCACGTCCTCGCCATGTCCGATGAGATCAACGCGAAGGGGTACTTCTACCCCTACATGGAGCACCCCGAGGAGTGCACGGGCTGCCGGTTCTGCTTCCTCGTGTGCCCCGACACGGCCATCGAGGTGGAGAACAAGGGGAAGAAGACCGAGATCCCCGAGGCGCTCACGGAGAAGCCCTTCCATTACTGCCCCGGCTGCACGCACGGCGTCATCCACCGCCTCGTGGCGGAGGCCATCGACGGCCTGGGCATCAGGGAGAAGACCGTGGGCGTGGCCCCCGTGGGCTGCTCGGTGCTCGCCTACGACTATTTCAACGTGGACATGCACGAGGCCTCTCACGGCCGCGCCATGGCCGTGGCCACCGGGGTCAAGAGGGGCCGGCCGGAGCTGATCGTCTTCACGTACCAGGGCGACGGGGACCTCGCGTCCATCGGCATGGCGGAGACGATCCACGCCGCCAACCGCGGCGAGAAGATCACGGTCATCTTCGTGAACAACGCCATCTACGGCATGACGGGCGGCCAGATGGCTCCCACGACCATGCCGGGCCAGGTCGCCACGACCTGCCCCCTCGGCCGCGACACCTCGCTCGCGGGCTTCCCCATCAGGATCGTGGAGATCCTTCGCGAGCTCACCACGCCCGCCTACCTGACGCGCGTGGCGGTGCACACCCCGAAGGCCATCAACGCGGCGCGCATCGCCATCAAGAAGGCCTTCAAGTACCAGACCGAAGGAACGTGTTTCTCGCTCGTGGAGGTTCTCTCCACGTGCCCCACGGGCTGGGGCCTCCAGCCCACCGAGTCGGGCGACTGGCTCGAGCAGAACATGGTCCCCTACTACCCCATCGGCGACGTCAAGACCCCCGAGAAGGGCGTCCTCTGGCCCACCGCCCAGGGGCAGCAGTCCGAGACGGCGAGGTAAGCCATGCACAACGAGATCATTCTGGCGGGATTCGGCGGGCAGGGCGTCCTGCTCATCGGCAAGCTTCTGGCCTACGCGGGCATGAAGGCCGGCAGGGAGGTGACGTGGATGCCGGCCTACGGCCCCGAGATGCGCGGCGGGACGTGCAACTGCACGGTGGTCCTCAGCGACCACCAGATCGGCGCGCCGGTCACCAAGAACCCCCACGGCCTCATCGCTCTCAACCTGCCCTCCCTGGACAAGTTCGAGGACGCGGTCCGTCCTGGCGGCGTGGTGGTCGTAAACACGGCGCTCATCAACCGGCTGCCCCAACGCACGGACCTCGTGGTCGTGCCGGTGGCCTGCAACGAGGTGGCCAAGGAGGCGGGCACGGCGAAGGCGGCCAACATGGTCGCCCTCGGCGCCTTCCTCGGGGCCTCGCAGATCGTGGACGTGGACCTGGTGAAGGGCGCCCTCGAGGAGACCTTCGCCGCCCGCCCCAAGCTCGTCCCCATCAACATGGTGGCCCTATCCAGGGGCTACGAGATCGGCACGGCGCTGGTTCCGGCCCCCGCCGCCCGCTGAGGAGACCGACACCATGGCAAAGAAGCTCATGAAAGGCTGCGAGGCCATCGGCGAGGCCGCCGTCAAGGCCGGCTGCCGCCTCTTCTTCGGTTACCCCATCACGCCTCAGAACGAGATCCCCGAGTACATGTCCGCGCGCCTGCCGCAGGTGGGCGGGACCTTCGTCCAGGCGGAGAGCGAGGTGGCCGCGTCCAACATGCTCTACGGCGCGGCGGGCGCCGGCTGCCGCGTCATGACCTCCTCCTCCTCCCCGGGCATCAGCCTCATGATGGAGGCCGTGTCTTACATGGCGGGCTCCGAGCTACCCGTGGTCCTCGTCAACATCATGCGCGGCGGCCCGGGACTCGGCGGTATCCTGCCCAGCCAGTCCGACTATTTCCAGGCCACCAAAGGCGGCGGGCACGGCGACTACCGCTGCCTCGTGCTCGCGCCCTCCACGGTCCAGGAGGCCGCCGACCTGATGGGCCTGGCCTTCGACCGCGCCGACCATTACCGGAACCCCGTCTTCGTCCTGGGCGACGGCCTCATCGGCCAGATGATGGAGCCCGTCGAGTTCAAGACCGAGATCCGTCCCGAGGACCTGCCGGCCAAACCCTGGGCCACCACGGGGTGCAAGGGCCGCCAGCCGAACATCATCAACTCCCTCTACCTCGCCGCGGAGCAGCTCGAGGAGCACAACTGGCACCTCCAGCGGAAGTACGCCGAGATCGAGAAGAACGAGAAGCGCTGGGAGACCTACAACACGGAGGGCGGCTGCGACGTCCTCGTCGTGGCCTACGGCACCGTGGCGCGCATCGCCCGAACGGCCATCGACGAGATGAAGGGCGGCCCCGTGAAGGTCGGGCTCTTCCGGCCCATCACTCTCTGGCCCTACCCCTCGGAGGCGCTCTGGGAGACCGCCGAGAAGACCGGCAAGGTGCTCACGTGCGAGCTCTCGTGCGGCCAGATGGTGGAGGACGTCCGGTACGCCATCATGGGCCGCAAGCCCGTGACCTTCTACGGGCGCACGGGCGGCGTGGTCATGGCCCCGGACGAGGTCATCGCCCAGGTGAACCAGCTGGCCGGCGCCAGCGTTTGAGCGCGGAGGCACACCATGCAGGCTCCCGATCACATCCTTTCGATCCTCAAGAAGGCCTACCAGATCGAGGTGGACGGCTTCACCTTCTACTCCATGACCGCCGAAAAGGCCGCCAAGCCCGCGGTCAAGGAGCTCTTCCAGAAGCTCGCCCACGACGAGGTCCAGCACCAGGCCTACCTCAAGGACGTCTTGAAGAACTTCGACGAGGTTGGCACGGGCGCCTTCCGCGCCAAGCAGGCCGCCTTCGACCTGACGGAGTTCAGCCAGAAGGTCTTCACGGACCGCTTCCGGGACCAGGCGAAGGGCGCGTCTTTCGAGATGGGCGTCCTCTCCGTCGGCATGACCCTCGAGAACAACGCCATGGTCCACTTCAACGCCGCCGCCCGGGACGCCGAGGACAAGGACGTCAAGTCCTTCTACCAGTTCCTCTCGGACTGGGAGAAACAGCATTTCGACGCGCTCCAGGGCCTCTTCAACAGCGTCCGCGAGGACTTCTGGCATACGGGGGGCTTCGCGGCCTTCTGAGCGGGCTCGGACGGAAAATGTCACCGGGGGCGGGGTTTAGCGAGCGCCGCCTCCTCCGAAACGGATCGGCCCGCGGATGCGGGCCGATTTTCTTTTTCCGTGGGCCCCTTGCGGGGTCCGGGCCGCCCTCTCCCCTCCCGCTTCAGCTTTTTTCCCTTAAGTGCTTGAAATCCTTGACAGCCATCGATAGGCTTCCCTATACTTTGATTGTTGCATCGGACGGAGAACTAGGGAGGACGTGTCGCTGCCATGGCCGAACGCTTGGGTGAGCTCCTCATCAAAGCAGGTCTGGTGACCCAAAAGCAGATCGAGGAAGCCCTCCAGCTCCAGAAGACGAACGGGGGCAAGCTGGGCTACAACCTCGTGAAGCTGGGCCACGTGAAGGAGGAGGACATCACGTCCCTCCTCTCCGAACAGTACGGCGTGCCCGCCATCCACCTGGAGCACTTCGAGATCGACGAGTCGATCCTGAAGCACATCCCCTCCGACGTGGCGCAGAAATACCTCCTCATCCCCATCGAGCGCACGGGCGCCACCCTCACGGTGGCCATGGCCGACCCCTCCAACGTGTTCGCGCTGGACGACGTCCGGTTCATCACGGGCTACCAGGTGGAGCCCGTGGTGGCCGCCGAGGCGTCCATCCGCGAAGCCATCGGCCGCTACTACGGCTCGTCCCACGACATCCAGCTCAAGGAGGTCATGGACGAGATCTCGAAGGAGGAGGTGGCGGACCTCGAGGTCGAGGAGGAGGAGGGGGAGATCAACGCCGAGGACCTGGAGGCGGCCAGCCAGGACGCCCCCGTGGTGAAGCTCTGCAACCTCGTGCTCACGGACTCGGTCCGGAAGGGCGCCAGCGACATCCACATCGAGCCCTACGAGAAGGAGCTCCGCGTCAGGCTGCGCATCGACGGCGTGCTCTACGAGATGCTCAAGCCGCCCATGAAGCTCAAGGAGGCCATCGCCTCCCGCATGAAAATCCTCGCCAAGCTCGACATCGCCGAGAAGCGCCTGCCCCAGGACGGGCGCATCAAGATGCGCATGAAGCTGGACAACAAGACCAAGGAGATCGACTACCGCGTCTCCACGGTCCCCACGCTGCACGGCGAGAAGATCGTGCTCCGGCTCCTCGACAAGGAGGGCCTCAAGCTCGACCTCACCAAGCTCGGCTTCGAAGTCGAGAGCATGGAGAAGTTCGAGCGGGCGATCCTGAAGCCCTACGGCATGGTGCTCGTCACCGGGCCCACGGGCTCGGGCAAGACGAACACGCTGTACTCGGCCGTCGGGCGCCTGAACACGCCCGAGACGAACATCATGACCGCCGAGGACCCGGTGGAGTTCAACATCACCGGGTGCAACCAGGTCCAGATGAAGGAATCCATCGGGCTCAACTTCGCCTCGGCCCTGCGCGCCTTCCTCCGGCAGGACCCCAACATCATCCTCGTGGGCGAGATCCGCGACTTCGAGACCGCGGAGATCGCCGTGAAGGCCGCACTCACGGGGCACCTCGTGCTCTCCACCCTCCACACCAACGACGCGCCCTCCACCATCAGCCGCCTCATGAACATGGGCATCGAACCCTTCCTCGTGGCCACCTCCGTGCACCTCATCCAGGCCCAGCGCCTCGTGCGGCGCATCTGCAAGGAGTGCAAGGAGGAGCAGAAGATGCCCAAGAAGGCGCTCCTCGACCTGGGCTTCACCGAGGAGGAGTCGGAGACCGTGAAGGTCTACAAGGGCAGGGGCTGCCCCGTCTGCAACAACAGCGGCTGCAAGGGGCGCACCGCGCTCATGGAAGTCATGGAGATGTCGGACCAGCTGCGCGAGATGGTCCTCATGGGCGCGAACGCCGTGGAGCTCAAGCGCCAGGCCCTCGAAGACGGCATGATCACGCTGCGCCGCTCGGGCCTCATCAAGATCGCCGCGGGCATGTGCCCCGTGGACGAAGTGGTCCGGGAAACCGTTCTGTAGCGAGCACCGGAGGATCCCATGGGCGTCTCCATCCACCAGCTCCTCAAGTACTTGGTCGACAACGGGGGCTCGGATCTCCACATCACGGTCAACTCGCCGCCGCAGGTCCGCATCCACGGCAAACTGAGCCCCATCCCCAACACCGAGTCGCTCTCCGCCGCGGAGACCAAGCAGCTCTGCTACTCCATCCTCACCGACCAGCAGAAGCACAAGTTCGAGGAGACCCTCGAGCTGGACCTCTCCTTCGGCATCAAGGGCCTGAGCCGCTTCCGCGGCAACATCTTCAGCCAGCGCGGCGCCGTGGCCGGAGCCTTCCGGACGATCCCCTACGAGATCCGCGGTTTCAAGGAGCTCGGTCTGCCGACCGTCGTGGAGCGCATGGCGGAGAAGCCCCGGGGGCTCATCCTCGTCACCGGGCCCACGGGCTCGGGCAAGTCCACGACCCTCGCCGCCATGCTCGACAAGATCAACCGCGAGCGGCAGGACCACATCGTCACCATCGAGGACCCGGTGGAGTATCTGCACCCCCACAAGTCCTGCATCGTGAACCAGCGCGAGATCGGCTCCGACACGTATTCCTTCAAGAACGCGCTCAAGAGCATCCTCCGCCAGGACCCCGACGTGGTCCTCATCGGCGAGATGCGCGACCTGGAGACCATCGAGGCGGCCCTCCGCATCGCCGAGACGGGCCACCTCACCTTCGCCACCCTGCACACGAACTCGGCGGTCGAGACCATCAACCGCATCATCGACGTGTTCCCGAGCCACCAGCAGTCCCAGGTCCGGACCCAGCTCTCCTTCGTCCTCCAGGGCATCCTCTGCCAATCCCTGATCGCGGCCCGCGGCGGGAAGGGGCGCGTCCTCTGCGTCGAGGTCATGGTGCCCAACGCCGCCATCCGGAACCTCATCCGCGAGGACAAGATCCACCAGATGTACTCGGTGATGCAGACGGGGCAGGCGGGCAGCGGGATGCAGACCTTCAACCAGTCCCTGGCGGACCTTTACATCCACGGAAAGATCGACCTGGAGACCGCCCTCGCGCGCTCCTCCATGCCCGACGAACTCCAGGAGCTGATCAACCGAAACGTGACCCTCGGCGGGCGCGCGATGAGCGTCCCTGGGCCCGGCGCGCCCGGCGGCCCCCCGCGGGGCCCGGTGGTCGCGCGCAAGCCGTGACGTTGGATTGAGGAGGGTGGGACATGCCTCAGTTTGAGTGGAAGGGCCGCAAGCGCACCGGCGAGATGGTCGACGGCATCATGGCGGCGGACTCCAAAGACGCCGTGGTGGCCGCCCTCCGGCGCCAGCAGATCGTGGCGGTCAAGATCAAGGAGAAGGGCAAGGAGCTCGCCCTGCCGAAGTTCGGCGGCGGCGTCGGCACCAAGGACCTGGCCATCTTCACGCGCCAGTTCTCGGTCATGATCGACGCGGGCCTCCCCGTGGTCCAGTGCCTGGAGATCCTCGGCTCGCAGCAGACGAACAAGGCCTTCCAGCGCGTCCTCTTCGAGGTCCGCGAGGACGTGGAGGCCGGCTCGGCCCTCAACGAGGCCTTCAAGAAGCACCCCAAGGTCTTCGACAACCTCTACTGCAACCT
>JBBIUU010000103.1:0-1788 GCA_037440125.1 Acidobacteriota bacterium
ACGAGCGTCTTCGACTGCCATCCCGAGCCCTCCAAGACCAAGACCTACAACCTCTACGAGAGCAAGGCGCCCAACCACTACACAATCCGGAAGAAGGGGCAGAAGAAGATCATCCACCAGATGCCCTGGTACAAGGACGGCGCCTTCGCCGGCTTCGTGGAGATCTCCATCCCCATCCCCGACGACCTCCCCCACTTCGACCGGGACTGACGGGGAAGGGACTCTTCCAGGCTCACCCCGGGCTTCCTGCCCGAGGTAGAATGTTTCCGCCAGAGTAGAGGCGAGGACCCATGGAAAGGTACGACGCGATCATCCTGGGCGCCGGCGCCGCCGGCATGTCCGCCGCCAAGGCGCTGGGGCACCTGCGCGCCAAGGTCCTCCTCGTGGAGAAGGAGGCCCTGGGCGGGGACTGCATCGCCTGGGGGTGCGTGCCGAGCAAGGCTTACCTCCACGTGGCACGGCGCCTGTGCGAGGCCCGCAAGGACGGCCGCATGGGCATCTCCGCGGGCGAGATCGGCTTCGACTTCGCCGTGGCCCGCCGCTACGTCGCGGAGGTCCAGGGCGTCCTCACGCGCCAGGACACGGAGGCGAGCCTGGCGGGGGAGGGCGTGAACATCGCCTTCGGGTCGGCCCGCCTCCTCGGGCCGGGCCGGATCGACCTCGACGGGGACACCCTCGAGGCGCGCCACATCGTCCTCGCCACGGGCGCCCACGCCGTCGCGCCTCCCATCGAGGGGCTCCAGGAGACGGGCTTCCTCGACAGCCGCACGGCGCTCCAGATGGAGACCCTGCCCAGATCGCTCCTCATCCTCGGGGGCGGCCCCATCGGCACCGAGTTCGCCCAGGCCTTCCAGCGCATGGGCGTGGCCGTGACCATGGTGGAGTCCAACCCCTGCCTCCTGCCCCGCGAGGAGCCCGAGGCGGGCGCCTTCCTCCTCAAGCTCCTGCTCGCCGAGGGCGCGAGGTTCGTGGGCGAGCGCCGCGCCGTCAAGGCCTTCAAGACCGAGGCGGGCAAGGCCCTCGTCCTGCGGAAGAAGGACGGCACCGAGGAGACCGTGGAGGCGGAGGAGATCCTCGTGGCGACCGGACGCGCGCCCAACGTGGAGGGCCTCGACCTCGAGCGCGCGGGCGTCCAGTTCGACCGCCAGGGCATCAAGGTGGACAACGCCATGCGCACCACCGCGCGGGGCGTGTGGGCCATCGGGGACTGCAACGGCCTCTACCAGTTCACGCACATGGCCGAGCACGAGGCGGGCGTCTGCGCCAAGAACATCGTGAGGAGCCGCCTCCTGCCCTTCTGGCCCGAGCGCATGCACTTCCGCGCCGTGGCGTGGGTCACCTTCACGGACCCCGAGGTGGCGCACTGCGGTCTCACCGAGGCGGAGGCCAAGGAGCGCGGCATCGACCACCGCGTCCTGCGCTACGACTTCGACCACCTGGACCGCGCGGTCATCGAGGGCCAGCCGGGCGGCATGGCCAAGGTCATCACGGACCCCAAGGGCCGCCTCCTCGGCGCCCACATGGTGGGCCCCCACGCGGGCGAACTGCTCCAGGAGCTCGTCCTCGGCGTGAGGATGGGCCTGAAGGTCATGGACATCTCGCAGACGGTCCACCCCTACCCGGCCTTCGTCCAGATGGCGCGCCGTGCCGCGAACGTCTACTACGTCCAGACCATCTTCGAGAACCCGCGCCGCGTGGCGTGGCTCCGCTGGCTCGGGGGCTTCGGGAAGAAGTAGGGCGCCGGCAATTTCAGTTCCTACTCACCTACTCACTTACTCACTTACTCAC
>JBBIUU010000103.1:1888-10995 GCA_037440125.1 Acidobacteriota bacterium
TACTCACCTACTCACCTATTCCCCTGCTCACCTTCCACCGGTTCGCACACGGCCGCGATGGCGCCGTAGGACGCCACGTTGATGGCCGCGCCGACGGCCCCCTGCAGGAGGCCGATGATGATCCGGGGCAGGACGAAGAGGAGCCCCGCCACGGGAAGGACGGACAGGACGAGGAAGGGCAGGCTCAGCAGGAGACCCGCCATCCCCACGACGTAGCGCGCACCGATGGTGGCACCTACCACCGCGAGGGCCGCGAGGGTCCGGGTGCGGAAGACCTCGTTGGCGCCGCTCACGGCCTCGCGCCAGCCGCAGCCGCGCAGGATCGCCACTGTCACGCCAAAGCGGTAGTGGACCCCGAGGACCCAGAGGACGATAAACATGGGAACCAGACCGAGGATGGCTCCCGCGATCCCTAACGCGAGGCGCGTCTCGCCGCCGAGGGCCAGCCGGAAACACCCGTATCCCCATAGGCCGTAAGCGATGAGGGGCACGAGCGCCACGATCGAGTAGGCCGTAGCCACCGCCGTGACGCGCCACCCCTGCGCCCTGACCCCATCCCACCAGGCTCCCGCCGTAAACGCCTTGAACGCCGCGGAGGCGCCGAGGGCCGGGCGCACGGAGCGATCCGCCGCGGGCCCTCGCCGGTGGCTACGGGCGATACATCCCAGGATGCCCGCCTGCGCGTAGAGGTAGAGGAAGAGGATGAGGCCGACCCAGAGGACCACCGCGGCGTAGGCGAGCAGCGCGAGGCCCCAGTGGTCGAGGAGGGTCGTGGCGATGGAGAGGAAGGTCTCCTCCCCCGTGGCATCCGGGGGAATCCTGGCCGCGAGGGTCACCGCGAGGAGCGTGACCCCTCCCACCAGGGGGACGACAATGGCCACCGTCGTGGCGAGCGACACGCCCCACGCGAGGACCGCCAGGCCCGGGTTCGATGCGCAGATTTTCACGCCCCGGACGATCGCGTGGCCTGGGTCCATCGGGTCTCCTCGTCCCGAGTATACCGCCGGGACTCCGCTTCCGAGGGAGGAACAAGGGCCGGTCGTGGTCCGTTATACTTTTCTCGAAGGAGACCCCATGCTGACCGAAGGCAAGAAGATCCCCGCGTTCGCCGTGCCCGACGAAACGGGCAAGACCCGCAAGTTCGCCGACCTCACGGGCCCCAAGGGGCTGGTGCTGTATTTCTATCCGAAGGACAGCACGCCCGGCTGCACGCTGGAGGCCCAGGGCTTCCGCAACCAACTCGCCGCGTTCAAGAAGAAGGGATTCGCCGTCGCGGGCGTCTCCAAGGACTCCCAGAAGTCCCACGGCTCCTTCATCGAGAAGCAGGGCCTCACCTTCCCCCTCCTGAGCGACACCGAGGGCAAGCTCTGCGAGGCCCTCGGGGCCTGGGGCGAGAAGGTCAACTACGGAAAGACGTACATGGGCATCATCCGGAGCACCTTCGTCGTGGGCGCCGACGGGAAAGTGATGAAGGTGTACCCGAAGGTGGCCGTCAAAGGGCACGTCGAGCAGATCTTGAAGGACCTGCCCTGAGATGGCGTACTGGCTCATCAAGACCGAACCCGAGGAGTACGCCTGGGCCGACCTGGGCCGGGACAAGAAGGCCGCCTGGACGGGCGTGCGCAACTTCGCCGCGCGCAACAACCTACGCGCCATGAAGCCCGGCGACCTCTGCTTCGTCTACCACTCCATGTCCGAGAAGGCGGTGGTGGGCGTGGCCGTGGTCGAGCGGGCGGCCTACCCGGACCCCACCGCGACCGAGGGCGACTGGTCCTGCGTGGACGTGGCGCCCGCCCACGGGCTGAAGCGCCCGGTCACTCTCGACGAGATCAAGGGCACCAAAGCCCTGGCCGCTATGGAGCTCCTCCGCCAGTCGCGCCTCAGCGTCTGCCCCGTGACCAAGGCCGAGTTCGACCGGATTCTCAAACTCGGCGGCAAGGCCTGATAGAATGGGGGAGCGGAGGCACGCCCTCCGCCCTTTCTCGGAGTCAAGGAACCCGCCGCCATGCCGCCATCGAACGCACTCAGGTCCGTCGTGTTGTCCCTCGCCGTCCTGGCCCTCGCCGGATGCGCCGAGCAGAAGCCCCCCGAATCGACGCCTCAGCAGGTCCCCACCCAGGCCGTGCCTCCCAAGGTCGGCCTCGCGCTCGGCTCCGGCGGTGCGCGGGGCTTCTCCGAGATCGGCGTCCTGCGCGTCCTCGAACAGGAGAAGATCCCCGTGGACCTCGTCGTGGGGACCTCCGTCGGGAGCCTCGTCGGCGCCCTCTACGCCGATACGGGGAAGGTGCTCGACGCGGAGTTCCAGGCCGTGGCCGTGGGGGAGGAGGACATCTTCGACTACAAGGCCCTCGCCTTCCTCTCCGGCGGGCTGGTGAAGGGCGAGCGCCTCGAGCAGTTCCTCGGCACGCACCTCAAGCACAAGAGCATCGAGACCATGAAGGTGCCCTTCGCCGCCGTGGCCGTGGACCTCATGGCGGGGCGCCCCGTGGCCTTCGAGAAGGGCTCCGTGGCGCAGGCCGTCCACGCCTCCGCGGCCATCCCCGGCGTCTTCGTCCCCGTGGAGTTCGGGGGGCGCCTCTACGTGGACGGCGGCGTCGCCGATCCCGTGCCCGTGGACTTCGCCCGCCAGAAGGGCGCCGACGTGGTCATCGCCGTGGCCATCCCCTCCGGAGCCCCCGCCACCCGGCCCCAGAATCCCGTGGAGGTGGCGCTCCACGCCATCGCGCGCATGACTGCCGAGCTGGGGGCCCTCAAGGCCAAGGACGCAGACGTGGTCATCACCCCCGACGTGTCGGGCATCGCCTTCGACGACTTCACCCAGAAGAAGCGCCTCATCGAGGCGGGCGAGACCGCCGCCCGGCAGGCCCTCCCGGCGATCCGCGCGGCCATCGAACGCAAGACCCGGCACCTGCCGGCGGAACAGACTCCCTGACCGAGGTGCCCATGCGCAAGATGCTCTCCTCCGGCCTCGCGGCGTTCGCCATCGCCGCCCTCACCGCGTGCAGCGCCGTGAAGACCGGCACCGACGCGGGCCTCCACGAGCTCGTGGCGGGTGGCTCCTACACGCTCACCGCCAAGAGCGACGTGCCCCAGTTCGAGTCCAAGACCCTGCAGGCCATGGCCGTGCAGGAGATGGGGACGATCCTCCCCATCGGGGCCGACGCCCCGGTGGCGGGCGAGGTCCAGGTGCGGTTCACCGTCGAGCGGGTGCTCGCCGACCCGAACGTGGGCTACGGGGTGACGGGCGCCACGAACACCATGGCGGGCCTGAACAACACGGCCGGGACCACGGCGTCGGCCCCGCGTTCCTACCTGAACGGCTCCCTCTATGTCGCCGTTCGCTCCGGTTCGGGGAAGATCCTCTGGCACGCGGACTACGAGCACAACGGACGCTTCTCCCTCGCGGCCACGCCCGAGGAGGTGGCCCAGCTCAGCTTCAAACGAGTGGTTGCGGCCCTGAGGAAGCAGATGGAGGAGGCGGGGATCAGCCCGCCGAAAGGAGGCAAGCCGTGAAGCGCGTCGCACCGTCGGACATCCTGTTCCGGCCCTTCCAACTCCTCGACCAGGAGTGGGCGCTCCTCGTGGCAGGGGCGCAGCGGCCCAACCCCATGACGGTTTCGTGGGGCGGGTTCGGGACCCTCTGGAACCGGCCCGTGGCCACGGTCTACGTCCGGCCCACCCGGCACACGTACACGCTCATGGAGGCCCCGCCCGAGTTCACGCTGAACTTCCTGCCGGAGACCCTCCGTGCGGCGCTGGACTTCTGCGGGAGCCGCTCCGGGCGGGACTACGACAAGTGGTCCGAGGCCGACATCGCCCCCGAGCCCTCGGAGGCCGTCAAAGTCCCGCGGGTGGAAGGGTCCGAGCTCGTCCTCGAGTGCCGGGCCGTGTACACCTTCGACCTGGACCCCTCGCGGTTCCTCGACCCGAGGATCGACGAGCACTACCCGCGGCGCGACTACCACCGCGCTTACATCGGCGAGGTCGTCGCCGCTTTCGCCTCCGACCGCTTCCTGGCCCGGTAGCCCGACGTGCGCGTCCTCGTCGTCCTCGCCCACCCCGACCCCGACAGCTTCAACGCCGCGCTCTGCCTGGAGCTCTGCGCGGGACTCGTGGGGGCCGGGCACGAGCCCGACGTCCTCGACCTATGCGGCGAGGGGTTCGACCCCCGCATGGGCGCCGCGGAGCTGAGGCGCATCGGCACGGGGGCGCCCGATCCCGACGTCGCGGCCCTTCAGAAGCGTGTGGAGGCGGCCCAGGGGCTGGCCTTCGTGTTCCCCCTCTGGTGGGCCGCACCGCCCGCCGTGCTCAAGGGCTTCGTGGACCGAGTGTTCCTGCAGGGCTTCGCCTTCCGGTTCGACGACGACGGCACGGTGGTGGGGCTCCTGAAACACGAGCGGGCGCTCGTCCTCACCACGACGGGCTCGACGCAGGCCCAGTCCGACGCCATCGGGTTCACCCGCGCCCTGAAGCAGACCTGGGACGACTGGACCCTGAGGATGTGCGGCGTCCGCGAGGTCGCGCACCACTACTTCTACGCCGTGCCCGATGCCAACGAAAGCACCCGGCGAGGCTACCTCGCCGAAGCCCGGCGTCTGGGCAGGGAGTCGTTCTAGGCCTTCCGACTTTAGATTTCGAAGGAGTGCCCGCAGGCGGTGCAGCGGACCCAACCGCGCCCCAGGGCCGCCGAGACGAGGCTCTCGAACATGGAGGCCTGGACGCCGGACGGGGGGTCAGAGGCCTCGATCTCCTTGCTCCCGCACGCCGGACAGGCCAGCCGCGGCTCGGGCACGGGGCAGAGGTCGTGAGGGTCGATGGCCTCGACGCTGGCGGGCTCCTCGTCCGCCGAGGGGCCCTCGGCCGCCTCCGCCGATTCGGGCGTCTCGCCCAGCGCGCGTTGCATCTCCATCTCGGTGAGGACCGCCTCCGCCTCCTCCGCTACGGCCGCGGGTACTTGGACGCGGACCGGCGTCACCGGCGTATAGAGGTAGTTCACGTTGCGGTCCGGCAGGAGGCAGCAGATGCCGGCTGCGGCGAGGACGTTCTGGGCCCACTCCGCCTCGAGGGGCACGCTGTACTCCCGGATCGTGACGAGCCCGTCCTTCTCTTCGTCCGCCATCAGTGCGTCCACCATTCGATCGAGCCGAGCCCGGTGAGCCCGCCCAGTCCTCCCAGGACCACGCCCGCGCCCAGGAGGAGCGCCTGGTCGCCGAGGTCCAGGAAGCTCCGCGAGACCCAGCCCAGCAGGAGGGTGTCGCTCCCAGAAGAGCGCTGCAGGAGGAGGTGGGCGGCCACCACCGCCAGGAGCGCCCCGGCCGCGGCGAAGGCGCCCATGAGCATGCCGCCCACGACGAAGGGGCCGCGTACGCTGGCCCCCGTGGCGCCCACGAAGTGGAGGATGGCGATCTCCTCCCGGCGGTTCAGTGCGATGATCCGGCAGATGGCCGCCACGGTGAAGACCGCGGCGATGCCCAGGGCCGCGAAGAGGACCCACCCCAGGAACGCCGCGAAGCGGGTGTAGCTGCGCAGGCGGTCCACCCAGTCCCAGTCGAAGAGGACCTGCGCCACGCCGGGCATCTTGCCGGCGCGCGCCACGAGGGCGCGGACGCGGTCCAGGTCCAGAGGCATCTTGAGCCGCAGGGAGAGGGAAGGCGGCAGGGGGCTGTCCCCCTGCGCCATCCCCGAGGCCTTGAAGGCCGGCGCCAGCCGCTCGAGGACCTTGAGCGCCTCCTCGGGGGAGACGTAGTCCACCGAGGCCACGCTCGGGTCCTTGGCGAACTCCTTCTGGAGGGCCATGACCATGTCCCGGGGCGCCTCGTCGGCGAGGAAGACCCTCACCTCCAGGTCGCGCTCCCACGTCCTGAGGATGGCGTTCACGTTGCCCGTGAGGTAGCGGGAGAAGCCGAGGACGAAGAGCGAGAGGGTCATGACGAAGCACGCGAACCCGTAGAGCGCCTTGTTGCGCCGGAAGTCGAGGAGCGCCTCCTGGACGAAGTAGATCAGCGTGCGCAGCCAGCTCATGGCGAGGAGGCCTCCGGGGGCACGCGGAAAATTCGGAATTCGGAATTCGGAGTTCGGAAACCAGCGGCCGGATACTGGATTTCGGGCGTAGCCTTCCAAACCGTGCTTCGTGCCACTTCCGCCTTCCGCCTTCCACCTTCCGCCTTCGCCTTCATCCTACTCCCCCCCGTCGACGAGACGCCCGTGGTCCAGGAGGATGACGCGGCCGCCGAATTCGGCGATGAGGCTGCGGTCGTGGGTGGCCACCACCACGGTCGTGCCCGCGGCGTTGACCTCCTTGAAGAGCGCGAGGATCTCGCGGGCGAGCTCGGCGTCGAGGTTCCCCGTGGGCTCGTCGGCGAGGAGGATGACCGGGCGGTTGATGAGGGCCCGAGCGATGGCCACGCGCTGCTGCTCGCCGCCCGAGAGCTGCTCCGGGAAGGAGGACATTCGGTTCTGGAGGCCCACCCACTGCAGGGCTTCGTAGGCCCTGCGCCGCCGCTCCCTCAGTGGCACGCCCTGGATCGTGAGGACGAGGGCCACGTTCTCGTAGACGGTCCGCGTGGGGATGAGGCGGAAGTCCTGGAAGACCACGCCCACGCGGCGCCGGAAGGCGGGCATCTGGGAGGTGGTGAGCGCCTCGAGGTGCCGTCCGTTGACGAGGATCTGCCCCGCCGTGGGACGGATTTCGCGGATGATCAGCTTGAGGAGCGTGCTCTTGCCGGCGCCCGAGGAGCCGGTGATGAAGCAGAACTCCCGCGGATGGACGGTGAGGGTGACACCCTCGATGGCGTGGTGGTCGCCGCGGTAGGTCTTGTCGACGTTGTAGAAGCGGATCATGGCTGCCCCGAGGCCGCCAGTCTTGGCCCGCTGGCTTTGTCAGGCTCGGCGTGCGCATCCTCAACGTACGTTCGGAGTACGCCTCCGGTGCGCCCGCCTCGCCTTTCGCGCCATCGGACCAATCCGGGCGGCATGATCAAGGCAGACTCCTCAGAACGCCGTTTGGCCCGAGCTTCAGGGTTTCACAGTCGAGCAGTCGTCACGTTACCGCGCCTTCCGTTTGAGCAGCGCCTTCGCGTCCTCGGCGAGGGAGGCGGGGTCGAGGCGGAAGTGCTTGAGGAGTTCGCCGGGCTTGCCGGAGAACCCGAAGGCCTCCTTGACGCCCACACGGCGGACGGGCACGGGGAAGCGCTCCGCGAGGGTCTCGCAGACGGCCGAGCCGAGGCCGCCGTACACCGAGTGCTCCTCGGCGGTGAGGACCGCGCCCGTCTTGCGAGCGAGGGCCTCGACGGCGTCCTCGTCCAGGGGCTTGATCGTGGAGACGTTCAGGACCTCCGCCTCGATGCCCTCCTTGGCGAGGAGCTCGGCCGCCTCGAGGGCCTGCGAGACCATGATCCCGCACGCGGCGATGCCCACGTCCTTGCCCTGCCTCAGGGTGTGAGCCTTTCCGAAGGCGAAGGGGCAGGCGTCGTCGGCGTAGAGGACGGGGAACTTCTCGCGGCTGAGGCGCACGTAGAAGGGGCCTTCCTGCCCGGCCACGTAGCGCACCGCCGCCACCGTCTCCGCGTAGTCGCACGGCACGATGACGCGCATGTGCGGCAGGCCGCGCATGAGGGAGATGTCCTCGAGCATCTGGTGGGAGCCGCCGTCCTCGCCCACGGTGACGCCCGCGTGCGTGACGACGATCTTCACGTTGGCCTCGCTCAGGCACACCGACTGCCGGATCTGGTCGTAGCAGCGCCCCGTCCCGAAGACCGCGAAGGTCGACGCGAAGGGGATGAAGCCCGCGGTGGAGAGCCCCACCGCCGTGCCGATCATGTCCGCCTCCGCCACACCCGCGTTGAAGAAGCGGTGGGGGAAGGCCTCGGCGAACCAGTTGGAGCGCGTGGAGCCGGAGAGGTCCGCGTCTAGGGCCACCACCTTGTCGTTCTCCTTGCCGAGGGCGAGGAGGGTCTTGCCGTAGGCGTCGCGGAGGGCCTTCTTCTCGCTCATGCCTCACCTCCGAGCTGCGCGAGCGCCAGGTCCAGCTCGGCCAGTCCGATCTTGAGCTCCTCGTCGTTGGCCGCCTTCCCGTGGAAGTCCACGTTGTTCTCCATGAAGGAGACGCCCTTGCCCTTCACCGTCTCGGCCACGATGAAGGTGGGCTGGCCCTTGGTGTTCCGGGCCGCCTCGAGGGCGGTCAGGATGGCATCGTAGTCGTGGCCGTCGATGTGGTGGACGGCCCAGCCGAAGGCCTCGAACTTCTCGGGGACGGGCTCCTCGTTCTTGATCTCCTCCACGATGCCGTCGATCTGCAGGTGGTTGTGATCGAGGATGGCGCAGAGGTTGTCGGTCTTCCGGTGGCCCGCCGCCATGATGGCTTCCCAGGTCTGCCCCTCCTGGAGCTCTCCGTCTCCCACGAGACAGTAGACGCGCTGCGGGGAGCCGGCGAGCTTGAGGCCGAGGGCCATGCCGTGTGCCACGCTCAGGCCCTGGCCCAGGCTCCCCGTGGAGATCTCCACGCCGGGGAGGAACTTGCGCTCGGGGTGCCCCTGGAGGCGCGAGTTGAACTTTCGGAAGGTGAGGAGCTCCTCGTGAGGGAAGTAGCCGACCCTGGCGAGCACCCCATAGAGCGCCGGGCTCGCGTGGCCCTTGGAGAGGATGAAGCGGTCGCGCCCCTCCCACTGGGGGTCCTTCGGGTTCAGGGCCATGTCGTGGAAGTACAGGCACGTCATGAGGTCGATGGCCGAGAGGGAGCCTCCCGGATGGCCCGACTGGGCCGCGTGGGTCATGACGAGGATGTCCTTCCGGATCGCGTACGCGATCTGCTTGAGCCGTCTGATTTCGGGATCCATCTCTCCTCCGGTCACGGTGAGGGAGAAGTTTAGCGGAGGGGCGGTGGCGGGGCAAGGCTGGAGGAGATGCCGCCCGATCTTGGCCCTGACCGAGTGGCGGACGCGGAGAAGGGGGGACGAGGAGACGCGGGGTGGGGTGTGGGTGGTTCTTCCTTCATCGGGATAGTCCAGGGCGTCTCGTCTATCGCCTGCAGACCCGAAACCCGGCGGGGGTTCTTTTCTAGTCGCCTAGTCACCCAGTTCCCTAGGGCCTGTCGACACAACGGCTGAAGC
>JBBIUU010000104.1:0-10967 GCA_037440125.1 Acidobacteriota bacterium
CTACCCGCCCGAGCGGACGAACAGGTCCACATACCTCTCCGGCGGCACCTCGTCGGGGCGCGCCGTGGGCAGTAGGCCCAGGCGCTCGAGCGTGGAGCCCCAGTCGGTCTTCCCCTTCGGCTCGCCGACGGTGAGGTTCGACACGAGGGTCTTCCGTCGCTGTCGGAAGGCGCGCTGCACGAAGGCCCAGTAAGCCTCCATGCGCGCCGAGGGCAGGCGCGGGACGGAACGCGCGGAGAAGGCGCACACCGCGCTCGTCACCTGGGGTTGGGGCCGGAAGGCGCCCGGCGGCACCTGGAAGAGGAGGCGGCGCTCCCACCAGGGGTCGGCCCAGGCCGCGTAGGGCCCGTATCCCTCGACGTGGGCGCCGGAGCAGAACTTCTGGGCCACCTCGAGCTGGAGCATGACCAGGGCCCCGCAGAGCACCTCGCGGCGGTAGAGCGCCGCGTGGAGAATCTCGGTGCCGACGTTGTAGGGCAGGTTTCCCACGAGCAGCCAGGGCACGAGCCCCGTCACGCGGGAGAGGGAGCACCAATCGAAGGTCCGGGCGTCGGCCACCGTCACGCGGGCGTTCGGGAACCGCGACGAGATGGCGGCCGCGAGGTGGTCGTCGAGCTCGATGCCCCAGTAAGGCTTGCCGCTCGCCACCAGGCCCGCCGTCAGCGCTCCCCGTCCAGGACCCACCTCGACGATGCCCTGGGCCGCGCCCGTCATGAACCGGGTGGTGTCCAGGATGCGTTGGATGTAGGGTTCCGCCACGAGGAAGTTCTGCCCCAGGGCCTTCTTGGGCAAGGGCTCGGGCGCCTTGGGCTTGGGTGGCTCGGGCTGAGGTGTCTTGGGAGGCATCATCTGAGGGGGCGTCACCTTCGCCTGCTTCACGGGAGCGCGGGCGGTCTTGGGCTGGGGGCGGGGCGCCGGTTTGGGCTTGGGCGTCTGGGGCTCCCGGGCCGCCGCCTTGGCGGGCTTGGCGGCCTTGGATTTCTTGGGCTGGGCCTTGGGAGGGGCAGCCCTCCTGGCCGGCGGCTTGGGGGTCTTGGCCGGCTTGGCGGCCTTGGACTTCTTGGGCAGGGCTTTGGGAGAGGTGGCCTTCTTGGTCGGGGGCTTGAGCGCCTTGGGCCTCGCGGCGCCCCTCCCCGGAGCGGCAGCCTTCGGGGTCTTCGCCTTGGGGGCCATGGCCTTCGAGGTCTTGAGCTTAGAGGGCTTGTCCGGAGCGCGCTTGGGCTTGGTCGCAGGGGCCTTCGCCTTGCGCACGGGGCCTTTCTTCCGGGCCGGACTCTTGGTTTTCTGGGTTCCCCTCTTCTGACCCATGGGCGGAAGGTTACCCGCCTCGCTCGCAAATGGCAAGCCCCCCCGGCGGGCGCCTGCCCCCGCGGGTGCGTTTCCCCATTCCGGGAATAAGTGCCACAGCTTGGAGATTGTCAGTGGGCATAGGGGGGGAACGACCATGGCCAGGCGTGTACTTTTTCACCAGGACGAGCACCGGAACATCATGCTCGAGGACTTCGGTCCGGGGACCATGGTCCAGGTCAACCAACACCTGATCGTCCACGGGGGCGAGGCCATGATCCTCGACCCGGGGGGACACAAGACCTACTCCCACCTCCTGGGAGAGGTCCGGAACGCGCTGGGCGACGCCTCCCTGAAGTACGTCTTCCTGTCCCACCAGGACCCCGACATCGGCTCCTCCGCGGGCGCCCTCATGTCCGGGACGGGTGCGACGACTTACGTCTCCAAGCTCTGGACCCGTTTCATCCCCCACTTCGGCTTCGACACCGATCTCGTCACGCGGATCAAGGGGATTCCCGACGAGGGCATGGTCCTCCCACTCGGCGGCCTGGGGCTCCTGGTCCTGCCCGCCCATTTCCTCCACTCGCCGGGCAACTTTCACGTCTACGACCGGGTCTCGAAGTTCCTCTACTCGGGCGACTTGGGCGCGTCTTTCGGCGAGGACGCCCCGGAGGTGACCGATTTCGACGCCCACCTGAAATTCATGGAGGCCATGCACCGGCGGTACATGGCCTCGAACGGAGCCCTGCGCGCCTGGACCGCCATGGTCCGGACGCTGGATGTGGAGGCCATCGTCCCGCAGCACGGCGGCCTCTTCCGGGGGAAGGCCCTGGTGGCGCGATTCCTCGACTGGTGCGACGCCCTGCCCTGCGGCGTGGACCTCATCGAGGACCACTACCGCGTGCCCGAGGCCGCAGCCGCCGGGTGACATTTCCCCCGTCCCGTTGTACCGTGCAGGAAGCCCGCCCCGGCGACCGGAAGAGTTCCGGGCCAGGCGGCTGGGGAGGAGCGCATGGCCGAACCGTCGATCGTGGGGCGCGACAAGGTGATTTCCATCGAATACACCCTCAGGGATGACGGGGGCGAGATCCTCGACACGAGCGACGGGGCCGAGCCTCTGGTTTACCTGCACGGCCACGGCAACATCGTGCCCGGCCTCGAGACGGCCCTCGAGGGCAAGCTGGAGGGACACGCCGCCAAGGTCTCGGTGCCTCCGGAGGAGGGCTACGGCGTCTCCGATCCCGAGCTGATCTTCACCGAGCCACGCGCCTCCTTCGACTTCGAGCCCGAAGTGGGCCAGATGCTCGAGGCCAGCGACGAGGACGGCGACACCTACGAGTACGCCGTCACGGCGGTCACCCCCGAGGGCGTGACCCTGGATGGGAACCACCCCCTGGCGGGGATGACCCTGCACTTCGACGTGAAGGTGGTCGGCATCCGGGACGCCACGGCCGAGGAACTCAGCCACGGCCACGTGCACGGCCACGGCGACCACGAACACTGAGCCAGGGTCTGAGAGAGCCACTCTGCAACGGCGGGCCTCTGGGCCCGCCGTTTCGCTATCGGGGAGGCGTCACGCCGCAGGCTTCCGGAGCAGGAAGAGGACGGCCGAACCCCGCCCGAAGATGAAGGAGCACCCCGCGGCGGTCGCGCCCACGAGGTTCAGGCCCCGGATCCCCGCGAAGAGGCCGAGGACGATGCCCGCCACCTCGATGACCGTGGCCCATGTGATGGGGACGGTCCGCTTCGAGGCCACGAGCATGGCGCGCTGGAAGGAGAGGGTCACCGAGAGCGCGGGCATGACCGCCAGGACACGGATCGGCACGGCGGCCACCGCGGCGAGCTCGGGGCTGAGCCCGCTCACCCCCTGCAACCACACGCCCAGCGCCGGCGTGAAGGCCACGAGCGCCAGGGCCCCCGAGGAGCACGCGGCCAGCGTGGCCGCGAAGCGCTTCAGGGGGAGATAGCCCTCCCGCGCCGGCCCCAGAAGGGCAATGCCGACCTCCTGGAAGGCGAAGCCCACGCTGCCGAAGAGGAAGACGAGCGAGTTCACCACCGGCATGGCCGCGAGGGACTCGAGCGCCATCCGGCTCTGGCCGAGGAAGAAGGTCACCACCGGGTTCACGCCCAGGGTCATGATGGACGTGAGCGCCAGGGGGTAGTAGAACCGCCAGATGTAGCCGTAGGAGATGGGGTTCTCCCGCCCGTCCGGGCCCGGCCCCGTGGCGAGGAGGTGCCGCACCGCGCCGAGGGCCATGAGGCGGCTCGCGAGGGCCTCCATGACTACGCCCGTGGCGAGCGCCGCGGCCCCCACGAGGGCGCCTCCGAGGTGGAAGACGAAGGCCCCGACCACGGCCGCCAGCGCCATGGAGGTGAGCCGGACCACGGTCCCGTAGGCCACCCGGCGCGTGAGCCCGGAGCGGATGAGGATGCCCTGGTAGAAGCGCCGGTAGCCGATGGCCGCGGGCCAGGGCAGGAGGATCATGCACGCCCGGCGCGTCAGGAGTGCCACCTCCGGCGGAAGGCCGATGAGGCCCTCCATGAGCGCGCGAAAGGCGGGCGTGAAGACGAGGAGGGCCATGGCGAGGGTGATGGCGAGGTTGAGCGCGTACGTGAACCGGCGGAGCTTGTGCAGGCTCGTGCGGTCGTGCACGAGCGCCGTGGAGGCGCTCATGATGAGGATGATGGGCGACTCCAGGAGCATGGCGAAGGCGAAGGCCACGCCGTACGCGGCGAGGTTGATCTTGGGCTCGTGAAGGCGCGCGATGACCGCCGCGATGAAGGGCCCCTCGAGAGACATCATCATCCACGTGGAGGCCAGGGGCCACCAGAACTGGAGGATGCGCCTCTGGCTCAGCGGTTCCGGATGGGTCATGGGGTCCCCCGGGCGTCTCGCGCCCCCGACACGGTACGCCTCCGGCCCCCAATGTTCAACGGAGGCGGAGGGCGAAATTGTGGGAGCGACCTCCTGGTCGCGAACGGGGGCCGTGGCACTACCACGCTTCGCCGCCGGGAGGCGCCTCCCGCGAATAACCAAAAGGGCGGGCCTTTCAGCCCGCCCCGGAACACCCCTTCTCTCCGTGGTTACGGATCAGGCCTCGCCCTTCTTGAGGGAGCGCTGGTAGGCCTCCTTGCCCTCCGAGTAAGCTTCCTTGATGGCGTCCTTGTGGGTGGCGGCATACTCTTTGGCACTCTCCAGGCCGTCGATGGCCTTGTCCTTGGCCTTCCTCAGGCCGTCCGCGAGCTTCTTGCGGGTTTCGGCGCCCGACGCGGGGGCCAGCAGGAGGGCCGCCACGCTGCCCGCCACCGCCCCGAGGAGGAACGCCACCATTACGTTAGAGGTTTCCTTCTTCATCGCCAGTTTCCTCCGATGGACCGTCAGGGTCCGACACTGGGTCATCCGAATGCCTCAGGGCCTGGACCGCGGCCAGGCCCGCCTTGAAACTGCTCGCCAACACACTCACCGAATCGAACGCGCTGACCAGCCCGTGGTAGCGGGCCACCACGTCGTCCGCCACCTCGCGGAGCTCGCCCGTCACGTCGGCCACGTCCGTCGCGACCCGCGTCCCCTGGTCCGAGAGACCCTTCACCGACCGCATGGTCTCCTCGGTCGTGGTGCAGAGATTCTGGACGTGGGGGATCACCTGGTCGATCCGGGCCGAGGTCTTGCGCATGTCGTCCAGGACCGTCGTGAGCTTGCGGATCATGGCGACGAGATACACGACCGCCACGCAGGCGAGCCCGGTGAGGATCATGAGCAGGAAATCAGTCAGCCGGATGGTCACCATGCATCCTCCAGGCGGCCCGGGCACGGCGGCGGAGGTGCCGATCCCCCCGATCGGACGTGTCCAGAGCACTTTCTGGATTTGAATATACTGGCCGAACCCCGCTTCCGTCAAGATGCGGGGACGTGGCGCGGGCGGCCGCTGGGGTCTAAACTGTCATGTAGGCAGAGACGGAACGACGGAGGATTCGATCATGAAAGCGTATGAGATCCAGGGCGGGTTCGGCCTCGACAACGTCCGGGCCGTCGAGCGCCCCACCCCCGGTCCGGGCCCCGGCGAGGTCCTCGTCAAGCTCGGCGCGGCCTCCTTCAACTTCCGCGACCTCATGACGATCAAGGGGACCTACAACCCCAAGCAGCCCCTTCCCCTCGTCCCCTGTTCGGACGGCGCGGGCACCGTCGCCGCCGTCGGGGAGGGGGTGAAGCGGTTCAAGGCGGGCGACCGCGTGGCCGGGTGCTTCGCCCAGCGGTGGGCCTCCGGAGAGCCCACCGCCGAATCCCGCGGTTCGACCCTCGGGGGCCCCCTGGACGGGACCCTCGCCGAGTACGCCCTCTTCCAGGAGGGCGGCGTCGTGGCCACGCCGGCTCACCTGAGCGACGAGGAGGCCAGCACCCTCCCCTGCGCGGCCGTGACGGCCTGGAACGCCCTCGTGACGAAGGGCGCCTGCAGGCCGGGCGACGTGGTCCTCGTCCAGGGCACGGGGGGCGTGTCGGTCTTCGCGCTCCAGTTCGCCAAGCTGTGCGGCGCGAGGGTCATCGCGACCTCCTCGAGCGACGAGAAGCTCCAGCGCGCCAGGGCCCTCGGGGCCGACGCCACCATCAACTACAGGACCACTCCCGACTGGTCGAAGGCCGTCAAGGACCTGACGGACGGCCAGGGAGCCAACCACATCGTGGAGGTGGGCGGCGCCGGGACCCTCGCCGCCTCCCTCGGGTGCGTGGCCTTGGGGGGCACCATCTCGGTCATCGGCGTGCTCTCGGGCACGGCCGCCCAGGTGGACGTGCGCGCCATCCTCATGAAGGGCGCGCGCATCCAGGGCGTCTTCGTGGGCCCGCGGGACTGCTTCGAAACCATGAACCGGGCCATCGCCCTGCACGGGATGCGCCCGGCCGTCGGGCGGGTCTTCCCCTTCACCGATGCCGTCGAGGGCCTCCGCTTCATGGAATCGGGCGCGCACTTCGGCAAGGTCGTCGTGAAGATCGGCTGACGGTGTGGAATAGGTTCTGCCGCACCGAGGTTCCGCCATCCTGTCCCCGAAGCAGAGGGTTTGCCATTCATAGGAGGCTATCCATGAAGACCGCGCTCGTCCGCATCACCGTCCTGTCCCTGTCCCTGGCGCTGGCCGCCGCGCTCGCGGCCCAGGACAAACCGAAGGCTGACGCCCAGAAAGCCCCGCCCATGGACCCGAAGCAGCAGGCGGCCATGGAGGCTTGGCAGAAGGCGTCGACGCCGGGCCCGCAGCACAAGGAGCTTGCGGCCATGGCCGGGAAATGGGAGGTCACCGTCACCTCCTTCGAGGGACCCAAGCCGGAGGTCAGCAAAGGGAAGGCCGTCCGCAAGATGATCTTCGGCGGACGCTGGCTCCAGGAGGAGTACGAGGGCACCTACATGGGTCAGCCCTTCCAGGGCCTGGGCATCACGGGCTACGACAACGTGATGAAGAAGTACATCTTCTTCTGGACCGACTCCATGAGCACCACCTTCATGACGGGCGACGGCCAGATGGACGCCTCGGGGAAGGTCCTCAACGCCTCGATGAGCTTCAGCGACCCCGTCAGCGGCAAGGCCGTGAAGATGCGCGAGGTCCTGAAGCGCGAAAGCGCCGACCAGGAGACCTTCGAGATGTACGCCAACGGGCCCGACGGTAAAGAGATGAAGATGATGGAGATGACCTACAAGCGGGTGAACTAGGTCAACGTTCAAATGCCGTACCGGAAGGCCGCAGGGAGTTCTTCCTGCGGCCTTTTCGCGTCCGCGGGGCCGCTTTGATACCCTAGGGTCATGCTCGCAGAGGGCCGCTGGCCGCGCATCATCGCGCACGCCGACATGGACGCGTTCTTCGCCGCCGTGGAGCAGCTCGACCACCCCGAGCTCCGCGGCAAGCCGCTCCTCGTGGGCGGCACGGGCCGCCGCGGGGTCGTCTCCACGGCGAGCTACGAGGCGCGCCCCTTCGGCTGCCACAGCGCCATGCCCATGGCCGTGGCCCGCCGGCGCTGTCCGCAGGCCGTCGTGGTCCCCCCGAACTTCTCGCGGTACTCGGAGATCTCAGAGATAGTCATGGCGGTATTCCACCGCTTTTCGCCGCTCGTGGAGCCCCTCAGCCTCGACGAGGCCTTCCTCGACCTGACGGGCGCCGAGGGCCTCTTCGGCCCCCCGGAGACCATGGGCCAGAGGATCCGGGCGGAGGTCCACGAGGCCACGGGCGGGCTGACGGTCTCCGTGGGCGTCGCCACGACCAAGTACGTCGCGAAGGTGGCGAGCGACTTCCGCAAGCCCGACGGCCTGACCCTCGTTCCCCCGGGCACGGAGACGGACTTCCTCTGGCCCCTCCCCGTCTCGAGGCTGTGGGGCGTGGGCCCCAAGACCAGGGAGGTGCTCGAGGCCGCCGGGTTCCGGACCATCGGGGACGTGGCCAAGGCGGAGGAACGGCGCCTCGTGGCCCGCTGGGGCGAGCTGGGGTCCCACATCCACGCGCTCTCCTGGGCTCGAGATGAACGCGAGGTGGTGCCCGATCGCGACGCCAAGAGCATCGGCGCGGAGTACACCCTGGATGAGGACGTCACCGGGCGCGAGGAGATCCTCCCCACGCTCCGGCGCTGCTCGGCCCGCGTGGCCAGGCACCTCCGCCGCGAGGGGCTCCTCGCCGGCGGCGTGCGGGTGAAGCTCAAGACCCACGCCTTCAGACTGTGGACGCGCCAGGCGCCCCTGCGGACGCCCACGGACACCGAGCGCGACCTCCTGGCCGCTGCCGAGGTGCTCCTGGGGAGCTTCGACCTCTCGGTCCCCATGCGCCTCGTGGGGATCGCCGCCTACGACCTTCGCGGGGCGGGCGCGCAGCCGGTGCAGACGGGGCTCTTCGAGTCCGCGGACCGGGAGCGCGCGAGGCACCTCGACCGGACCCTCGACGCTCTGCGCGAGAGGTTCGGAGACTCGGTCGTCCGCTGGGGCAGCGACGAGGAGTAGGGCAACCCCATTCACCACGGAGACACGGAGAGCACGGAGAAACCAAGTTAGAGGAGAGATAAAAGAAGTTGTATGAAAATCAGATTCTAGAGTTCTGGATCCGTCCTTAACCCTAAAGGCTTTCTCTCTTTGTCTTCCTCCGTGTCCTCCGTGCCTCCGTGGTGAGTTCTTTCCTTATTCCTGGCGTTTCGTGCCTGCGCAGTGGGCAGGCGGCGATGGTAGAATGCCGGCTGATTTGGGGAGGGGATCTTCCTTGAGAACGTTCAGCATCTTGTTCGTCGGCGAGGGGCTCTGCGAGCTCGAGAAAGCTCTCCGGGAGCACCTCGCAACCCGCCGGGCCCAGTGGGCCCTGCGCTTTGCCATAACCCCCGCCGAGGCCCGCGAGCGCCTCGCGGAACACGCGCCCGACGCGGTCGTCCTGGACCTCCACTTCACGTCCAAAGACGGCGAGGGAACCCCCTTCCTCCAGATGCTGCGGCGCGAGCTGGCGGCGACGCCCGTGATCCTCGTGTGCCACCCCGGCGACGCGCGCGGCCTGCGCGAGGCCTTCCTGAGCGAGCGCGTCACCGAGGATCTCACGGTCTCCGAGATGGGCCCCGAGGGCGTCCTCTTTTCAGACGAGCTGGAGGGCGAGGGAGCCCTCGACCATCTCGAGGAGCGGATCGCCGACGGCCTGACGCGCTGCGGGCGCGTGGACAACGAGACGGCGGTCCTGATCACGCATGGTACGGACACCATGGCGTGGGGCTTCGCGTACCTGCACTACGCCCTCCACGGCCTCACCGCGAACGTGGCCATGACGGGTTCCCAGATCCCGCTGGGAGGGTACTTCAGCGACTCGGACGCGCTCGGAAACCTGCGGACGGCGGTGGTCCTGCTCAACCGCCTGCGTCCGCCGCGCCTCTTCGCCGTGTTCAACGACGGCCGGTCGGTCTTCTCGGGGCGCCTGACGAAGTACCGCAAGTGGGATGCGGACGCCTTCGAGGGCCGCGTCATCGCGAGCGCCTCCTCGGGCGAGGTACGCCCCCTCCGCAAAAACTGGGTCTACGTCCCCTTCTCGGACCAGCGGCTCAAGGACCTCCACCTCCTCCGCACGGGTGGGACCATCGAATCGCAGCGTGACGGGGGGATGACGTCCGGGCTCAAGCCCACAGGGGATTTCGTCTGGAAGTACATCACCGGCTCTCTCGGCGAGTTCTTCGAGGAGGCCAAGCGCCACGACCTCTTCGCGCTCGACTCCTCGAACATGTCTTACGAGGAGTGGGCCACGGTGGCCCGCGCGGTGGAGTCCATCGGCGTGGCCCGCGCCGACACGCGCTTCGACCCCACCGTGAAGCCCGTTTTCTGCAACCCCTTCTTCACCACCCAGGACTACCGCGCACAGTTCGCGGCGTGCGGGGGAGGCGCCATCCTCGCGGGGTACGGCGGTGGGAACGCCAACGTCCGCCAGGCCTCGGCGCACTCCATCCTACCCGCGCTCAAGGCCTCGGTCGACGCGGGAACCTTCGTGGCGGTCACTTCGCAGGTGCCCTTGGAACCTTACGACGCGGAGTACGAGACGGGCCTCGCGCTCCTCGAGGCCGGGGGCGTCCCCTGCGGCGACCTGCCCCTCGCCGACGCCCAGGTGAAACTCAGCTACCTCCTCGGCCACGAGAAAGAGATCGCCGAGGCCGCTGCCTCCGCGGGCATCGAGACCCGGTGCCTCTTCACGGCGGCCTTCCTCTCCGGCGTGACCATGAGGCGCGCGGGCACCTTCAGCGCCTTCCGCGACGTTTCCGGCCACCTCGTCCCGCTGCGCGTGCTGCCCTCGGACCCCTTCGTGACGCTGCCGTTCGGGGAGGCGTTGGGGGCGGTGGTGAAGGCGGTGGTGCAGTAACACCCACCGGGACGGCGCGCCTGCTTTGTCAGGCTCCCCAAACGCGCCGAGTGTTTCTTGACGAGTTCTCTGCAGTCTGCCTTCGGGGGAACAGCCCGGGTCTTGGTTCCAAGGAGTCCCCTCAGCAGCCCTCCGAAGCATCTCGGGGTGGGCCGGCCCCGGCGCGCTCGCCTTCCTCGCATCTGCATCCGTCGCGGTGGGACTCGACCCCCGCAATCCGGACCTTCTGCTCTCCATCCATCGATCCGCAGCCGACCGGAAACCAGCGTAGATCCGGCGGTGAGTGCGCAGCATGAAGACAAAACAAGGGGCCGGGCTGAGCCCGGCCCCTGCAGGAACACCCTCCCCGGGTCTCCCTATTCGAGCACGTGGATGTTCTTCTTGGCGCAGATGTCCTTGAGCTGCTTGGGCCACACCGTGACGGTCACCTCGCCGAGGTGGGCCGTGCGGAGCAGGTACATGAAGGTCCGCGCCTGCCCGATGCCGCCGCCGATGGAGAGCGGGATCTTGTCGTTCAGGATGGCCTGGTGGTAGGGCAGGTTGAGGAAGTCGAGCTGCCCCGAGATCTCGAGTTGCTGCCTGAGGGTGTCCTTCGTGACGCGGACGCCCATCGAGGTCAGCTCGTGGCGGCGCTTGGTGACGGGGTTCCAGACGAGGATGTCGCCGTTGAGGCCGTGGGTCTCCTGCCTGGTCCACTTCTTCGTCGGGGTGACCCAGTCGTCGTAGTCCGCGGCGCGCATCTCGTGCGGATAGCCGTCTTTCAGGACCCAGCCGATGCCGATGATGAAGACCGCCGGGTACTCCTGGAGGATCGCCGTCTCGCGCTGCTTGCGCGG
>JBBIUU010000105.1:0-8325 GCA_037440125.1 Acidobacteriota bacterium
ACTTCGGCGCCAACGACATGGGCTCCATCATGATCGAGGAGAACGTGGTGGCCTCGGCGGGGTGCCGGAACAGGACGAACGAGGAGGAGCTCCGCCGCCTCATCGCCGACGCCGGGTTCATCCCGCGCAAGAGGAGGACGCTCTACGAGCCGGCGGAGGCGGAATGAAAGCAACGGGCGGCGAGCTCCCTTAGGAGCGATCGCCTTTTGTGGGAGCGATCGCCTGATCGCGATGGTTGGAAGGAAGTCGCCGTCGGGCGACGGCTCCCACGACGAGAGCCGTCAGCTCCCTGCTCCCCGCTCGCCGCCCCTTTCCCCTTGACAGACGGGGCCTTTCGGGGTAACATGCGCGTCTGGCTTATTGGAGGAACTTGTGGCGAATCACGATTCAGCGTTGAAGAGAGTGAGGCAGGCCGAGAAGCGGCGCCTCCGCAACCGCATCGCCGTCGGGCAGATGCGCACGGCCATCAAGAAGTACCGCGGGCTCGTGGCGGAGAAGAAGCACGAGGAGGCGAGCGCGTCCCTCCCGTCGGTGTACGCCGTCATCGACCGCACCGAGAAGAAGGGCGTCATCCACGCCAACACCGCTTCCCGGTACAAGGCCCGCCTCGCCCGGCTCCTGGCCGGTCTCAAGAACTAGAACCCAAAGGCCTGACCGCCTTACGGCAACCGCGGAGGGGATCGCTCCCCTCCGCGGTTGTTATCGTGCGCGTGGTGGAAGGCGTGAGTGTCGAGGCGTGAGGCGCGAGCGAAACACAGGGACCCTAAGGGTTTTGTCGTGTTCCCCTCATGCCTCGCGCCTCATGCCTCACGACTCTACTCGACCTTCACGCTCTTGAACTCCTGAAGGTCGCAGGCGTCGAGCTCGGACTTGAACTTGAGGTAGAGGGCGCGGTTGGGCGAGACGGGCCCGCCGGCCTCCTCGAGGGTGGCTTTCAGCTTGTCGATCTGCCCCTGAATCTGGGCCTTGGCTTCGGGAGTGGTGTTGGGCGCGTTCATCTGCTCCTCGAGGACCTTCACGGAGCTGTCCACCATGGAGCGCTGGGCGTCGGTGGGGCCTTCGCCGCCCGACTCCTTCGAGGCGGAGCGCATCTCGCGCTCGATCCAGTGGAACTCCTGGGAGCTCATCTTGGCCCCTTCGAGGCCCTCGCGCATGGCCTTCACGAGGGTGGCGCTCATGGTGAGGGCGGTCTTCACGTCCTTCCAGTCGCCCTTCTTGTCGCCGTGCGTGCCCTCGTGCTCCTTGAGCCACCCGGCGTAGGGCGCCATGGCCTCCTTCACCTTCGTCGCCACGGCGATGTAGCCCTGCGCCTGCGCCTCGGTGACCTCGCCGTTCTCCGGCGGAGTGAAGGGGTAGGTCTTGTCCAACTGCTCCATGGCCTTCACGTCTCTGGCCATCTGGCGGGCGCCGCCGATGCCCCCGAAGAGGTCTCCGACCTTCTTGCCCGTGACGACGAGACCCACGATCCCCAGGACGCAGCACAGCACCAACACGACGAGGCAGCCCACCCCGATCTTGGCCCAAGTCTTCATGGAATCCTCCCTGGCGTACCCGTGTATGCTATCCTTCTTTTCCCCGTGGCGCCAGGCGCATGACCCTCGCGGGCGCCTTTGATTTTCCCCTGGAGGTTCCCATGACCACCGTCACCCAGCACGCCCTCGCCGCCCGCATCCGCGAGCTGGCCCGCGAGAAGAACGCCGTGATCCTCGCCCACAACTACCAGATCGGCGACGTCCAGGACGTGGCCGACTTCGTGGGCGATTCCCTCGGCCTCAGCCAGCAAGCCGCCAAGTCCGAGGCGGACCTCATTGTCTTCTGCGGCGTCCACTTCATGGCCGAGACCGCGAGCATCCTCTGCCCGCAAAAGACCGTCCTCATCCCGGACCTCGAGGCGGGCTGCTCCCTCTCCGACACCCTCAACGCCGAACAGCTCAAGGCCTGGAAGGAGCGCTACCCCGACGCCGTGGTCGTGACCTACGTGAACACGAGCGCCGCGGTCAAGGCGCTGAGCGACTACTGCTGCACCTCGAGCAACGCGGTGAAGGTGGTCCAGTCCATCCCCGTGAACCGCACCGTGCTCTTCGGGCCCGACATGTTCCTCGGCGCCTACGTCTCACGCATCACGGGGCGCAAGAACCTGCACCTCTGGGCGGGCGAGTGCCACGTGCACGCGGCGGTGCGCCCCGAGGACGTGCAGGCGAAGCGCGAGGCCCACCCGGGGGCGGACTTCCTCATCCACCCCGAGTGCGGGTGCGTGACCTCCTGCATGGTCTACCTCAAGGACAAGGACCTGAAGGAGGAGGACGCCTACATCACCTCCACCGAGGGGATGGTCCGGCACGTCGTGGGCTCGCCCAAGAAGGAGTTCGTCGTGGCCACCGAGACCGGGATCCTCCACCGGATGCGCAAGCTCGCGCCGGGGAAGGAGTATTTCCCGGTGAGCGACGAGATGGAGTGCAAGTACATGAAGATGATCACCATGGAGAATCTCCTGCACTCCCTCGAGGCGGGCGTCCACGAGGTGAAGGTGCCGTCGGAGATCGCGGACCGCGCGCGCCTCCCCATCGAGCGCATGGTGAGCATCAGCTAGCAGGACGGTAGCGCGGACAACGTGTGGTCCGCCATCTTCTCGATCTCCCCGGACGGTGGACGCTCGGGCCTCCGACCCTCGGGTCCACCGCACTCGCCTCACGTCTCACGTCTATCGTCCAACGTCTCCCGTCTATCGTCTAACGTCTCACGTCTCACGTCTCTCGTCTAACCTCTCCCGCCCCACCAGATGCGCGATGGCGTTCGCGTAGTACCGCAGGAGGGGCACCTCCTCGGGAACGGGAACGAAGAGCCCGCCCCGCTCCTCGACGAGGTTCCGCAGGGTGAGCATCCGCAGGCCCACCGCGATGGCGTAGTCGCGGTCCTGGCGAGGGATGTACACGTGGACGCCGCGGGCCTCGAGCCTCCCGAGGAGGGCGTGGGCCTCGCCCTTGAGGTCGAACTCGCTCAGGGCCCGCTCCAGGTCCCGCAGAAGGACCGTGGCCACGAGCGAGACGGGCAGCACCGGCACGACCTGGCCCACGTCGTCCATGAGGCGTCGTCCGAGATCGGCCACGAGCGTCTCCCGCTCGTCCCTCGGGAGCTTCCTGGGATCCAGGCCGCGGCGTCGCGTCTCCTCCCGCATGGAGACGGGCGTGCCGAAGTTCACGCACGCGTAACCGAACCGGTGCCATCTCCCCAGCGCCATCTGGCCGAAGTTCCTCGTGGCGAAGCGGCCCGTGTTCCAGAGCGCCCTCGCCTTCCGCTTCCCCTTCCCCTTTCGGGGCCCGCCGGGGTCGAGGCCGAGCAGGAGCGTGCGGTCCTCCAGGGTGCGGTCGTAGTTGATCCCCACGGGGACGAAGACCAGGTCCCTCGGCCCGTCGGGGTCGAACTCCTTGAGCATGTAGTTCAGGACGCCGAGCTTGGGCTCCCGCAGGGCGCCGTCCTTGCTCAACCCGCCCTCGGGGTAGAGCGCCTGGGTGACACCCGCGGCCGTGGCCATGACGATGTAGCGCTCCAGCACCCGCCGGTAGAGGTCGTCGCGCGAATCCCTGCGCACGAAGTAGCCGCCGAGCGAGCGCACGAGCGCCCTCAGCGGCCAGATGCGCGCCCACTCGCCCACGGCGTAGCTCAGGGCGGCGCGGTCCGCGGCCAGGAACCCCACGATGATGTAGTCCATGTTGCTCCGGTGGTTCATGACGAAGACCACCGTCGCGCCCTTCTCGATGCGCGCGAGCCCCTCCTCGTCCGAGTAGCCGAGCCGGACGCGGTAGAGGAGGCGCGCCACGCGCCTCGCCACGGCGTACCCGAAGCGGAAGTAGAGGTAGGCGTTGAAGGCGGGCACGATCTCCTTCGCGTAGCCCTCGGCCCTCGCCATGACGACCTCGCGGGGCATCCCCTGCGTCTTCGCGAAGGCCTCCGCCGCCTCGATGACCTTGGGGTCGTAGAGGAGGCGGTCGATGAGCACCTGGCGCTTGGTCCTGTGGAAGGGCTGCAGCTCGATCTTGAGGTGGGTGTTGATCTCCTCGAGGACCCTGTTCGTGCGCGACCGGATCACCCAGCGCGCGCTCGGCACGAGGAGGCGGTCGAGGAGGGCCAGGCAGGCCAGGAGCAGGATGAGCAGGAGAAGCCACAGGGGGACTTCGACGTTCGTCGCCAAGCGCGCTCCCACCCCCCCGGGTGAATCCTCGATGTCAGAACAGCAGCCTGTACCCGATCCCCATGATACCCAGGTCCACGAGGAGATGGCAGACCCACGCGCCCGCCACCGTCCCCTGGCGCTCGTAGAGCGCGCTCATGATGACGCCTCCCACGGCCACGGCCGCCGCGGCCACGAGCCCCCAGGCGAGAGGCAGGAACTGCGTCGTGATGACGGCGTGGTGCGCGGAGAAGGCCAGCGCGGCGAGGAGGTGGGCGGGCCAGCGGGGGAGGATGAGGCGGAGCCGGCCGAAGAGAAACCACCGCCAGTAGTACTCCTCCACGAGCGAGTTGGCGAGCGAGAGGAAGAGCGCGAAGGCCCAGTAGTGCTCGAAGACGCCCAACTGCCGCGCCTTGGTCCCGATGGCCCCGGTCGCGCCCGACACGACGCCACCGAGGGGCGTACCCATCACGAGTATGAAGAGCGCGACCACGATGGCCCCGACGGCTGCGCCGAGAGGCAGGGCGCGCACCCTCGCGCGCCAGCCCGCCGTGGGACCGGCGAAGGGCTCGCGCAGGAGGAAGCGGAGCGCGAGCCAGGGCCAAACCACCGTGAAGACCTTGGTGGCGCCGTAGAGTGCCCTCGCCGCGGGATGGTCGCTGAAGAGGACGAAGTAGAACAGGGAGGCCATGAAGGGCAGGAGCACGGCGGGCCCGAGGGCGGCGGTCGTCCTCCACGTCGGGTTCTTCAACTGATCCGAGCCTCCTCGTTGCCGCTGCGCGTCAGGGTGTATCGGCTCCATTGTGCCTGAGAAGGCACCCGGCGGGGAACCCCTGCGTGGACGCCAGCAGCGAGCCCGCCGCGACCGCCATTCGCGACTCCACTGTTACCTCCTGGTGAACAGCGCTGTTCCCGTACGGTGGCACGAAGTCTGCGACCAAGGTCGTAACTTATTCAAAGCAAAGTTCCGCTCACGAAGCCAACCTTCGGGGGAACGCCGCGGGTCTTGGTCCCAAGGAGCCCCGCAAGCAGCCCGTCGAAGGGGCCGCGGATGCGGCCTTCGAATCCCCCCCGAAAACATAGAGCGCCGGGCAAGCCCGGCGCTCGGCGGATTCCTTCGAAGGAGTCCTTTGGCGGAGAGGGGGGGATTCGAACCCCCGGTCGAGGTTTAGAGCCCCGACAACTGCTTAGCAGGCAGTCCTGTTCGGCCACTCCAGCACCTCTCCGCGCGGGGATGTGGCACCCCTCCAGTATATGCGGGAAGTGCCGCCGCGTCAACTTCTTAAGGGGGGCGACGCGGAGGGGCCGGAAAGGTCGGAGGAGCCCTCAGCCTTTGATTTCTCGGTAGGCGGCCTCCTCGGAGACCATGCGGCCGTAGGTGTCCTCGACGAAGGTCATGTTCTCGATCCAGTAGCCCACGTCGCCCTCGGCCACGGGCTCGACGCCTGGGGGAACGCCCTCCTTGTGCTCGAGCCACGTGATGCCCGCGCCGAAGAAGGACTTGCCCACCTTCAGGCACTTGAACTCGCCGCCGGGCTCCTTCACGACGCTCCAGGAATCGGGGACCCTCAGGACCTGCGTCACGACGACTTTGATGGTCTTCATGCCTCCTCCTTCTGCGGCACCATTATGACGCTCCTGCCGCGAGGAGGGAACGGGCGCGGAGGGACCCGGCGTATACTTCAACCTCCTCCGGGCGGGCGTCCGGTGGGGCGGCGAGGTGACGGAGTGTCGGAAATCCGGCTGAGGCTTCCCATCTCCGGCATGACGTGCGCGGCGTGCGCGATGCGCATCGAGAAGGTCCTCACACGGAAGGGGCGCGTGGCTTCGGTCTCCGTCAACTTCGCAGGGGCCTTCGCCGAGGTGGCCTACGACCCCGAGCGAGTGTCGCTGGCGGACATCGTGGGCGCCATCGAGGGCGCAGGCTACGCCGTCGTGACGCAGGAGACGACGCTGCCCGTGGAGGGGATGACGTGCGCCTCGTGCGTGTCCCGTGTCGAGCGGCTCCTAGCCCGGGTCCCCGGTGTCCTGCAGGCTTTGGCCAACCTCGCCTCGTCCTCCGCCTTCGTGCGGTTCGTGGCGGGCACGGCCACGCGGGAGGACCTGGCGCGCGCCGTGGCAGCGGGTGGGTACAGCGTGCCCCCCGTGGCCGACGAGACGGCGGGTGACTGGGAAGCCGAGCGGCAGGCCAGGGAGACGGCCTCCCTCCGGCGCGACCTCGCCGTGGCCCTCCTCTTCACGGCGCCCGTCTTCGCCCTCTCCATGGGCCACATGGTGCCGGGGTTCCCGCACCTCCACCGTCTCTCCTGGATCCTCATGGCCCTGACGCTGCCCGTACAGCTCTGGGCGGGGCGCCGGTTTCTGAAGTCCGCATGGGTGAACCTCCTCCACCTGGCCGCGGACATGAACACCCTCGTGGCGGTGGGCACCCTCGCCGCATTCGGCGCGAGCGTGGTGGGCACGCTCTGGCCCGAGGCCTTCGCGGCGCGCGGCGAGGACCCGCCCATGTACTACGAGACCGCGTGCGTCATCATCACCCTCATCCTTCTGGGCCGCACCCTCGAGTCCCGCGCCAAGGCCAAGACAGGTGATGCCCTCCGCGCGCTCATGGACCTTTCGCCGAAGACAGCGCGGCGCCTCGGCACGGATGGAGGCGAGGAGGACGTGCCGCTCTCGGCGGTGCTCCCCGGCGACCTGCTCCGCGTGAGGCCCGGCGAACAGGTGCCGGTGGACGGCGTCCTCACACAGGGCGCGAGCGCCGTGGACGAGGCCATGCTGACGGGTGAGCCCATCCCCGTCGAGAAGGCCCCGGGGGCGCGCGTCTTCGCCGGCACGCTCAACACCACCGGCGCGTTCGTCATGCGCGCCGAGCAGGTGGGCCGGGAGACCTTCCTCGCGAAGATCGTCGAGATGGTCCAGCGGGCGCAGGGCTCGAAGGCGCCCGTCCAGCGTCTCGCCGACCGCGTGGCGGGCGTCTTCGTCCCGGCCGTCATCGCCGTGGCGGCGGTGACCTTCGTCCTGTGGCTCGCTCTGGGGCCCGCGCCGGCGTTCTCCTCCGCGCTCCTCCGCGCCGTGGCGGTCCTCATCGTGGCGTGCCCGTGCGCCCTGGGGCTCGCCACGCCCACCGCGCTCATCGTCGCCACGGGCCGTGCCGCGCGGATGGGCATCCTCGTGCGCGACGCCGAGGCCCTCGAGACGGCGCGCCGCGTGGACACTGTCGTCCTGGACAAGACGGGGACGCTCACCGAGGGGAAGCCCGTCGTGACGGACGTCGTACGCCTCGGCGCCTGGGAGGAGGAGGTCCTCCTGCGGTTCGCCGCCTCTGCCGAGGCGCCGAGCGAGCACCCGGTGGCCCGCGCAATCCTCGACGCCGCGGCGGAGAGGAATGCCGGACTGCTCCCAGTCGGCGACTTCGACGCCGTCCCGGGACGGGGCGTCCGCGCGACCGTGGAGGGGCACGCGCTCCTGGTGGGGACCGCGGCGTTCCTGGAAGAAGCCGGCATCGCGACCGAGCCTTGCCGCGACCGATGGGAGCTGCTCGAAGCGGAGGGCAAGACGGTCCTCTACGTGGCCATCGACGCCGCGCCCGCCGGGCTCATCGCCGTCTCAGACCGCCTGCGCCCCGAGTCGGTCGAGGCGGTGCGGACCCTGCGGGGGCGCGGGCTCGAGGTGGTGCTCCTCACGGGCGACCGGGAGGCTCCGGCTCGCGCCGTCGCGAAACGGGCCGACATCTCGCGCGTGGCGGCCGGTGTCCTGCCTCACGAGAAGGCGAAGATGGTTCAGGAGCTTCAGGGGGCGGAGACGACGAAGCGCACCGTCGCCATGGTGGGGGACGGGGTCAACGACGCCCCAGCGCTCGCGCAGGCCGATGTCGGGATCGCCCTCGCCTCGGGGACCGACGTGGCGAGGCAGGCGGCGGGGTTCACGCTCGTCCGGCCTGACCTGCGCCTCGTACCCGCGGCGCTCGACCTCTCTGCGGCGACGCTGCGCAACATCCGCCAGAACCTCTTCTGGGCCTTCGGCTACAACGTGCTGGGGATCCCCGTGGCCGCGGGCGTCCTCGTGCCCTTCGGCGGGCCGGGCCTCACGCCCATCCTCGCCGCGCTCATCATGGCCTTCTCGTCGGTCTTCGTGGTGAGCAACGCGCTGAGGCTTCG
>JBBIUU010000105.1:8425-10788 GCA_037440125.1 Acidobacteriota bacterium
AGCAGGTACCCGCCGGCGCAGCCGAGGAGGACCGCGGGCGCCCAAGCGGCGACGGCGGGATCGAGCCACTGCATGGCGCCGACCGAGTTGAAGACCGCGCCGAGAGCGTAGTAGAGGATCGAGAGCCCGAGGGCGATGGCGATCCCGTAGAGGGAGCCCTTCCTCCCCGAGACGAAGGCGAAGGGCAGCCCCAGCATGAGCAGCACGAGGGGCGCGGTGGCGTCAGAGAACTTCTGGTAGTAGTCCACGCGCTGCTGGTGGACGGGGTAGCCCTTCTGCCTCAGCTCGCCGATGAGCTGCTTGAGCTGCTTCGAGGAGAAGTACTGCCCCTCGACGAAGGGCGGCAGGATGAAGTACTCCTGCGTCACGGCGAGATCCAGGTTCCCCGAAGGCCTCTGCTCGAAGGGCCTCGCGGGGTCGCGCCTCCAGACCCACCCGTTCTTGTAGCTGATCTTGGCGGGACCGGCGAAGGTGGCCTTCTTGGCGAAAAAGCGCGAGGCGATGCGGAACTCGTCCTTCGCCAGGGAGTAGACCGAGAAGCCCTGGAACTCGTGCTGCTTCGCCTCCCAGTGCCTGAAGTGGTAGAGCTGGCGCTTGCCGGGCGCGAAGAGCCAGACGTCGTAGGTGCTCGCCACGCCGCGCGACGTGACCCCCTTGATGGCGTCGCGCGCGGCCATCGCCTTCCGGCTCGTGGCGGGCACCACCCCTTCGCCCAGGCCCCAGAGGACCACGCACGCGCCCAGCGCCACGGCGAGGGCCGGCGTGCTGATGCGGTAGAGGGAGATGCCGCTCGCCTTCATGGCGGTGAGCTCGTTCGTGCGCTCGAGCATGGCGAAGCTGATGAGCGCCGTCATCAGGACCGCCAGGGGCAGGAGCATGACGAGGATGCCCGGCGACTGGTTCAGCAGGTAGGTCACGAGGAGGTGGAGCTTGTCCCTGTTCGTGATGAACTCGCTCAGGCCCCGCACGTCGATGACCCAGGCCAGGAGCAGGACCGAGGACGCGATGAGCGCCAGGAAGGCCGACATGCGCTTCACGATATAGCGGTCCAGGATGGGGATGCCGCGGGTCGCCGGGATGGGCTTGAGCGCACCGCGCCCCTCCTCCGCCTCGGCCGTGGCGCGGGCGGGGAAGAGGCGCAGGAGGCTCTGGAGCCAGCCGCCCTGGGACATGGTGTCCTTCCGCCTGAGGAGCACGAGCCCCACGGCGAGGAGGACCGCGTCGGGGAAATAGGCCGCGGCGTAGGCGTTGAGGCGCCCCGAGAAGGCCATGTCGGTGAGCGCCGAGAGGATGACCCAGTAGCCCAGGAGCACCACGAGGGAGAGGCTGAAGCCCGCGCCTTTCCCGCCCCGCACGTTCACCATCCCCAGCGACACGCCGATCAGCGCGAAGAAGAGCGCGGCGAGCGAGGCCGCGAGCCGGCGGTGGATCTCGAAGAGGTAGGCGTTGTGCTCCTTCGCCGCGTCTCCCGGATCGGGGGACTGCGAGGGGAGGTCGAGGCGGCCCCAGAGCTCCATGGTGGAGTATTCGGCGAGGCTCTTCTGGAGGCCCTGCTGGGCCGGGCCCGTCTCCACCGTGAGGGCCTGCTCGAGGAAGGTGGAGGTCTCCACCTTGCCCGGGTTCTTGCGGTCGAACTTCACCGTCTCGCCGTTCTCGAGGAGGAACTGGAGCGTCTGCCCGTCGGGCGAGCGCACGGTCCGGCCGCCCTCGGCGAGCGTGAGGGTGTCGATGGGCCCCTCGACGCCGCGCTGGAACACGAGGACCTGGCCGTAGTGCCCCGCCCCGGGATCCACCTCGCCGGCGTAGAGGAGCACGCCGGGGATGCGGTCGAAGAAGACCCCGGGCCGGAGCATGCGGACGAGGTTCATGTTCTGCGTCGCGTCGTTCTGGAGCTTGTCCACCCCGGCCCTGCAGAGAGGGACGAGCCAGAAGTTGAAGGCGAGGAGGGCGACGGCCACGGCGCCGCCGAAGAGGAGGGGGGGGCGCACGAGCTTGCCGCTCGGGACGCCGCTCGCGCGCAGGGCGATGATCTCGCTGTCGGAGGAGAGCCGCCCGAAGGCGATGATGGTGCCCAGGAGGAGCGCGATGGGGAGGGTGTACGCCAGGAGCCCCGGAAGGCTGAGGAGAAACATGAGCGCCATGGCGCCCGCCGAGAGCCCCTCCTGGATGACGAGGGACGCGAGCTGGAACATGAGCTGGATCAGGAAGAGGAAGGAGTACACCACGAGCCCGACCACGAACGGGCCCGCCATCTCCTTCAGGACGTAACGGTCGATCAGCCTGATCCGCAACGCGCCTCCCCGTCCATGCTACACGCAAACCGGAACGGGCTAAACCCTTTTGACCCAAGGCCCTCCGATGCG
>JBBIUU010000106.1:0-10624 GCA_037440125.1 Acidobacteriota bacterium
TCGATCTGGACGAAGAGCGGCGTCTACCTGGACCTGGTCTACACCTTCCCGGGGGCGATCCTCGCGGGGACGGGCCTGGGCTGGCTCGCGGACCGGTGGCTGGGGACGAACCCCTACCTGACGCTGGTGGGGTTCCTCCTGGGCCTGGCGGCGGCCTTCTGGTACCTCTTCAAGATGCTTGCCCACCTGAGCAAGGGCGAGGGCGGGAAGGGGGACAAGGGTGCAGGTTGAACAGTTCCGTCGGCGCTTCCTCCTGACCTGCGCGGCGGCCTGGCCGGCGGGGGCGGTGGTCCTCCTCCTCGTGTCGGGGTGGAAGACGGCCCTGGCCTTCGGCCTGGCCTTCCTGCTGGTCGCGGGGGACTTCTGGTGGATGTCCCTGGGGCTCTCCAGACTCCTAGGCGCGGAAACGATTCCGAGGGGCGCCCAGGGGTGGTTTCTGGTGGGCCTCGCCTTCCGTAGCCTATTGCTGTTACTGGGCCTTTATGGTATTTTTTACATTCTGCCCAAGGAATCCTTAGGGGTCATCTTGGGGATCGGTGGGCCGCTGGTGCTCCTCGCCGCGGCCGGGGCGACGGCAACGAGAGGCTGAGATGCACGAACTCGACTCCCTGCTCACACTTCTCGTTCACCGGCTCGGGGCGCACATCCCCGACTACATCGTCATGCTCCTCCTCGTCATGCTGGGCACCCTCGTGACCTTCTGGTTTGGAACGAGGCGCCTGTCGGTCGACAAGCCGGGCATCTTCCAGCAGGTCCTGGAGCTCTTCACGGGGACCATCGGGAAGTTCCTGGACGACATCATCGGCCACGGCGGGCGCAAGTTCATGGCCCCCATCGGCACCTTCGCCGTCCTCATCCTGGTCTCCAACCTGCTCGGCCTGATCCCCGGCTTCATGCCCCCCACGGGCAACATCATCGTGACGCTCTCCCTGGCGCTCTGCTCCTTCATCACCTACAACTTCTACGGCCTGAAGGCCCAGGGGCTGGGGTACATCAAGCACTTCATGGGGCCCATCCTCCTGATGGCGCCCCTCTTCTTCCCCATCGAGATCGTCAGCCACATCGCGCGCCCCATGTCGCTGGCCATCCGTCTCTTCGGCAACATCTTCGGCGACCACCAGGTGAGCGGGGTCTTCCTCAACCTGGTGCCCTTCGCCGTGCCGGTGCCCTTCATCCTGCTGGGCATCTTCGTCGCGTTCGTTCAGACGCTGGTCTTCTGCCTGCTCTCGATGATCTACATCTCGCAGGCCGTGGAGCACCACTGAGCTCTTGGATTTAAAGGAGGAGATCGTGAGAAAGAAGGCATGGATGGTTCTGCTGGGTTCCCTGATGCTGATGATGGCCGCCCCCGTGTTCGCGGCCGAGGGTGGGGCCGCTTCCGCCGGGCTGGGGAAGGAAGCTCTGGGCATGCTGGCCGCCGGGTTCTCCATGGCTTTCGCCTCGGCCATCTGCGGCATCGCGCAGGGCAAGGCCATCTCCTCGGCCTGCGAGGGCGCCGCCCGCAACCCGGGCATGGCGGACAAGCTGCAGATCATGATGATCATCGGTCTGGCCTTCATCGAGTCGCTGGCCCTGTACACCATGGTGATCATCTTCGTGAAGATGTAAGGACCGGTTTCGGGGCCCCGCGCCGCGGGGCCCCGGCCCGACTCCCTTGAACGCCCCTCCGCACCGCGCCGAACCCTGCCAGCTCCACCCCGTCTGCCTATCCGATAGCCTCACGCCCGCGCTCGAGCGGATCGCTTCCCTCGTGGGCCCGCGACGACCCGTCCTCGTCACCGAGCGGCGCCTCGCCACGGTCCTCGAGACGCCCCTGAGGCAGATGGGCGCGGCCCTGGGTGGCGCCCCCGTCGCGACCTTCCCCGGCGGGGAGCGTCACAAGACGCGGCGGACGAAGGAGCGGCTCGAGGACGACCTCCTCGCCATCGGCGCGGCGCGCGACTCGGTCCTCGTTGCCGTCGGGGGCGGCGTGGTCACCGACGTGGCGGGTTTCACGGCGGCCACGTACATGCGGGGCATCCCGTACCTCAGCGTGCCGACCTCGCTCCTGGGCATGGTGGACGCGGCCCTGGGCGGCAAGACGGCCGTGGACACCCCCGGCGGGAAGAACCTCGTGGGGGCCTTCCACCCGCCCGCGGGCGTGGTCATCGTCCTGGACCTGCTCGACACCCTGCCGCGCCGCCAGTTCCAGTGCGGCCTCGCCGAATGCCTCAAGCACGGCCTCTTCATGGACCGTAAGCATTTCGAGTGGCTCTCGGCCCGTCCGCCGCGGATGCTCAGGGCCGACCGGGACGCCCTGCGCCACCTCGTGGAATCCTCCGTGGCCCTCAAGTGCGCCGTGGTGGACGAGGACCCCGAGGAGCTCACGGGGCGGCGGAACATCCTCAACGCGGGCCACACCGTGGGCCACGCGCTCGAGCGCCTCTCGGGCTACGGGCTCTCCCACGGCGAGGCCGTGGCCTCGGGGCTCCTCTGGGAGGCGGCCTCGGCCGTCGTCCAGGGACACCTGGGCGAGGGTGAGCTCCCCGCGGTCCGGAGCGCGGTCGAGCGACTCGGGTTTCCGCCGGCGTGGCGGGGGCGCTCGCCGGAAGAGGTTTTCGCCGCCGCCGGCGCCGACAAGAAGAACCGTGCTGGCAAGGTCGCCTACGTCCCCTTGGGCACCGTGGGCGCGCCCGCCTTCGGTCCGCCGCACACGGCGGACCTGACGTTGGAATCGCTCGCGGAGGGCCTTCGGGTCCTGGGAGGTTGAGATGGAAGTCATCTACGGCGTCCACCCCGTGGCCGAGTGCCTCCGCGCCCGGCGCCGGAAGGTGGGCAAGATCTGGGTCGCCGACAAGGACCGCCTCCACGAGCTCAAGCAGGAGGTGGGCGGCGCGCTCCCGGTCCAGCCCGAGCTCGCGGCCAAGGACTTTCTCGCGCACCGCACGGCCACGCCGCACCACCAGGGCGTGGCGGCGGAGGTGGGGGAGTACCCCTACGCCGACTGGGAGGACCTCCTCGAGCCCTCCCCGGCGCCCCTCGTGGTGGTCCTGGACAACCTCACGGACCCCCAGAACGTGGGCGCCATCCTCCGCAGCGCGCTCTGCGCCGGCGCCACGGGCGTCACGCTCCGCAAGCACCACGCGGCCCAGATCACGCCCGCCGTGGTGAAGGCCTCGGCGGGAGCGAGCGAGCACCTTCGCGTCGCCCTCGTGCCGAACCAGTCCATGTTTCTCGAGAAGGCCGGGGACGCCGGGCTCCTCCGCGTGGCGCTCGCCATGGAGGGCGAATCCCTGTGGGACGCCGACCTGGACTGGGCCTCGGGGCTCGCGCTCGTGGTGGGCGCCGAGGGCAAGGGCCTCTCGCGGCTCGTGTCGGAACACTGCGACCGCGCCGTCCGCATCCCCATGGGCGGAGGGTTCGACTCGCTCAACGCCTCCGTCGCCGCCTCCCTCGCGCTCTTCGAAGCCGCGAGAAGGCGCCAAGGAAGGTGATCACAGGGAGACAGTGAGACAGTGACGGGAAATCTCCATCAGGCGATTGATGCTCGCAGTCGAATCCGCTGGAGGGCCACAGGGGTAAGGTATTCCCAGCATTGCCTGGGTTTTCTCACTGCCTCACCGCCTCCCTGTGATTAGGCCCCACGAAAGTGCAACGAGGTAAGGAATGAGCCACGACAAGATCGCCGTCATCGACTTCGGGGGGCAGTACGCCCACCTCATCGCCACCAAGGTCCGGCGCCTGAGGGTGCTCGCCGAGATCCTCCAGCCGGAGGACCCGGTCGAGGCGTTCGCGCCCTTCAAGGGGATCATCCTCTCGGGGAGCCCGGCCCTCGCCTCCCACGGCGAGGACAGCGCCTACGACCACCGCATCTACGACCTCCCCATCCCCATCCTGGGCTTCTGCTTCGGGCACCAGGAGATCGCCAAGCACTACGGCGGCCAGGTGGAGCACACCCAGCGCGAGTACGGCCCCGCCATCCTCCGTACCGCCGGCCAGAGCCCCATCTTCGAGGGCCTCGGGCCCGACGAGACCGTGTGGATGAGCCACGGGGACACGGTCACCGTACTGCCCGAGGGCTTCGAGGAGGTGGGCGTCTCCCTGGCCTCGGCGGGCGCCCCGCCGCACCGCAACGCGGCCATCGCGTGCGACGCCCTTAGGCGTTACGGCTTCCAGTTCCACCCCGAGGTGGACGACACGGTGCACGGCGAGGAGATGCTCCGCAACTTCGTCATCGAGATCTGCGGTTGCCGCCCCGACTGGACCATGGAGCACTTCGGGCAGGAGGAGGCGGAGCGCATCCGGAAGCAGGTGGGGGACCGCGGCGTTTTCCTCCTGGCCTCGGGCGGCGTGGACTCGACGGTGTGCGCCGTGCTCCTGGGGCAGGCCCTCGGCCCCGACCACGTCCACCTCCTGCACATCGACAACGGCCTCATGCGCAAGGACGAGAGCGCCCAGGTGGTGGCCGAGTTCGAGAAGCGCGGCCTGGGGAGGAACCTCCACTTCGTGGACGCCTCCGCGCGCTTCCTGAAGGCGCTCGAGGGGGTGGTGGAGCCCGAGAGGAAACGCCGAATCATCGGCGACACCTTCATCGACGTCTTCCGGGACGAGGCCTCGCGCCTCGATCTGCACCACACGCTCCTGGCCCAGGGCACCATCTACCCCGACACCATCGAGACGGGGGGGACGAAGCGCGCCGACACCATCAAGACGCACCACAACCGCGTGCCCATCATCGAGCAGATGATTGCCGAGGGCCGCGTGGTGGAGCCCATCGCCGAGCTCTACAAGGTGGAGGTGCGGGAGCTGGGCGAGACCCTCGGCCTCCCCGAGGAGATGGTCTGGCGCCACCCCTTCCCGGGGCCCGGCCTGGGGATCCGCCTCCTCTGCTCCGACGGCGTGAGCGTCCACGAGGCGCCCGGCGCCTCCGAGCACCTGGAGCGGGTGGTGAAGCCCATGGGCCTCGGCGGGCGCATCCTGCCGGTCCGCTCGGTGGGCGTGAAGGCGGACCTGCGCTCCTACGAGCAGCCCGTCCTCCTCTGGGGCGGCCTGCCGTGGGCGATGGCCGAGACGCTCGCCGCGCGGGTCTTCCAGGAGGTGCCTGGCGTGAACCGCTGCGTCGTGGACCTCACGGGGCAGGGCTTCGCGGAGGCCACCCCCAGGGCCGCGACGGTGACGCGCGAGCGCCTGGACCTCCTGCGGGAGGCGGACGCCATCGTCATGGAGGGTCTGCGGCGCCACGGTCTCTACCGCGAGGTCTGGCAGTGCCCCACGGTCCTCGTCCCCCTCACCCTCGACGGCCGCGGGAGCGAGTTCGTGGTCCTGCGCCCCGTCCTCTCGGAGCGCGCCATGACTGCGCGCCCCGCGCTCCTGCCGGAGCCGCTCCTCGACGAACTCTGCGAGCACCTCTTCGACCTCCACGAGGTCTCCGGCATCGGCTTGGACATCACCACCAAGCCGCCGGGAACGATCGAATGGGAATGAGGTGGAAATAGAGCTGGGGAGCTGGAGAGCTGGAGAGCTGGAGAAAGAGGAATCCAAAGAAAGGGCCGGGAGAAATCCCGGCCCTTGGTGCGTTCTCGGCGATGAGATCGGGCTAGGCGGGCGGCGCCTTGGACAGGCGCTCGAGAATCTGCGTCTCGGCCTCGACGCGGGTGCGGGCGAGGACCACGCCCACCTCGGAGGCCAGGAGGAGGAGCGCCTTCTGGTACATCTTCTTCTCCCTAAAGCTCAGGGGCTTCTTCACGTTGAGGAGCCAGAGGGCCTTCAGAACGCGTGCGATGGACATGAGGTCGCCCGAGCTCAGGAGCTCGCCGTGGGCGGCGAACCGGTCCTTCCACGAGAGGAGGATCTCGGGCTGGCCCCCGGAGAGGAAGTCGAGGGCCTCCTTCACGACCTTCTTGCTCGAGAGCGCCCTCAGGCCCACCCCCTGGACGTTGTCGAGGGGGATCATGACCTTCGATTCGTTGCCGGCCTCGCTGAACGTGATGACGATGTAGGTATGCGGAGCATCGTTGATGACGCGCTCCTGAAGCTCCTGGACCACGCCCACGCCGTAGCCCGGATACACGAGGGTGTCTCCGATATCGAACCAGAGCTTCGAGGCCTTCGCCATAAATGAATTATATCACTAGTCAAGAGGCAAATGACCCCCGGCGGCGAGGGTGCGCCTTGACCCCCCGTGGGCGCCTCTCTATCCTGACCCCATGAGGCGGACCGCCTGCGCTCTGATCGCGGCCATGGCCCTCGTCGCCTGGACGCCCCCACGGTGCGAAAGCCCCGAGGCCCCCCGTTTCGCCGACGTGACCCTCCGCATCCTGAGCATGGGGGAGCGCCAGCCCCTCAAGGAGATCGGCGTCTTCTCCTCCTCCCTCCCGCTGGGCCGGGCGGGGGGCCTGCGCCGGATGCTCACCATCAGCAACGAGACCAGGAAGACGAGCACCTCCCTCCTGCTAGGGCTCTCGGTAACGCCCAGCCTCGACGAGCAGGGGGTCCTCCACTGCGTCGTCGTCTCGGAGGCGGCCCCCAAGGACGGCAACCCGGTGCGCCGGGCCAAGGACATGTCCTTCGCCCACCCCGGGGAGCAGGTCATGGAGCTCCTCGCGGACACGAGCACGGGCAGCCGGGTCACACTCGCGGTCTCTGCCGTCCTGGCCGTGCCGAAGCCCGCAGAGTCCACCGGGAGCTTTCCGCCCGTGACCTTTCTGGTGCGCGTGGAGCAGTGGAACGGCGCCCAGCGTGCGGAGCTCGAGAACGTCCAGCTCCAATCGCTGGAGGGCCGGAAGGTGACCCACGACTTCGAGCGCAAGGTGCCGCGGTGGGTGGACGCGGCCGCGCCCGAGGCGGGCGACAAGAACGCCCTCTCCCTGGACAACCTGCCCGTCCTCGACACCACGAACGGCAGCCCCACGATCAAGGCCGGCGAGGGGTTCTCCATCCCCCTCAGCGCCAAGGAGCAGGAAAAGCAGCGCAAGGCCGCAGCGAAGGACCGGAGCGGCGCCGAGATCCTTCCGTCCGACCCGAAGGACGCGCCGCCGCCGAAGAAGATCGTCTGGGATCGCGAGTACTACAACCTCACCCTCGAGCCCGTGGCCTTCCACGGCGACGAGCTCTTCGTGAAGATGACGATGCGGGGTCAGATCATGGACCCGGCCACGAAAATGCTGGCGCCCCCCCTCGAGCAGGCCGTGGAGAAGAGCCTGGGGACGGGGCAGCCCACGCCCTTCTACCTCACGCGCGACGGTGCGGGAGGCGCCACGGGCTACGTGGCGTGGGTCCTGCCCCAATGGTCGAAGGTGGCGACCTCCGAGGGCTTCTCCGAGAACCCACCGGTGCCCGTCCCGCAGGCTTTCCCGCCCAAGGAGCGTCCTTGAAACCCACCCTCCGGCTCGTCGTCCTCCTCGGCCTGGCCACCGCAGCCCTTCCGGCCCAGTCCCCGCCCCCGGGCGTCTGCGGAGAGGCCTTCCAACGCCTCGCCAAGGCCTGCCGCCTCGAAGCGCCCCTCAAGGCCCACTTCAGGCACACCCTCACCGCCCCCGCGCTGAACCAGACCGAAGTCGAGGAAGGGTCCCTGGTGCTCGCGCCCGGCGGGAAGATGCGCTGGGAGTACACCAAACCTCAGGGCAAATTGGCCGTGGCCGACGGCAGGTCCGGGTACCTCTACCTGCCGGAGGACCGGGAGGTCATGGTCCAGAAGACCACCGGCGGTCCCGGCGCGCCGCTCCTCTTCAGGCTCCTCGCCGGACAGGTGCGCCTCGAGGAGGAGGCCACGTGCGAGGGCCTCTCCGTGCGGGGGGATCGTGCCGTCCTCAACCTCAGGCTCCTGCGGCCCGACGCCGAGGTTCGCCAGGTGGAGGTCACCGCGGAGGCCGCCACCGGGCAAGTCCTCCAGGTGCGCTACCACGACGGCCTCGGGAACGAGGTGACCCTCGCCCTGAGCGACCTCGAGCGCCCCGCGACGGTCTCCGACGCGACCTTCACCTTCCGGCCACCGCCGGGCGTGAGGATCATCCAGGGGGAGTAGGGAAGCGGGACGTCAGCGCGTAGGGTTGGGGACGCCCGCGAGGGAGAGGAACTCGGCCCGCGCCCGCGTGTCGGAGAGGAAGTTGCCGCGGAGGGCGGAGGTGGTCGCCACGCTGCCCTCCTTCTGGATCCCCCGCATCACCATGCACAGGTGGGTCGCCTCGAGGACCACGCCCAGGCCGCGCGGCCTCAGCACGGCGTTGAGCGTGTCCGCGACCTGCTCCGTGAGGCGTTCCTGGACCTGGAGGCGACGCGCGAAGTGCTCGATGACCCGCGGAATCTTGGAGAGGCCCAGGAGGCGGCCCGCGGGGATGTAGGCCACGTGGGCCTTCCCAAAGAACGGGAGGATGTGGTGCTCGCAGAGGCTGTAGACGGGGATGTCTCTGACCAGCACCATTGCCTGTGAGGGGTCCTCGAAGACGGCGCCCTGCAGGATTTCGTCGAGCGATTCCCGGTAGCCCCGCGTGAGGTCGAGGAGCGACTCCTCCACCCGGGCGGGTGTGCGCACGAGCTCCGGACGGTCCGGATTCTCGCCCATGGCCACCAGGATCTCCCTCACGGCATCTCTCAAGAGCGCCTCCGCACCCCAACAGTATAAAAGGGGCGGAGGCATAAAGCAAAAATGTGTGCCAAGCTGGCCTTGTGGATACTTGATTCACTGGCCTACGCTTTGGGCCTTTTTCAGGATAAAGCATTTACCTGTATCTAGTTAAGCCTCTTGTGCCCCTCCCGCTCTTCCGAAGGGTGGGTGGGTGCACCCAGCGGTCGCGATACTTGGTTCCACTTACTAGGCACCCTTGACAGGGGGTCTGGAAAGCGCTATGATTGACCCCGGTAACCAGAGTACGAGGTCGCAAAGCCATGCCGATTTACGAATACGAATGCGCCCGTTGCCACAAGCGGTTCGAGAAGCTCCAGCGGCTCTCGGACCCCCTCGTGACCGCGTGTCCCGCGTGCGGCGGCGCAGTGCACAAGCAGTTCTCCGTCCCGGCCCTCCAATTCAAGGGGAGCGGCTTCTACACGACGGACTACGCCCACCGCCCCGGCGGGAGCGTGTCCTCCGAGGGGAAGACCTCCGCCCCGGCCAAGGAATCCAAGGCCGAGACGAAGGCCGTTCCGGGAGGTTCGACGAGTGTCTAAATCCCACCTAAAACTATCCTGTCAAGAATCCGGGACCGCTCAGGCGGTCTCCCGCCTGAACCCTTTACCCACCTACTAACATCCCACCTCGCTGACAGAGCCCCCCGGACGCGGAAGCGGCCGGGGGGTCCTCCCTTTTCAGGAGACGTGATAAGTTGGGAGCGATGAAGCGCCATCGGTTCCGTGACCATCCCCCGAAGCGGGGCACCGACCTCACCTTCGAACTGGATGTGGAGCGCCTGACGTGGGGCGGGAGGGCCCTCGGCCGCCACGAGGGGAAGGTGGTCTTCGTCCCCAAGGGTGTCCCTGGCGACCGTCTCAGGGTGGCCGTGACGAGGGAGAGAAAGAGCTTCTCGGAGGCGCGCCTCCTCGAGGTCCTCCGCCCCGGAGCGGGGCGCGTGGATCCCCGCTGCCCCTGGTCTTCGCGTTGCGGCGGATGCCAGTGGCTGGCCGCGGCCTACAGCATCCAGCTGGCCGAGAAGGCGGCCCTCCTCCGCTCGGCCCTCCGGCACCACCTCGAAGGCCTGGAGGTGGAACCGGTTGTGCCCGCAGACCCCATCCTCCGCTATCGGCATCGGGGAGACTTCCACGTTCAGGTCCAGGGCGCGACGGTCCGCCTCGGGTTCTTCGAAGAGGGATCCCACAGGCTCGTGGAGGTCGCCGACTGCCTACTGTTCGAGCCGCGGTTCGATTCGGGGTTGGCTCGGGTGAGACGCGCCCTGGCCTCGTCGCCAGAGGCCAGGCTCATCGAGCGGCTCACCCTCGCCCACTCGGAGGGGGAAGACGGGGGCCTGGTAGCCCACGCGCGCATGACCGCGGGCGCCGGCGTGGCCGAGGCGACGCTCGTCGCCGGACTCCTGATGGAGGCCGGGTTGAGGGGGGTTGTCCTCAGCGCGCCGGGTGGCCGGACGCTCGCGGCGACGGGCGACCCGACCATCACCTTCGGCGTGCCGGCCCTCGGGGGAGAGCTCCTCCTGCGGGCGGAGGCCCGATCCTTTACCCAGGCTCATTTCGCTATGAACCGGGAGCTGGTGGCGACCGCGCTGGTGTGGCTTGCCGCCTCGCCGGATGACCGCGTCCTCGATCTGTATTCCGGTGTGGGAAACTTTTCCCTTCCGCTCTCCAGAGCCTGCGCCGAGGTGGTGGCCGTCGAAGGGAGCCCGACGGCGTGCGCCGACGCCCTCCTCAACGCCTCCGCCCACGGCATCGCCAACGTCAGGCACGTCGAGGGGGCCGTGGGCCCGGCCGTGGAGAGTATGGCCACGCAGGGCGAGCGCTTCGACGCGGTCCTCCTCGACCCGCCCAGGACGGGCGCCCCAGAGGCCCTGGAGGCGATGGCGAAGCTGGGAGCCCGCCGAGTCCTCTACATCGCCTGCGACCTCTCGGCGCTCGAGCGCGACCTCGGGGCGCTGAAGGGGATGGGCTACCGGCCCACGCGCGTGCGGGGCTTCGACTGCTTCCCCCAGACCTACGCGCTGGAGAC
>JBBIUU010000107.1:0-6027 GCA_037440125.1 Acidobacteriota bacterium
GCACCTCCTTCTCTGGAACCCGCACTTTTGCAAGCCATATGCCAAGGATAACTGCATTAAAAATCAATTGGTTGAGTCGCTTAGGTGCCCACCGCTGTCAGCTTGGAGGTGACAATTTGTGTCCACCGACCCGCCTGGGCCCCTTTTTCGTGCCACCACCGTCCACGAATTACGGTTGTGCCAGCGGCAGCGCACAGCCTCGGGGTCGAGCTCGGTGAACCACTCCTCGAGGACCTCCCGGGACAGGTAGAAGGCCACGGGGGGGCAGAGGTGGTCGAGGACGATGTGCTCGATCTCCCGGAAGGGGAAGGGGCTGATGTATGCGAGGTAACTGGAGTACGGCAGCCAGGTGACCCGGCGCTTCCCGTACCGCGTTGCAGGCCCGTACACGAGCTTGAGCGCGAGGAGGAGGACTAGGCTCAAGGGCCAGAGGAGGGGACGAAGCCAGCGCGTGGGGATCCTCGAGGTGATCCCCTTCCGGATGGGGTCGACGAGGAAGACGATCCAGCCGTTCCCCTCCCGGCCGTAGACCCAGAGGCACAGGCTGCCACCCGGTTTGAGGGTCCGCCAGAGCTCCCTCAGTCCCGCCTGAGGGTCCTCCAGGTGGTGGAGGACGCCCAGGCAGAAGACCCAGTCCATCACCCCGTCGGCGACGGGCAGGTCGAGCAGGTCGGCGCGCATGCAGTGGACGTTCGGGGCGTCCTGCGTGTTGTGAGCCGCGAGGAGGACCGCGTCGGAGAGGTCCACGCTGAGGAGGCGTCTCGGGTGGAACCGCTCGAGGAGGCGGCTGTGGCGACCTTTCCCGCAGCCCGCTTCGAGGACGTCCTTGCCCTCGAAATCCGCCGGCCTCACGGGGGCGATCCAGTCGAGGAACTGCTTCTCCTGGTAGTCCGCGAGGTGGGCGTGGATCTGCCACGAGGCCCCGAACTGGGTGACCGTCTGATGCGTGAGGGGCTGCACCGAGGAGGACACCACGTCGAGGACTCCGCGCTCGTACGCGAAGGTCCGGCCGCATGCGCCGCAAGAGAGCCCTTCTCCCTCCTCCCGGAGCCGGAGGGACGCTCGGCAGTCGGGGCAACGGAGGAGCTCAGGGGGAGCGATCGGCATCGGGGACCCTTTCGAGGATCAGGCCAAGGGGCGTGCGCCGCGAGGGGCGGTAACGCTCCAGGAGCACGCGCTGAACGGGGGAGGGCTCGTCGAGGAACATGGCCGCGAAGTCCCCCTGGATCAGCACGAAGGGGACCCGCCTCCGCTCCATGAAGGCCGCGAGGGCCTCGAAATCCCCCGGCGCATTGTACTTGAAAGTGGGCGGCTCCACCCAGTCCACGGGCGGTGGCTCGGGGGCCCAGTAGAAGTACAAGTCGGCGCCGTGAGGCAGGAAGACCACCGGGGGCAAGGTGCCTTCTCGTGATGGCAGGAGCCGAAGCACCGAGGGCACGCTGCCCGACTTCACGAGGTCGTCCACCGAGAGGATGTCGCTCAGCAGCGGAGGACGTCCGAGCCACACCCCACCCCACCGCAGGAAAGCGACCGCGAGCCCGGCCGCCACGAGCCCCTTCATGACGCGCGGCCGGACCCGCTCCGTGCTCCAGTCGATCTCGAGGGCCGCGAGGACGAGCATGACGGGGATGAAGAGCGTGAAGTGGACCCACTCGGAGCGCCCGCGGAGGAAGACGGCCCAGGCCAGGAGCAGCCCCCCCGCGGAGAACGCCCAGCGGCGGGCGGCGGCACGCGTTTCCGGTGAGGTCCAGGCCGGGGAGGCGGCCACCGAGACGACGGGCCAGAGACCGAGCGATAGCGAAGCCAGGAAGGTCGCGAAACCCACGCCCTCGGACCACGACGCGGAGCTCGGCCAGAGCGCCCTAAAGCGGTCGAGCACCGAGGCGGCGAAAGCCTGGTCGTTGAATCCTCCCGGCTGCTTGTAGAACTTCGCGGGCCAGGTCACGAGGCAGTAGAAAGCCTGGGGCAGGGCTCCCTGAAGCGCCACGGCGATGCCGAAGAGGAGGAGCGGCGCCGCGAGGCCGAGAAGGGCCGCAAGGGCTGCCTTGCGGCTCGGGGCCCCCGGTCCCCGAAGGAGAAGTGCCATGGCCACGAGGGCGCAGAAGAGGGCGCCCTCGGTCTGGAGGCAGAGCCCACAACAGGAGGCCAGGAGGCCCGACGCGAGCCAGAGCGCGGCGGAGCCGGTCCGCGCGGCCGAGAGAGCGGCCCAGAGCGCCGCGAGGCCGAACCCCAGCGCGAACCAGTGGTGGCTCGCCACGGGCCAGAAGGGCAGGAGGAGCGCCGGGAAGAGCAGGGCCGAGGCGGCGGCCCAGCGGCGGCCCATCCCCGCGCACGCGAGGAGGCGCTCCAGAATCAGGGTCACGCCCAGGAGCCAGAGCGCCGTGAGGCACCGGAATGCGGCGAGGGTGGCACCGAAGACCTTGAAGAAGGCTCCGAGGCCTTGGACGAGGAGCGGGGGGTAGAAGCAGAAATAGTCCAGGTACGGGACGCGCCCCGAGGCGGCCTGTTTCCCCATCCAGGCCACGCTTAGCTCGTCGCTCTTCACGGGGAAGAAGTGGACTCCGAAGGCGCTGATCAGGAGGGCCGCGCTCGCGGCGGCAAGAAACGCGCTCGGGAGCGCGGCGCGGAGCCTATCGCGCACGGCGCGCCTCCAGGCGGCCGAGGGCCGTCGTCAGGGCGCCCTTCAGGGGCGCCGAGATTCCGCCTTCAGCGAGGCGCCGCCGAATCTCGCCCTCGAGCAACGCGCCGTCGAGCCTCCCCCCGACGGCATCCCGCGTCAGGTAGTCGAGGTCGTCGGGACGCAAAAGCTTGTATTCGTCCCCAGCGGTCCCGCCCTCGAGCAGCGGCCCCCGCCGGAGGAACACCATCCCGTAGTCTCCAAAGTAGACGAGGGCCCATCGCGAAGAAGCATAGATCAGGGCCGACGGGCCTCTGGGCACACCTTCGGGACCCGCCTGGGGATCGCGGAGCCGGAAGGGCAGGTAGGGGACGATGGCCACATCGATGGCGTACTGGGTCTGCAGGGTTTCGGCCGCCGCAATCGACCTCTGGGCGGCGCGGTAGTCGCGCATGGGCTGGACGAAGGGGAAGAACCGCCCGTCGAAGAAGGTCTCCAGCCGGTGCGGCGCGACCCATTCGAGGTAGCCGCCCACGGGGTAGTCGTGGAGCGTCCGCCCGACGACCTGGCGGGACTGGAGGTAGGCCACCTCGCGGACGGGGAAGTCCGAGAGGGCGGCCGCCTCGCTCCGGAACCCGCGCACGGCGAAGAGACCCCAGAGCGCCAGGGCCACCGCGGCCCCACCCCAGAGCGCACGCCGGGCGAGGGCGCTCCCTCGCGTCCCCTTCGAGAGGAGCTGCGCGCCGAAGGGGGCGAGGGTGAGGACCGCATAGCCCGCGTACCGGGCCCACAGGAGCCCCAGGGTGACCTGGCTGGCGCCCCAGAGGATGGAGCGCCACCGGAGGGGACGGGCCGCAAACTGCGCGCCGAGGGCCAGCAGGATCGCGACGATGAAGGGGGCCGTGGACCACGCCCAGGGGGTGGCCTGCCATTCGGCGATTTTGGGGAGAGAGGCGTCGCCGAAGGAGAGGACGTGCTTGAGCGGGAAGCGCGGGATGAGCCAGCCGTAGGGGTTGATCCAGACCGCCGCGAGGGGTGCGAGCGCGGCGCCCGCGACGCGGATGATCAGGAGGCGATCGAGGCGCCCGTCGCGCCATCCGTCGAGGAGGAGGCCCAGGCACACGCTCGCCAGGAGCGCGAGGCCGTAGACCCATCCGCCGTGGAGCTGACACCAGACCCAGAACAGCAGGGCCGTGAGAAGCCAGAACCGTCCCGCTCCCGGCTCGGTGGGAGACCAGCGCAGCAGCCCCTCCACCAGGATCGCCATGAGGACGAGGGAGACGACGTCCGGCCTGAACGCGACCCTCGTCTCGAAGGCCGACGCGCACACCGCCATCCAGATCGCCCACGAGGCCGCCCCTCCTCCGAGGAGCCTCACCGACCGGTACGTCAGGAACCCGGCGAGCGCCGCGAGGGCCGCCACGGCCCACGGCAGGCCGCTGTCCCCGAGGGCGCGCCACGCGGGGTACGCGGCCGCGTGGAAGAGCCATTCCGTGTCCTCCCACGGCGCGCCCTTCGCCGTGAACGAGAAGGTCTCGCTGCGCACCAGGTGCCCCGTCGTCCAGATCTCCCGGCCCAGAGCCAGGTGCCAGAAGGCGTCCGCGTTGGCCAAGGGTTTGAGCGAGGCGAGGAAGAGGACCGCCAGCGTCAGCGCGACCATGAGGTATTCGCGCCACGCCGGAGGCGCCGGAGCTGGGAGAGGCGACAAGAGGCGCCTCATCTGGAGGCGCCCTTCCTGCCTGGCTGACCGGCAGGGCTTGCCGGTGCGAGGTCTGTGAGGACTGCCTGCAATCTCTTGCAGAGTTCCAACGAGGCTGGTTGCCGAAGCCTCCGGCCTAGATCCGAGAAGAGAGGGGCCGCTTCAATCGAGCCGTTGCGCACTCCCCAGGCGAGAAAGGCGAGATCATCGGGGCGAAGCGCGCGGAACTCGTCCCGCTCAATAACCGGCGCGAACCTTGGACCCCGGCGGAGGAACACCATGCCGTAATCTCCGAAGTTAACGAGAGCCCAGGTTTCCTGAGGATACATGCGCACGGAGGGCCCCCGGGGGGGTGCCCCGGCGTCGGCAGATGCGCCTTTAAGCCTGTAATTCGGGTAGGGCATGATGGCGATGTCCACCTGGTAACGGTCCAGGAAGGTCCGGAACGCATCCAGATCGCCCCAAGCCGCGTCCAAGTCCTTGTGGACCTTTCGGAAAGGGAAGAACCGGCCATCGTAGAGGATGAGCAATTGGTGAGGGGCCTTCCATTCAATGTATCCGCCGACGTGGTATTCGTGGAAAACGCGACCCCCAACGCCTCGGTCTAGGAGGAAGCGCACCTCCTGGAACGGATAGGAGGCGGCCGCCTCCTCCTCCGACCAGGTCTTCCCAGTGTGGGGGAGGGCGGTGGCCAGCGTGGCCAGCAGGGCCACAAACCAGCCGGCTTCTTGCCAGCGATGCTTTTGCAGCAGCGCGGCCAGCTCCCGACACGCGTAAGGAGCCAGCGTGATTACCATGAGCCCGATGGTCCGAATCCAGTGGAATGCCAGCGCTGCCTGGCTCCCGCACCACAATATGCCCTCGGCGCGGCGCCTCCAGGGAAGTAATTGGGCCAGGACGGTGGCGAGGATGACGGCGATGAAGGGTGCCGTCACCCACGCCCATGGCAAGGGGTTCCATTCGGTGACCAACGGAAGGTCCTTTTCCCCAAAGGAGAGGACATGCATGAGCGGAAACCAGGGGATCCGCCAGCCATAGGGGTTGACGAACATGGCGACAACCGGGGTCAGGCACGCCACGGCCATGGAGCCGAGGATCTGCCGGTCCAGCCTCTTCTCCCGCCAGAGGTCCAGCGCCTTGCCCGCCGCCGTGGCTCCCAAGAGCACCAGGCCGAAGGACCAAGTCCCGTGGAATTGGCACCAGCACAGGAACAGGAGCCCCGTGAAGAGCCAGAACCGGTCCTCTCCCAGGCCGCGCGGCCTCCAGCGCAGGAGTCCCTCCGCGAGAATCGCCATGAAGGAGAAGGAGATGATGTCGGGCCGGAACACGATACGAGTCTCCAGCGCGGGAAGCAAAGCGGCGGTGTAGAGGGCGAAAGCGGCGGCATTGCCGCCCGCGAGGCGGACGCAGCGGTAGGTCAACGCCCACCCCAGCGTGGCCAGTGCCGCCACGAGGTAGGGAAGGCCAGAGTCCCCCAAGGCCTTCCACGCGGGGTACCCCAGGGCGTGAAAGAGCCATTCTTCATCCACTCTTGGGGTTCCCGGGGCGCTGAAAGAGAACGTCTCGGAGCGGACCAGATGCCCCGTCGTCCAGATCTCCCGTCCTGCCGCCAAGTGCCAGTATGCGTCTTCGTTCGTGAGGGGTTTGAGGGACGCGAGGAAGACCGTGACGAGGACGAGGCCCAGGAGCACGGCCTCGCGCCAGCGTGGGC
>JBBIUU010000107.1:6127-10495 GCA_037440125.1 Acidobacteriota bacterium
CCCGCGGTAGCGAGACTGAACCCCTGGTAGGCATACAGGGCGGCGTCGAAGGGATACCGCGCGAGGAAGGCCGCGAAGGCCTCGGGGGTGCGGTGGGCCTCGTAGTAGTCCACCTCCGCCGCTCGGAAGAGCGGGAAGCGTCCATCCATGAAGACCTTGAACTCCCCCGGGAGCACCCACTCGAGGTAGCCCCCGAGGCGGTACTCGTGGAGGAGGTTACCGCCGGGAAGCGCCTTGCGGAGGATGGCCGTCTCGCGCACGGGATACCTCTCCGAGAGGTCGCCGCCGCGCAGGGCCGACGGGACCTGGGCCGCGAGGAGGCCCGCCGCGCACAACCCTCCGACGGCGGGAGCCCAGCGGCGCAGGGGCCCGGAGCGGCCCGCGATTGAGAGCCGGGAGGCCGCCGGTCCCGCGAGGGCGACGACGGCGTAGGCGGCGTAGCGGACCCAGTAGAGGCCGAGGACGACCTGCGCCGCCGCGGGGAGCGCCTCGGACCACGTGAACCTCCGGCGCAGAAGGAAGACCCCGGCCAGGGTCGCGAGGAGCGCCGCCGAGAAGGCGCCGTACATGCCCGTGAAGGGCGTACGGGACCACTCCGCGATGCGGAGGAAGTCCGGGTCCCGGAAGCTCGCGAAGGCGCGCAGGGGGAAGAGGGGCAGCCGCCAGCCGTAGGGGTTTATGAAGAGGACCGCCACGCTCGCCGCCGTGGTGCCGAGCAGGTTCCGCCAGAGCGCGGGGGTCAGGTCGTGCGCGCGCCAGGCGTCCAGGAGGCGGCCCGCTCCGAAGGCCGCCAGGAGCACCACGCCGTAGGTCCACGCGCCGTGGACCTGGACCCACAGGAGGAAGAGGAGCGGGATGGCCCAGCGCTCGGGGCCCGCGCCGTCGGGCCGGCGGTACCATCGCACCAGGAGCTCGCACAGCACCGCCGCCAGGAGCGCGGAGATCACGTCGGGGCGGAAGCGGATCCTCGAGGCGTAGGCCCACAAGGTGGGCACGAGGAAAACTGCCATGGAGGAGGCATCCCCGCCCAGGAGGCGCATGGGGCGGTAGGCCAGGGCCACGCCCAGGGCGCCGAGGAGCGCGGTGGCCAGGCGGAGGCCCATGTCTCCGGTCGCCTTCCAGAGGGGGTAGGCGGCGGCGTGGAAGAGCCACTCCGTGTCCTCCCAAGGCGTCCCGGCATCGGTGAAGGAGAACACCTCCTTGCGCACGAGGGCGTGGTCCTGCCAGATCTCGCGCCCCAGCGCGAGGTGCCAGTAGGTATCGGGATCCGAGAGTGGCTTGAAGCACGCGAGGAACGCCGCGAGGAGGGACAACACCAAGAGTGCCTTCTCGACCCGTCTCGGCCCCGTTGGCGGCGGAAGGTGGAGCCAGGAATCCCGCCTCATGACGGTGCGGCCCCAGGTGAAACTCCCGCTACGGCCAACTCTTCATTTCCCAACACGAAAGCCTCGGCCCACCGGCGGCCCAGGAGGCAGCACCCGACGCCTAGGATAACCCCCGCGAGGCCATCTGAAAGGTAGTGGTAGCCGGTGATGAGGCTACCGACGGTCATTCCTAGCACCAGCATCAAGGCGACCACAGAAGCCAACCGTCCCAAGGGCCTGATGCACCAGGCGAAGACCGTCACAACGGCCAGGTGAAGGCTTGGAAACGCTGCAACACCGCCATAACGCGTGGGTCTGGGGCCGTAAGGATTGGAGAGAAGCCCATCGAGTTCCATCGCCAATTCGTTCTGAACCGCGGATGTGAGGGGCATATGGCTGAGGGCCGAAAGGAATGCTCGGTGCTCGGTGAACACGGGGCCCCAAGACGGGAAAGCCAAGTAGAGAAGGGCGCCGAGGATCCAGATCAACAGGTAGGCGATTGCGAAAGTCAGACGCTGAGTCCGGCGGGGCAACAGGAGGGCGAGAACCGGGACCAGGGTCAGGTAGACCCCAAAATAGATGGGAGTATAGAGGACATCCATCGAATGAAGGACCCAGGGATGCGATGCGCAAAGCGAGGAAAGGAAGACGGCGGGATTTCCTCCAAGTGAGAGAGCACGATCGTAAGTGGCGAGGGTAACATCGAAGAGCCGAGAATTGATCGCGTGAATCGAAATCTTAACGAAGAAGTGCGCAGTTAGGGTCACCGAGAGCGCGAGCAAGAACCAGGCTGTATCTTCCCCTAATTTCGGGCGGCCGAGCGGCGACTCTGCCAAGGCCATGCCTAGGCGCCGCCGGAAGGGTGCTGGCCCGTCCTCCCGTAAAGCTCGCAGCACCACCCCACCCAGCGCGAGCATCGCGACAGCCGCGAGTTGGGCTGCGGTTACAGGAAGTATTGCGAAGGCCCACTCGGAGAAGAGTGCCCTAGTGCTGTACCGGAAGGGCAACAGCGCGAACAGGCCGACAGCTACGAGGAGAATCCAGGCCACTGGGTGAGCCCGCAAGAGGAGGGTCGACTTAAATGCTACCCGGGACGGGGGTGAGATGTTGTTCATATTCTTCTCTCCTCCCGGGCGAACCAGTGAAGGAAGCAGAGGACCGCCCACAGCGGCTTGCGGTGGTCCGCCCTCCGCGCGAGGTGCTCGCGCCACATGCGCCGCGGCGCTTCCGCGTCGAAGAAGGGCACGCGGCCCAGGACGCCGTCGGAGAGCAGTTCCTCGGCGAAGGGCCTCAGGGGGCCGCAGAGCCACGCCGCCACGGGGATGCCGAACCCCTTCTTGGGCCGGTCGAAGAAGCCGGGCGGGAGGTCCCGGGCGAAGGCCTCTTTGAGGAGGACCTTGCCGCGCCGGCCCTCGAGGCGCCAGGGCACGGGGAGGGAGAACGCGAAGGCCAGGATCCCCGGGTCGAGCAGGGGCACGCGCGCCTCCAGGGAGGCCATCATGCTCGCCCGGTCCACCTTGGCGAGGATGTCCTCGAGCAGGTACGTGTGCACGTCGAGCCACTGCGCCGAGGTCACCGCGTCGGGCGAGGGCGGCGGGGGGATCCAGTCCCACGGCGCGGTGGGCGCCGGCGGTGCGCCGGGCATGAGCGCGGCGAGGCGCTCGGGGGTCCACGCCCCCAGCCAAAGGTGGTGGCGCTCGGGCATGGCGTGTTCGGCCCCGTCCCGGAACTTGCGCAGCTTGTAGGGGAAGGTCAGGTTCGCGTGCGAGACCGGCAGCGCGGCGTCCGCCGCGGCCAGGGCGGCGCGGCGCAGCCAGCGGGGGACCGCCGAGTAGCGGCCATAGCCGGCGTGGACCCAGTAGGTGGGGTACCCGGCGAAGAGCTCGTCGCCCCCGTCGCCGCCCAGGGCCACGGTGACGCGCTCGCGCGTGAACCGGCTCAGGAGGGCGGTGGGGAAGATGCTGGGATCGGCGAAGGGCTCGTCCAGGTGGCCGAGGACCCGAGGGACCTCGGCGAGGAGCTCGGCCTCCGAGAAGGCGTGCTCGTGGTGGTCACACCCCAGGTGGCGCGCCGCGGCTCGGGCGTAGGCGCTCTCGTCGAAGCTGGGGTCCTCGAAGCCGATGGAGAAGCTCTCCACGCGGCCGCCCCCGGCCTTCATGGCGGCGGCCACGGTGGTCGAGTCCACGCCGCCGCTGAGGAACACGCCGAGGGGCACGTCCGACATGAGCTGGCCCCGCACGCTGGCGAGGATCGCCTCCCGGAGGGCCTCCGCGGCCTCGGCCCTCGTCGGCGGGACGGCGACCGGGTGGGGCATGCTCCAGTAGCGCTTCAGTTCCGCATGCCTTCCGGTTGAGACGAGCATATGGCCGGGGAGGAGCTTGCGGACGCCCTCGAGGATAGTGAGCGGCGCGGGAACGTACTCGCAGGTCAGGTAGGCCCGGAGCGCGCCCATGTCGATGGCGGTCGGGCAGGCGGGGTGGGCGGCGAGGGCCTTGAGCTCGGACCCGAAGAGGAGCCCGCCGGGCACCTCGGCGTAGTAGAGCGGCTTCACGCCGAGCGGGTCGCGCACGAGGAGGAGACGCCGGCGCTTCCGGTCGTAGAGCGCGAAGGCGAAGATGCCGTTGAGCCGCGCGGGGAAGGCGTCCCCCTCCTGCTCGTAGAGGTGGACGAGGACCTCCGTGTCCGAGCGGGTGGCGAAGACATGGCCCTTCGCCTCGAGTTCGTCGCGCAGGACCTGGTGGTTGTAGATCTCCCCGTTGAAGACCACGACCACCGAGCCGTCCTCGTTGGTCTGGGGCTGGGAGCCCGTGGAGAGGTCCAGGATGGAGAGGCGGCGGTGCCCGAGGCCCACGGATCCCTCGGCGAAGTAGCCCATGCCGTCGGGGCCGCGGTGGCGCAAGGTGGCCGTCATGGCGGCCAGAGCGGCGGCGTCGACCGGGGCGTCTAGCCGGAAGCCCGCGATCCCGCACACGGGCCCGACTCGATCACCTCGCGGACGACGTAG
>JBBIUU010000108.1:0-8454 GCA_037440125.1 Acidobacteriota bacterium
GGCTCGGGAGCCGGGGGGGGCGCGGGGGCCTGAGCCTGGGCCACCTCGGCGGGAGCAGGAGCCTCCGGCGCGGGCGGCGCCTGGGCCTGCTCGGCGGGCGCCTGGGCGGGGACCTGCGGCGGCGGGGGCGGGGCCTGCTTCTTGGCCATGTCGGCGGAGCCCTGGCCGAGCACCACCGTGATGCCGGACCCGCTCGGGTCCACCGCGACCTTGGGCGCCGTGGTCTTCATGTCCAGGACCACGCGCGTCACCACGGGCGAGGCCTGGAAGAGGCTCACGCGGACCCTGGCGATGTCGCCGGCTCCGGGCGTTTCGCCCGGGACCGTGCCCCGGGCGATGCCGGGGAGGTCCACGACGACGCGGTCGGGGTCCTTCATGGTGAAGTACTTGCACGCCGCGGCGCCGTCCAGCTTCAGGCTCACCGACGCGCCGTCCTCGGCCACTTCGACGCCCAGCAGCTTCTTGGCCTGAGCGGTCTCGGTCGCCTTGGGGGCCGCGGGGGCGGGCTGCGCCTTCGCCGGGGCCGCGGAGGCCGTCGGAGCGGAGGGCGCCGGCTGCACCTGGGACGTCTCGGGGGCCTTGGGCGAAGGGGCGTCACCGCCGCCCACGACCTTGACCTGGAGCACGTTCCCCTCGGTGGAGACGATGCACTTGGCCAGGTAGGCCTTGTGGATCTCGAGTTTGGCGAGCGCCCGGCCCTTGCCCTGGCTGATGGGCTCGACCTTCACGGTCCCCACGCCGCCGGCGTTCACGGCCAGCGACTTCGGGAGCTGGGACACGTCCACGTCGGCCATGTCCACCACGAAGGTCTCGGGGTCGTAGTCGTAGTAGGTGTAGTCGAGGATCGGGTACGTCCCGGTCACGCCGACGACCATGGCCCCGCTCTGGGGTTGGCTCGTCAGGTCCCTCAGCACGTTCAGGGCGCTGGGCGATGCATCAGCCGCCAGAACGGTGCTCGCGACGAGGCACCCGATAACCGCCGTCCAAAGGGCAGTTCGCTTGCTCATTGTCCCTCCCCTTCTACGTTCCGGATTCTAAGAACCAGGTTACGGAAAGGCTTGATGGCGGTGGGGTCGTTCAGCTCCTGCTGGACCGTGACCTCTCCGGAGTCGTAAGAGATGTCGAGCACGACGCCGTCCGCGAAGCGCTCGCCGACGCTAACCTTGTAGGGTTTGTTGTCCGGGCCCTGGAACCAGGCCACGGTGCCCGAGGGGGTCCGCAGGACCGCCTCGAGGATGCACGCCTCGACCGTGAAGCGCGAGATCCCCGTCGTGCCGGGCCGGACCTTGACCTCCTGGCCCTGTCCCGCGCCCGTGCGAATCAGGGGCGTGAAGGGGTCCCGCTCCGACTGGTGCCGGTAGAGGGTCTCCCCCTCCATCAGCAGGTTGTCCTCCGGGGCGGGGCCCGAGGGGGCCGCGACGGTCGGCGCGGGAGCGGCCATCATGGGGCCGGACTCCGCAGGCGCGGAGGCCGGCGCCTGGCCGCCCGTGGCGGGCGCTAGCTTCGTGTCCACCCGCTGGAGCGTCCTCGCGGGGTTCTGGGCGGCCAGCCCGACGCTCCACGCCGCGAGCAGCGCGCCGACGAGGCACAGCAACCAAAGTCGTCTCATGACTTCTTCTCCAGCGCCTGGAAGGCCGCGGGGTTCTGCATGTACACCATGGCGTTGAAGCTCGCGGAGACGGTCTGCCCCTTGCCCGTGGCGGAGCCCATCTCGAGGCCCGTCACGTTCACGATGCGCCGCATGTGGGCGATCTTGTCGAAGAAGAGCGCCACGTCGTGGTAGCCGCCGCCCACCGTCATCTTGTAGGCCTGCTCGCTGTAGAGCTCCTTCGGGACGATGGCCGAGGGGCTGATGGATGCGATGTTCAGGTTCTGGTCGCGGGCATAGGTCTGGAAGACCCTCAGCAGCTTGCCCGTCTCGGGGTCCACCGGGATGATGGACTTGAGGACGTCGAGGTCGCGACGGATGAGGTCGATCTGGCGGTTGAGCTCGTCCACGCGGCGCTGCGCTTCCTTGCCCTGGCGGATCTGGGCGTCGAGCTCGGCGCTCTGGACGATGCGCGCCTCCATGGTCTGCTTCCAGTCGGAGAGCGGGTAGAACCACGCGGCCGTGCAGATCAGGCCGCCGACGAAAAGGATGGCGACGAACTGGCCCCAGCGGGGTAGCTTGGCGAACTGTTCCATGGCCCCCTCCTACTCCGCCGAATCCGAGGTTTTCTTGGGCCTGGGCCTGGCCGCGGGGGCCGCCGCGGGGGCCGGCTCCGCCGGCTTGGGCTTAAACCCGCCGGGGTAGTAATTGAAGGCGATCTGGTAGGAGTAGAGCTCCTCCGAGCCCGTCTGCTGGACCACGTTGCCCAGGGCCACGTCGCCGAACTCGTTCGTCGCGACGACGTTGTCGTAGAGCGTGGAGATGGTCTTGATGCTCTTGGCCATTCCGTTGATGCTGATGCCCTGCCCCTGCTGCTTCATGGAGACGTACCAGGCACCCTCGGGCAGGACCTCGACCAGGCGGTTCATGAGCTTCACGGGGACGCTCTGCTGGTCCTTGAGCTGCTTGATCTGGTCGAGCTTGGCGGTGTACTCGATCTTCTTCTTCTCGAGCTCGGCCACCTTCTCGCGGGCGCCCTCGTACTTTTTGAGCTCGATCTGCTGCTCGGCGATCTGCGCGGCGAGGGCGTGGTTCTTCATCAGGAGCCAGGCGCCGTAGGCCACCACCGCCAGGACGAACAGCGTGAGGATCGCGATGTAGATCGGCCAGGGCGGCCCGCCTTCGGCCCCGCCCGCTGCCACGGGCCGGGCACCTGGAGCTCCGCCCGCCTTCTTCGCACCCCGCCCTTCGGTGAGCAGATTGATTCGGATCATCTATTCCCCCATCTTTCGTAGGGCAAGGCCCACGGCGACGGCGAAATGCGGGGCCAGCCGATGGATGGTGTCCAGAGGGAACTCCCGCTCGTCCACCACTATGTTCTGGAAGGGGTTCATGATCTCGACGGGGACGCCGAAGAACTGGCTGAGGTACCGGTCCATGTTGGGGACCTGGGTGCCGCCGCCCGAGAGGATGATCTTGTGGATCTGGTTCTCGTTGGTCGTCACGCGGAAGAAGTCGAGGGTCTTCTTCAGTTCGGCCCCAAACTCCTCGGTGACGGCGTTCAGGATGGGCACGACCTGCTCGGGCCGGACGCCCTCGACGGTCTCGCCCTTCTTGGCCGCCTCGGCCTGCTGGAAGGAGAGGTTCATCTCGCGCTGGAGCGTGTCCGTGTAGTTGTGGCCGCCCGCCTGGATGTCGCGCCAGAACAGGGGGCTGCTGCCCTTGAGCACGCAGATGTTGGTGGTGCTCGACCCGATGTTGACCAGGGCCGTCACCTCGTTGCCGTTGATGGGGTAGTTGATCTCGTAGGCGTTCTGGACGGAGAAGACGTCCACGTCCAGGGCCTGGGCGCTGAGGCCGGCCTGGCCCAGGAGGCTGGTGTACTCCCCGATGAGGTCTCGCTTCACGGCCACCAGGAGCACGGAGATGTTCCCCGTCGTGGGGTCCGTCTCGAGGACCTGGTGGTCGATCTTGACCTCCTCGATGTCGAACGGGATGTACTGGCCCGCCTCCCATTGGATGGCCTCGGCGAGTTCCGCCTCGCTCATGGCCACCATCGAGATCCTTTTGATGATGACCGAGTTGCCGTCCACGGAGGTGGCCACGTTGAGGTTCTTGACGTTGTTGTCCCGCAGGAGGGCATGGACGGCGTCGATGACGGCGCCCGAGTCCATGATGGTCCCACCCACGATGGCCTCCGCCGGGAGGGGTTCCATACCGAAAGCCTTAAGTTGGTAGCCCTTCCCCTTGCCCAGATCTTTCAGTTCCACCAGCTTGATGGCTGAGGATCCGATGTCCAGGCCCAGCAGGTTTTTGCTTTTTCCGAAGAACACTGTGGATTCCCCTTCTCAAAGCGTGTTAAGGCCTCCAAACTTAATGCTCTACGTTAACATATCTAACGGAAGGGCGAAAGTCAAGTGCCCAGAGAGCCCTACCGCCTCGTTTCCCTAGTGATACCCTCACCGACGTATTGTATCAGGCCCGGGGGCCAATGCAAGCCACCCCGGGACGGGGCCGAGCGGGGCCCGGTGAGGTCTCCCGCGGGAGCCTTTCCGGCGGGTTCCCGGCGCCTTGTCAGCCCCATGAGTTGATGGTACCGTTGCTGAGCCGGAACGCCCCGACCGGGCGGCCGGCCCCCTGGAGCATCCCATGGCCGAGCGGCCCTCAGGCCGAGAGACAGGACCCGTCAAGCGCGTCGAGGAGGTCCTCCAGCGGCAGGGCATGCCCGCCAACCTCGAGGCCGAGCGGGCCCTGCTCGGCGCCATCCTTCTCCAGAATCAGCTTTTCGAGGAGGTCCTCGAGTTCATCGGTCCCGAGGACTTCGCCCTCCCCGTCCACCAGCGCATCTTCCGGGCCATCCAGGCCATGCGCCTGGAGGGCCGGCCCGCCGACCTGGTGAGCGCCACCGAGTGGCTCCACGGCAAGGGGGAACTCGAGGCCGTGGGCGGCGCCGAGACCATCAGCGACCTCGTCACCGGGGTCCCTCGGATGACCACCGCGGCCCACTACGCCAAGATCGTGAGGGACCGGTCGGTCCTCAGGCAGCTCATCCAGAGCGCCAGCGGCATCATCAGCGAGGCCTACACCTCCACCAAGGAGCCCGAGGAGGTCCTCCACGAGGCGGAGAACGCCATCCTCCAGGTGGGGGACAGGAGCATCCGGTCGACCCTCAAGGGCATGGATGTCCTGGCGCCCGAGATGGAGCGCCTCCTCGGCGAGCTGACCCAGCGCGGCCAGCACGTCACGGGGATCCCCACCCACTTCACCGACTTCGACGACATGACCTCGGGGCTCCAGAAGAGCGACCTCATCATCCTCGCCGCCCGCCCCTCCGTGGGGAAGACCGCCTTCGCCCTGAGCATGGCGCTCAACGTGGCCAAGGAGGGCAAGTCCGTGGCGCTCTTCAGCCTGGAGATGAGCGCCGAGCAGATCTTCTTCCGCCTGCTGAGCATGGCGAGCGGCGTGGACCTCAAGCGCCTCCGCACGGGCACCGTGCCCAAATCCCAGCAGACCGAGGTGGCGCTCAAGATCGACGAGCTCTCCACCTACCCCATCTTCATCGACGACAGCCCCGTCCAGACGGTCCTGGACCTGGGCGCGAAGCTCCGGCGCCTCCAGGTGAACCGGGCCCTCGACATGGTCCTCATCGACTACATGCAGCTCATGCGCGGCGTGGGCCGCTCCGAGAACCGGAACCAGGAGGTCTCCGCCATCTCCCGCGGCCTCAAAGCCCTCGCCAAGGAGCGCGGCGTCCCCGTGGTGGCGCTCTCCCAGCTCTCCCGCGCCCCCGAGAAGCGCGGCGAGAACAAGGAGCCCCTCCTGTCGGACCTGCGGGACTCGGGCTCCATCGAGCAGGACGCGGACCTCGTCCTCTTCCTCAACCGCAATACGGGCTACGACCCCAACGACCCGGACTCCGGGGCGCGCACCAAGCTCATCATCGCCAAGCAGCGCAACGGCCCCACGGGCGAGGTGAACCTGACGTTCCTGCGGTCCCAGGCGCGGTTCGTCAACGCGGCCTCCGGCTTGGAGGTCGAGACCTATGGTTGAGGCCGGCCAGCCCGGTCCCTCGCGGTCCACCGTGCTCACGGTGGACCTGGACGCCATCGCCCACAACGCGTCGGTCCTCTCCCGCCAGGCGGGAGACCGTCCCCTCCTCGCCGTGGTCAAGTCCAACGCCTACGGCATGGGCGCCCCGCCCGTGGCGCGGACGCTCCTAGACACGGGCGTCGTCCGCTGGCTCGGCGTGGCTCTCGTGGAGGAGGGCGCCCAACTGAGGCGCGCGGGCATCGGCGCCCCCATCCTCCTCCTCGGCCCGGCGGACCCCTCTCAATGCGGGTGGCTCACGGAGCTGGGCATCACTCCGGCCATCTACTCCTTCCGCTTCCTCTCCGGCCTCGAGGAGGCCGCAAGCCGCGCCGGCAAGGTCGTCGAGGCTCACCTGAAAGTGGATTCGGGCATGGGCCGGCTGGGGCTCAGGGAGGAGGAGGTCCCCGCGCTCCTCGCGGCGCTCGCCGCGGCGCCCCACGTGCGCATCACCGGTCTCTTTTCCAACCTGGCGAGCGCGGACAATCCCGGTTCCCCCCAGACCGAGGAGCAGCTCGCGCGGTTCCTCCGCGTCCTCGAGACCCTCAACCGCGCGGGTGTGGAGCCCGGGTGGGTCCACCTCTCCAACTCCGCGGCCGTCCTCGCCCATCCCAGGACGCACCTCTCCCTCTGCCGGCCGGGCCTCTCCCTCTACGGGATGCGCCCGTCGGAGGCCCTGCCCGAGCCCGGCCTGAGGCTTGCCCTCTCCCTCCGCACGGTGGTGGCGCAGGTGAAGGATCTGCCTCCGAATACCCCCGTGGGCTACAGCGCCACCTACCGCACCTCGGCGAGGCAGCGCGTCGGGATTCTCCCCATCGGGTACGGGGATGGGCTCCCGCGGATCCTCTCCCCCGGCGGCCACGCGCTCGTGAAGGGTGCGCGCTGCGCCTTTCTCGGCCGCGTGAGCATGGACCTCGCGGCTCTGGACCTGGAACCCTGCGGCGGCGCGGAGGCGGGGCAGGAGGTCGTGCTCTGGGGGGAGGGCGGCACGGAGCGCCTCTCGCCCTGGGATTGGGCCCGCTGGGCCGGCACCATCCCCTACGAGATCATGACGGGGATCCGCAGCCGCGTGGCCCGGCGCTACCTGAGGGGCGGCCGGGAGGAGACGGTCATTCCGATCCTCGCCTGAAGTAAGATCCGAAGCCTCTCACCAGCGTCGCCGTCACGATCAGCAATCCCCCGAGGGCCACCGCGAAGAGCGTCGCCGAGGGCATCTCGGTGCCGGCCGAGGGGTGCCCCATGGCCCACAGCACGCCGCCGTTGTGCACCGCGTGCCCCGCCACGGCCACCCAGAAGTTCCCCGTGCGTATCACCGCCTGGCCGAGCACCCAACCGAGCAGGGCCACGGGGATGAACTTGTAGAGCGACGCGTGGACCGCAGCGAAGGTCACCGCCGAGACGAAGGTCGCCGGGCCGATGCCCCACGACCGGAGGCTGCACAGGAGCGCGCCGCGGAAGAGGGACTCCTCGAAGAGCGCGGGGGCCAGGGCGAAGTAGAGGAACCGCCAGCCCGGCCCCACCGAGAGGAGCAGCGCCCTCGTGGACTCGTCCTCGTGGGGCGCCATGGGCATGCGCGCCGTGAGGCCCGCGATTCCGAGCGCCGCGAGCGAGCCCCCCAGGACGAGGGCGGTGGCGAGCGCCACGGCGCGCCCCTCGAGGCGCGGTGCGGCGAAGGAGGGCCGCAGGACGCCCCGGAACCACGCCCAGAGCAGCGAGGGGAGGAGGAAGACGGCGGCGGGGAGGAGGAGGTAGCGGCCCGGAAGCCCCAAGAGATGGGCGAAGGGCGCGGCCGCGGTGAAGAGGACGGCGCTGCACCCCACGAGGACCATGCCCTCCCAGGGCCTTATGGGCGAGGGGTCCGGGGTCCGGACCGGTTCGCCGGGAGGCTCGAGGCTCACGGGGAGGCCTTCCCGGCCAGCTTCGCCCGCACCGTCCTCATGCACTCCGCGAGCAGCTCGTCCGCCTCGCCGGCCGGGATCGGATCGTTTCCCCCCATGCGGTGCAGGGCCTCGCGCGTGGCTTTGAGCGAGTCGATGTAACGCCTGCAGGGCGGGCAGTCCGCCATGTGCCGCGCGATCTCGTCGCACGGCGGCCCGGCGAGCTCGCCGTCGAGGAAGGGCGAGAGGAGGTCGAAGAGCTCTCTGCAGTCGCCGTGGTCGTGCACCGTCCCCTCCGAGGCCTGTTCATCCCACACGGCGCGGACGGTGTCAAGGACGGCGTCCCGTTGCCTGGCGCTGAGACACTGATACACTGTTGTCTTGTGGAGGGTTCTGCCATGTCCGAAGAGACCCCGCTGGTCGCCATCCTCATGGGCAGTGCCAACGACGCCCCCGTGCTCGAACCTTGCGCCGACGTGCTCAAGCAGTTCGGCATCCCCTTCGAACAGCGCGTCCTCTCGGCCCACCGGACGCCCGAGGACACCGCCGCCTTCGTCCGCGGCGCCGAGGAGCGCGGCGTGGAGGTGGTCATCGCCGCCGCCGGGATGGCGGCCCACCTCGCCGGCGCGTGCGCCGCCCAGACCACCCTGCCCGTCATCGGCGTGCCCGTGGCCTCGGGCCCCCTCAACGGGCAGGACGCGCTCCTCTCCACGGTGATGATGCCCCCCGGCATGCCGGTGGCCACCGTCGCCATCAACGGCGCCGCCAACGCGGGCCACCTCGCCGCGCAGATTCTCTCCCTCTCGCGCCCCGAGCTCCGCGGCAAGCTTAGAGCGTCGCGGGCCAAGATGAAGGAGAAGGTCCTCGAGCAGGACGCGGCTCTTCGAAGGTAACCCTCGAAGA
>JBBIUU010000108.1:8554-10463 GCA_037440125.1 Acidobacteriota bacterium
ATGAAGGAGAAGGTCCTCGAGCAGGACGCGGCTCTTCGAAGGTAACCCTCGAAGAAAATTCGGAAATCGGAAAGCGAAGTTCGGAAAGGAGATTGGGACGAAGAGGTCGGTGCCAGGCTTGTCGTTCGGTCGTCGCCACGCTCGGTTTGTCCCGTTTCCGAATTCCGAATTTCGAATTCCGCATTCAGGGTGGTTTCCATGCGCCTGATCGCCACCGCCGATCCCCGCTGGCTCGACGAGGCCCTGGCCCACCTCGGGCGCGGCCTCGTGGTGGCGCTGCCCACGGAGACGGTCTACGGGCTGGCATCCCTCCTCCGCCCCGAGGCGGTGGACGGGATCTTCGCCCTCAAGGGCCGCGCTGCCGAGAAGGCCCTGCCGCTCCAGACCGATTCGGTCGAGCGCGCGCTGGCGTGGGGCTTCACGCTCTCAGCGCCCGCACGGCGTCTCGCGGAGAGGTTCTGGCCCGGACCCCTCACGCTCCTCCTCGGGCGACCCGCGCGCTGCCCCCGCTGGTTTGCGCCGGGCTCCCGCCTCATCGCCCTGCGCGTCCCCGACCATCCCATCGTCGGGGCGTTGCTCCGCGCCGCCGGGGAGCCCCTTGCGGTGACGAGCGCGAACCCCTCGGGCGAGCCCGAGTGCCTCGACTCCGCCGAGGTCGCGCGGATGTTTGCCCACGCCGCCAACCTCCTCGTGGTGGACGGCGGCCACGCGCCGGGCGGCGTGGCCTCCACCGTCGTGGACGCATCGGGGCCGGAGCCTCGAGTGATGAGGGTGGGACCGATCCGTCAGGCGGCGATCGAGGAGGCGTGGCGTGACGCCTAGATCGGGGTCCGTCGCGGTCCTCACCGGGGCGGGGATCTCCGCGGAAAGCGGCATCGCCACCTTCCGTGGCGCCGGCGGGCTCTGGGAGGGCCACCGCGTCGAGGAGGTGGCGCACCCCAGCGCATGGGCGCGGGACCCCATGACGGTCTGGCGCTTCTACGAGGCCCGGCGCGTCCAGGGCGCCACGTGCTCCCCCAACCGTGGCCACCTGGGCCTCGCCGAGCTGGAGCGGCGGCTGGAGGGCCGGTTCACGCTCGCGACGCAGAACGTGGACGGCCTTCACCGCCTCGCCGGGAGCCGGAACGTCCTCGAGCTCCACGGGAGCCTCTGGCGCGTGCGCTGTGTGGACTGCGGCGTCGAGGTGGAGGACCGCACCGTCCCCCTGCCACAGCTCCCGCCGCGCTGCAGCGAATGCGGCGGCGTCCAGCGGCCCGCCATCGTCTGGTTCGGCGAAGTCCTACCCCACGACGTCTTCGCCGCCGCCGTGGACGCCGCGCAAGCGTGCGCGCTATTCCTGGTGGTGGGCACGAGCGCCGTCGTCCAGCCCGCGGCGAGCCTCGCCATGATCGCCGCCGACGCGGGCGCGCAGGTGTGGGAGGTGAACCCCGACCGGACGCCGCTCACGGGCCTCGTGGACCGCGCCTGGCAGTCCCCCGCGGGCGCCGTCATGGACGAGGTCATCCGGGAGGCGGTGCGGTTCCTGAACGCGTAGGAGCGGTCTCCAGACCGCGATCCTTTTCCCCCCAGCGGCGTGCAGGCAGGAAAGAGATCGGCGTCAGGCGACGCCTCCTACAGGCTCTCGTCTACGCGCCCTGCCTACGCCCCCATCGGGCCCCTTCGAAGCCCCTGCGCCAAACCCCGCAGTCCCCCCCGAGCGCCCCTAAATCCCTTTGACGCCAAAGAGTTCCGCTGTTAGACTGTGAACTTGGTTTTCGGGGGAACCCCTTTCCAGCAGGTCACTTGGAGGCAACGCATGGCTAAGAAACCACCGGTCTATAAAAACTATATCAACGGCGAGTGGGTCGCGAGCAAGACGGGCAAGACCTTCGCCAACGTGAACCCTGCCGACACGAAGGACGTCATCGGC
>JBBIUU010000109.1:0-10402 GCA_037440125.1 Acidobacteriota bacterium
GTGGTCGGGGCGATAGGATTTGAACCTACGACCCCTTGGTCCCGAACCAAGTGCGCTACCAGGCTGCGCTACGCCCCGACCAGACCATTCATTATACACGGTTTGGGCCGAACTTCCAAGGTGCGCGGGGCCCCGCGGCGCCTCAGACGAAGGGGGTGCGGGTGCGGGTTCGGAGTAGGCTCGTGACCTGCCCCGGGTCGAGGGGCGGGTGGAAGAAGAAGCCCTGGGCGAGTTCGCAGTTGAGCTCCCGGAGCGACTCGGCCTGCTCGCGCGTCTCCACGCCCTCGGCGATGACGCCCAGACCGAGGTTCTTGGCCAGGGCCATGATGGTCCGCACGATCTCGGCGTTCTGCCCGTCGTCGGGCATGCGCGAGGTGAAGGACCGGTCGATCTTGAGCGTGTCGATGGGGAACTGGTGGAGGTAGCTCAGGGACGAGTACCCCGTGCCGAAGTCGTCGATGTGGAGCCGGATGTTGAGCGCCCGCAGGTTGGCGAGGACGGCGAGGGCCTGCTGGGTGTTCTCGATGAGGGCGCTCTCGGTGATCTCCAGGCCCAGGCTCGCGCCGCTCAGGCCGGAGTCCACCAGCGCTTTGTCCACCTGCTCGATGAGGTCCGGCTGGGCCAGGTTCCGGCTCGAGAGGTTCACGCTCACCGAGATGGGCGGCCGGCTCGGGTAGGTCGCCTGCCACTGCCTCGTCTGCTTGCACGCCTCGAGGAGGACCCACCGGGCGATGGGGACGATGAGGCCCGATTCCTCGGCCAGCGGGATGAACTCCTCGGGGAGCACGAGGCCGCGGTCCGGGTGCTGCCAGCGCAGGAGCGCCTCGAAGCCCGCGATCTTCCAGTTCTCCAGCGCGACGATGGGCTGGTAGTGGATCCTGAACTCGCCGCGCTCGATGGCGCGGCGCAGGTCGCCCTCGAGCTTGAGGAGCTCCACCGCGCGGGCGTGCATGGAGGCCTGGAAGACCTCGTGCAGGCCCCGGCCCTTGGCCTTCGCGCGGTGCATGGCCGTGTCCGCGTCCCGCAGCATGACCTCGGGCGACTCGGCGTTCACCGTGCTCAGGGCGATGCCCATGCTCGCGGTGGCGAAGATCTCGTGGCCGCAGAGGTCGAAGGGCTTCTCCAGGTCCTGGTTCACGCGCTCCGCGATGCGGGCCGCGTCCTGCGTGGTCTTCACCTCGTGGAGGAGGATGGCGAACTCGTCGCCGCCGAGGCGCGCGAGCGTGTCGCCCGGGCGCAGGCTCGTCTTGAGGCGGTGGGCGATGGCGATGAGGAGCTGGTCGCCGATGACGTGGCTCAGGCTGTCGTTCACGAACTGGAAGCGGTCCACGTCGAGGAGGAGGAGCGCGAAGGCGTAACCCCCGCCGCCGAGAGTGGCCTGATCCGTGGCGGTCCTGAGGCGCTCCATGAACTGCGTGCGATTGGGGAGGCCCGTGAGGCCGTCGTAGAGCGTGTCGTGACGGAGGAGTTCCTCGCCCTCCTTCCGGTCCGTGATGTCCCGCTGGGCCCCCGTGACGCGCACCGCGCGCCCGTCCGTCCCGAGCACGGCGCCCCCGCGGCACTGCATCCAGAGGACCGAGCCGTCCTTGTGGCGGACGCGGTACTCGATGTCCAGTTCGCCGCCCTCGCCCCCGGCGTGGCGGTGGAGGGCGTCGCCGAGGCGGTTCCGGTCATCGTCCACCACCCGTCCCAGCCAGGCCTCGAGGTCCGGTTCCATCTCGGTCGGCTCCAGGCCGAGCATGGCCTTGAAGCGCCCCGAGTAGAAGACCTCTCCCGTCTCCACGTTCCAGTCCCACACGCCGTCGCTCGTGCCCGTGGCCGCGAGGGCGAAACGCTCCTCGCTCTCCCTCAGGGCATCCGCGGCGCGGCGGCGCTCGGTGATGTCCTCGAGGAGACCGTCGAAGACCACCTCGCCGTCGACGGAGGAGCTGAGCGTCTTGGTGAGCTGGACCCAGAGGACCTGCCCGTCCATGCGGCGGAATTGGACCTCCGCCTCCTTGAGGGTGCCGTGGTCCTTCATGCGCTGGAGGAGCTGGGGGCGCTCGCCGGGGCGGACGTAGAGCTTGTCCATGCCCCAGGTCTGGGCCTCTTCGAGGGTGGCGAATCCAAGGAGCGCGAGGAACGCCGGGTTGGCCTCGAGGATCCTGCCCGAGGCGGAGGAGCGGAAGACGCCCACGTTCAGGCGCGTGAGGAGGTTCCCCAGGCGCCGCTCGGTGCGGGTGACGCGCCGCTGCGTGTCGGCGCGCCTCATGGCGGTCTGGACGGCCACCTGGAGGCGGAGGTCGAAGCCGGCGGTCTTGAGGACGTAGGTGTCGAGGCCCACGCCGAGGGCCTCCACCGCCTCACGCTCGTTGGCGGCGGCGGTGATGAAGAGGACGGGGAGGTTCGGTGACGCGGCCCGCACACGGGCCAGGAGCGCCGGGCCCGACGACCACGACAGCCGGCACTCGGCGATGAGCAGGGAGCCTACGCCCTCCTCGAGGGCGTCCTGGAAGGCCTGCTCGGTGGGTACGGAGTGGATTTCGAGGTCGGGGAACAGGGGCCGCAACGCCGCCTCGACGAGGAGGCCGTAGGCGGGATCTTCGTCGGCGAGGAGGATCCTGACCGTCTCTGACATGGCCCTCCGGCGCTCTCCCGCGGCCGCCCCCTGACGCGGACGCCCAGGCTTCTCCACGGCAGGTCGCCCTGCGGACCCGGCCGACGGGCGGCCGGGCGGTGGAGGAGTCCCTAAACTCAAAAGCTAGCACGGTTCATCCCGAAGAGATAGAGCCGGAGATCCGGGGAGCCGGAGAGCCGGAGAGCTAGTGGGGAAGCAGGAGCAGGAGAAGGAAGGTGAGGGCCATGGCGCCGAGGCCGACGGGGAGGGCGAAGAGGGCCCACTCCTTGGAGCCGATCTTGAGCTTGCTGGCGGCGATGATGTTGGGGATGTTGCCGGGGATGAGGAGGCCGCCCGCCAGGAGCAAGCCCAGGAGGATGTCCCGGATCTGGCCCGGCTCCATCCTGGGGCTGATCTCGGCGGCGGTGAGCGTCGCGTTGTCCAGGACGGCGCTGAGGATGTTGATCCAGTAAAGCGCCAGGGCGGGCATCTCGAGGATGTACTCCTCGACGACGGACTTGAACCCCTCGCCCAGGAATACGAGCGCCATCACGAAGAGGAACACCTTGACGGCGCGGACGATGACGTCGCGGACGCTCTCGTCCTGCAGCACCTCCTCGGGGGCCTCGTCGAGCGAGGCCTCCCCTTCGCCCGCCCGGCGGCTATGGAAGGGCAGGCTGAGGAGCGCGAAGAGGAACACCCCCGGCACGACCCACCAGCCCAGGAGTTTGAGGAGGAACCAGAAACCGGCGCGGTAGGGCTCCCCCGCGAGCTTGGCCACGGCGAGCGTGGCCAGGGGTTCTCCGATGGGCGTCAGGGCCGCGCCCAGGCCCAGCGCGAAGCAGGCGAGGATGACGATGCGCACCTCGGCCTTCCGCTCGAGCTTCAGGAGGGAGATGACCTCCACGAGGACGAGGGAGGCGATGATGACCGTGATGACGCTCGAGAGTAGGCCCAGGGCGAGGATGAGCGCGAAGACGAAGAGGTGCGTGGGCACGCGCTTCAGGAGCCACTCCACGCCCACGGCGATGTGGCGGCGCGTGAACTTGAACACGAACCCCATGACGAGCACCGCCGCCGTGATGGGCAGCGGGTGCTCGAGGGCCTCCACGAGGAGGTGGCGGTCCATGACGCCCGCCACCGCCGCCGCCGCCACGCCCATGAGGAAGAGGAAGATCTCGATGTTTCTCTCCACGGCGTGGAACGTGAAGGGGAGCACCATCACGAGCACGAGGATGAGGAAGAGGGCGAGGGTGATCATGGGGGGAATGGGGAGAAATGTGGAATGTGGAATGTCGAATGTCGAATGGGGAGAACCAGCGCAGGGTCAGCGCAGGTCCTTTCTTCAACATTCGCCATCAGCCATCCGCCATTCGCCATCTGCTATTTCTTCCTCCCCTTGGCTTCCGCGGCCACCCGGGCGAGGTAGGTCTTCTTCAGCTCGCCGTGGAGGGCCGGCAGCTTGTGGTAGAGGCCCTTGCGCTTCCGCGGCCTCACCTTGCCGAGGGCGTAGGCCGTGAGGATGGGCAGGGCGATGGTGCTGTCGGTGTAGACCACCACCGTGTCGGGGAGCTGGCTCGGGTCCACCTTGCCCCAGGAGACGGCTTCGGCGGGCGTGGCGCCGCTGAGCCCGCCCGTGTCGGGCCGGGCGTCGGTCATCTGGAGGAAATAGTCGTGGCCCTTCTCGGGCAGGCCCAGCACCTCCTGGATCTGCGGCTCGGTCTGGAGCATGAAGTTTTTCGGCGAGCCGCCGCCCACGATGAGGACCGCCGACTTCCCGCCGCGCCGCTTGGCGTCCCAGACGATGGCCGCGGTCTGGTTCACGTCGGCGCTCACGTCGAAGCGGAAGGCCGAGTCGCGCAGGGCCATGGCCGCCACGTTCATGCCGATGCTCGAGTCGCCCGGCGAGCTCGTGAAGATGGGCACGCCTGCCTGATAGGCCGCCGTCAGGACGCACGGGACCTTGAGGCCCAGGGCCCTCTCCCTCTCGGCCAGGAACCGGCCGATGAGGAAGTGGAATTCGGCCGTGGACATCTCCCGCTGGAACTCGGGCGCCTCCAGGATGCGGCGGAAGAACGCGTCGGTGTGCAGGAGCACCTTGTAGTCGAAGAGGATGTCGTAGATGCGCACCACGCCTTCGGCGCGGAGGCGAGTGTCGTCGAGGAAGGGCGAGCCGCGGTGGAGGCTCAGGTCGAGGGCGTAGTGGGCGTCGTGGTAGAGGTTGGCGCCTGTGGAGATGATCCAGTCCACGAAGCCTGCCTCGATGAGGGGCACGATGCAGGAGCGCCCGACGCCCGCCGGCGTCAGCGCGCCCGTGAGGCTCATGCCCACCGTCACGTCGGACTTGAGCATCTTTTTCGTGAAGAGGTGGCAGGCGTCGTGGAGGCGGCCCGCGTTGTAGGCGAGGAAGGCCTCGTCCACGAGCTGGGGCACGCCGGTGCCCTTCTTCAGGGGCTTGGGTTCGATGCGGGGTCCGCTCAGAAAGTGCGACGCTCTGGCCATGGAGTCTCCTGTCCTCAAAAAAAAGTATATCCGCGGCCGCGGGGGTCTTCAAGGAACGGCTGGAACGTTCCTTGCTTCGGGGTGGGGGGCTTTCCTTGACCGCTGGAACCCGTAACGGCGTATAATCATCAGCTTGTGGAGGTGTGAATGCTCTATGCCCTCGCCGCGGCGACCACCGTGGCCGACCTTCTGGCCAACTCCGGCGTGGTGGCCAAATCGGTCCTCATCATCCTGCTCATCTTCTCGCTCATCTCCTGGAGCATCATGATCGACCGGGTGCTGAGCTACAAGCGCCTCCGCCAGCGGTCGCGCGAGTTCTACGAGGCCCTGCGCAAGTCCCAGCGGGTCACCGACATGCTCGTCATCTCGAAGAACGCGAAGGACTCGCCGCTGCGCGAGATGTTCATGGAGACCTACCGGGAGCTCCACGACCAGGTGAAGGACCAGCTCCCCGCGGGCGGCGTGCCGCCCCCGGGCACCGAGTTCCGCCCCCAGATGCGGCACACCGAGAACCTCGAGCGGACCCTCCAGCGCGTCATGCGCGACCAGTCCATGATGCTCGAGTCGGGCCTTGCCTTTTTGGCAACCACGGCCGCCGTGACCCCCTTCGTCGGCCTCTTTGGCACGGTCTGGGGCATCATGGAGGCCTTCCGCGCCATCGGCGCCACGGGCAGCGCCACCCTGGCCAGCGTCGCCCCGGGCATCTCCGAGGCCCTCATCACCACCGCCGCGGGCCTCTTCGCCGCCATCCCCGCCCTCATCGGGTACAACCTGCTCGGCCGCAAAGTGAAGACCTTCAACGCCTACATGGAGCAGTTCGCCCTCGACCTCATCAACTTCCTGATGAACCGGTTTGCGTAAGAAACCCCCGCTGGGGGCAAAGCTCGACGAGATGGCCCGGCGCTTCGGCCCGGGCCATCTCGATTTCGACCCCGTCCGCTTCCCGCGACGCTACGACGACCCCCGGGATACGGAGGCGGCGGCGCTCGTGGCCGCCCTCTTCGCCTACGGCAACGTGAAGGCCATCGGCGATTACGTGGAAGGCCTCCTCGGGAAGCTGGGCCCCTCGCCCGCGCGAGCCCTCGCCCAAAACAGGGTGCCGGAGGGTCTCGGCCCGTACCGTTTCCAGAAGGGGCCCGAGATCGAGCGGTTCTTGAGAGCGCTCGGGGCGGTCCTGGGGGAGTACGGCACCCTGGAGGCCGCGTTCGCGTCGGTGGAGGGCGACGCCGAGGAGCGTCTCGAGGCTTTCGTCCGGGTCCTCCGGCGGAAGGCCGGCCGGCCGTCGCCCGGCCTCCTGCACCTCATGCCCCTGCCCTCGGACGGCTCCGCGTGCAAGCGGTGGTGGATGTTTCTCCGTTGGGTCGTGAGGCCCGACGACGGGCTCGACCTCGGGCTGTGGACCTGTGTGACCCCCCGCGATCTGCGCATGCCCGTGGACACCCACGTGGCGCGCATCGCCCGCGCGCTGGGCCTCGCGGGGCGCAAGACCGCCGACCGAGCCTTCGCGCTCGAGCTCACCGAGAGCCTGCGGGCCTTCTGCCCGGAGGATCCCACACGCTACGACTTCGCCCTCGCCCACATGGGCATCTCGAGGCAGTGTCTCGGGAGGCGCGTCGACACGGTGTGCGAGGTGTGCGAGCTCAGGGTGCACTGCAAGCTCAGGTGATCGGGTGATCGGGTGATCAGGTCATCGAAATGCGGAGCGGGACTTGTGGGAGGCGTCTCCTGACGCCGATGCCTTTCCATCACGCTCCCAGCGCGGGATAGGGATCGCGCTCAGGCGAGCGCTCCGACAGCGGAGCCTGTCAGCTGCCAGCCGTCGGCGGCACGTGGCATGGCACCAAACACTGCTCCCTGGGGTTCTACCGCCTCACGCCTCTTTCCGGCACGAGCGCGGCGAGGCCGCCCTGGGCGGTTTCCTTGTACTTGCAGCTCATGTCGGCGCCCACCTGCTTCATGGCCTTCACCGCGGCGTCGAAGCTGATGGCGTGCTTGCCCGAACCGAGGAGCGCGAGGTTCGCCGCGTTGAGCGCCGTCACCGCCCCCACGGCGTTGCGCTCGATGCAGGGGATCTGGACGAGCCCGGCCACAGGATCGCACGTGAGGCCGAGGTGATGTTCGAGGGCCGTCTCCGCCGCGGCCTCCGCTTGGGGTACGGAGCCGTCGAGGCAGTGGACGGCCGCCGCGGCGGCCATGGCGCTGGCCACGCCCACCTCGCCCTGACAGCCCACCTCGGCCCCGGCGATGCTCGCGTTCTCCACCACCACGCCGCCCACCACCGACGCCGCCAAGAGCGCCTCGTGAAGCTTGCGTTCGGGTAGGCGGAAGCGCTCTTTGAGCATGGTGAGGACCGCGGGGACGACGCCCGCGGAGCCGCACGTGGGGGCCGTCACCACGCGCCCGCCCGAGGCGTTCTCCTCCGCCACCGCCATGGCGTAAAGCGCCGGGAGCGTCAGGTCGCGAGAGAGGAGGCCGTAGTGCCGGATCCCCGCCTGGCAGTCGTGGTAGAGCTCGCCGGCGCGGCGCTCGAGCATGAGAGGGCCGGGAAGGAGGCCCTCCGTGCTCAGGCCCCTGTCGATGGCGTCGCCCATGGCGGTCCAGAGCGCGTGGAGCCGGTCGAAGGCTTCCGGCTCGCTCACGCCGCCGTCGCAGAGGCCGCGGAGGGCGAAGGTCGGGAGGTCGATGCCGTCGTGGAGGCAGAGCGCCACGATGGCATCCATGGAGAGTTTGTCGCCGGCCCCGTCGGTGGGTTCGGGAAACCCTCCGCCGAGAACCCGTCCGCCGCCGACGGAGCGGTAGGTGGTCTCCACTACGGGGGCTCCTGACGCATCGAGGAGGGAAACGGTCATGGTGTTGGGATGGGGAAGGTCCTTCGCGGCGGTGTCGAAGAGGATGTCCCGATCGGGATGGAAGGGGAAAAGATGCGCGCCGATGGCGACGCGGCCCTCGCGGGCGACCTCCCGATACACCGAGCGGACCGTGTCGCGGTCCTCCGTCTCGGGGTCGAACCCCGCGAGGCCCGCCGTGACCGCGAGGTCCGTGAGGTGGCCCTTGCCCGTGAGGGCGAGGCTGCCCATGAGCCGGACCTGGAGGCGCCCCGCGGGGAGGCCGCTCTCCTGCAGCATGCGCCGGAAGTCGAGGGCCGCCAGGCAAGGGCCGAGCGTGTGCGAGGAGCTCGGGCCGACGCCGAGCTTCAGGATCGAGAAGGGGCTGGGCAGGCGCATCGAAGGGAACCTCCGCGGCGTAGTGTAGCAGGGGAAAAGAAAATTCTGAGTTCGGAATTCGGAAACAAGGGAAAGAGGCGGAAGGCGAAAGTCGGAAGGCGAAAGGAATAAGGCGCTCGCAGGAAGGCCATCCTGTAGGAGCGGTCTCCAGACCGCGATCCCATCCACCGCGGGGGCAGCCCCATGACAAAGGGGAGGATCGGCCTCAGGAGAGGCCTCCTACAACATCCATTAGCACGCTCATCGGTTCCACTGCTCTCCGTCGCCTTCTCTCACCTGGCTCCTCTTCTTCACCGACTCTCTGGCTCGTTCTCGCCCCAGCTCCCCAGCTCTCCGCCCCTCCAGCTCCATCTTTACCCCACGGCCCGTCCGCGCTATGCTCAAACGTTGGAGGCGCCATGGCGAGGCGAGGGCGGGAGGACGTTGCGGTGAGGGAGGGCGGGGAGCCGCATGTCCTGCCCGAGGCGCCCGAACCCCTGTCGCTCGCCCGCGAGATCGCCGCCATCCTCGCCTTCACGCTCACCCTGCTCACGACGCTCTCGCTCGTCTCCTATCACCCCTACGATCCCGGTGCCCTCTCCTTCGGGACCGTGTCCATCGCGCCCAAGAACTGGATCGGCATCCTGGGCGCCTACTGGGCCTACCTCCTCGTCCACACGCTCGGGCTCGTGGCGGTGTGGGTGCCCCTCCTCATGGGACGCTTGGCCCTCCTCATCCTGACGCGCGCCAACCTCCTGAGGCCCGGCCGCTGGGTGCTCTGGGTCTCGGTCTTCCTGAGCCAGGCCACGGTGCTCCAGTTCGCCTTCGGGAGCCCCAACGTCACGCTCTGGGGCGAGGACGCCCCTTTGGCGCTCGGCGGGCTCGCGGGGATCGTGCTCGGCGAGCTCATCGAGCGCGTCATGGGGTTCTGGGGCGCGGCGGTCTTCCTCCCCATCTGGGTGGTCCTCACGCTCATGCTCTTCTGGCGCTTCTCCTTCCTCGCCCTGGCGGAGCGCATGACGGCGCCCATCGGGCGGTGGTGGGAGGGCCGCAAGATCCAGAAGGAGCGCAAGCGCCAGGACGAGGACCGGGAGGAGGCCAAGGCGCAAATCATCGAGCGCCAACGCGAACGTTTGAAGAAGATCGAGGAGCGTGAGAAGACCCTCGACAAGCCCGTGAAGGTGACGGAGCGCAGCCCGGTCGCGCCGGCGCTGCCGCTCGATCCCGCGCCCGTGGGGAAGTTCCGCCTGCCGCCGAGCAACCTCCTCGACCCGGCGCGCACGCGGCCGCCCGTCAACGAGGCCGCGCTCCGCCAGAAGGCCCGCCTCATCGAGGAACGCCTCCTCGAGTTCGAGATCGCCGGCGAGGTGGTGGAGGTCCACCCGGGCCCCGTGGTCACGATCTTCGAGTTCAAGCCCGCGCCCGGCGTGAAGTACACGCGCGTCACCGGCCTCCAGGAGGACCTCGCGCTCGCCCTGAAGGCGGACCACATCCGCGTGGATCGCGTCAGCGGCAAGTCCCACATCGGCATCGAGGTGCCCAACGAGCAGCGGGAGATCATCTCTTTCCGGGAGCTCATCGAGTCTCTCGCTTACCAGGACACTCACGGCAAGCTGCCCCTGGCCCTCGGCAAGACGGTGGACGGCGAGCCCTACGTCACGACCCTCGACCAGATGCCGCACTTGCTCGTGGCGGGCACCACCGGCTCGGGCAAGAGCGTGGGGATCAACGCGCTCATCCACTCCATCCTCTTCCGCTCCACGCCGGACGAGGTGAAGTTCATCATGGTGGACCCCAAGCAGGTGGAGCTGAAGGTCTATGAGGGCATCCCGCACCTCCTCGTGCCCGTGGTGACGGACGTCAAGAAGGCGGCCAACGCGCTCAACTGGGCGGTGACCGAGATGACCAACCGGTACAAGGAGCTCGCCTCCGCCAAGGTGCGCTCCATCGACCAGTACAACGCCTGGGTCCGCAGCCTGACGCCCAGCTCTGCCGAGGAGTTCGGCCTCAAGAAGCCCTACCCCTACATCGTCATCGTCATCGACGAGCTCTACGACCTCATGGCGGCCGTGGCGAAGGAGGTGGAGACGGCCATCGCGCG
>JBBIUU010000110.1:0-7616 GCA_037440125.1 Acidobacteriota bacterium
GAGCCGATGTCGGCGATCTTGGTGAAGATGCCGCCCGCGATGCGCAGGGCCGCGGCGCCGAGGGACTCGCCGATGGCGAACCCGATGAAGCAGGGGCCCGCCGCCTCGCCCGGGATGAAGAGGAGGATGGCGAGCATCAGGACGAGTTCGACGGAGATCAGGAGCATGCCGATGGACATGCCCGCCTTGAGCGGGATGGCCATGGTGGGGAAGGGCTTGCCGCCGAGGCTGGCGAAGGCCGTGCGGGAGTTCGCGAAGGTGTTGATCCGGATGCCGAACCACGCCACCGTGACGGACCCGAGGATGCCCACGACGGAGAAGAAGAGGACCACGAGGACCTGCCCCCAGCTCATGGGGCTGGCCGCGAGGTACTTGAAGTAGGCCACGATGATGATCGCGATGAAAGCCCAGAGGACGGCGATGAACTTGATCTGGGTGAAGAGGTAGGTCTTGCAGGTCTCGTAGATCAGCTCGGAGATCTCCGCCATCGACTTGTGCACCGGGAGGCGGCGGATCTGGGAGTACTGGATCAGGCCGAAGGCCATGCCGCCGAGGCACACGAGGAGGCCGATGAGCAGGAGGTTGTGCCCCGTCATCCCCAGAAAGCTCCCCTCGAGCGGGGGGATGTTGAGGTCGGCCTCACCACCCGCGAAGGTGGGGGCCGCGAACGCCAGGGGGAGCAGCAACGCCACCAAGCCCTTGAGGAACCATTTCGCCACAGCTCTGAACCGCACCATCGTCACCCTTTCCATCGTTCCTCCTCCGCATCACCTCTTGCCGAAACTGTCTCCGCCCGCCTCCCCCCCGGGTGGCCCCTTCAACGCGTAACTCTGTGAGACGTCTCTGAGTGCAGTGCCAACACTGCCGGGCGGCATTCTAGCGGAAACGCCTCGGGAGCGCAAGGCCTAGGGGTGGGGCCGCCGGACGGCGGCAGGGGAGGGGATGGGCAGCGGCCCGAGGAGGAAAGAAAGAAGGAGGACCCGGCGGGGCCCTCCTTCTCTGCGACCATCAGATGTGGCCCGAGCCGCGGGGCTCGGTGGCACGGGATCAGTTGAGCACGAAACCGATGGTCTCGACCTTACCCGGGCCGCGTGCGATATCGAGGGCCTTGACGACGTTCTCGTAGGCCGACTTGTCGTCGGCGTCGACGAAGAGGATCTTGTCGGCGCGCGTCGCGTAGATGGCGCCGAGCTTCTCGCCGAGATCCTGGAGGGTGACGGGCTGACGGTTGATGGCCATGGAGCCGTCCTTCGAGATCTGGAGAACGATGGCCGTGCTGGGCGCGTTGCTCACGGCCTCCGCCTTCTGGGGCACTTGGGTGGTGAAGCCCTTCTGGAGGATCGGCGTGATGACCATGAAGATGATCAGCAGCACGAGCAGCACGTCCACCAGGGGCGTGATGTTGATGTCCGACTTGGGCCCGCCGCCGCTGCCAACATTCATACCCATGACAGGCCTCCTTGCCTACTTCTTGAGCGAGATGGCGCCGGCGGCGTTGCCCGCCACGACGTTGCCCTTCTCGTCCACGTGCTGGGCCACGAGGCCCACGTTCTTGAAGCCCACCGACTGGATCTGGCGGAGGACGTTCTTGACCTCCACGAAGTCCACGCGCTTGTCGCCCTTGATGTAGATGGCCTTGCCGGGGTTGCGCTGGTAGGCTTCCTGCAGGTTCTCGCGCAGCACATCCATGGGCACCCACTTGTCGCCGAAGTAGGTCTTGGTCCCGTCGGGGTTGAGCTGCACGGTGATGTAGATGTTGGATTCCTTCTCGTCCTGAATCTCGGGGTTTCGCACGGTCGGAAGCTGGACCGGGACGCCTTTCTGCAGCAGCGGAGTGACCACCATGAAGATGATCAGCAGCACCAGGCAGACGTCACAGAAGGGTGTGACGTTGATGTCGCTGGTGAGTCCGCCACCGCCCTTACCCACGTTCATTCCCATGTGGACCTCCGGTCGCTACTTCTCTTCGATGCCCGTGGTCTTGATGAAGTGGTCCACGAGTTCGGAGGAGGCGTTCGCCATCTCGATGTCCAGCAGGTCGGTCTTGTTCTGGAAGTAGTTGTAGAACCAGACCGCCGGGATGGCCACGAAGAGGCCGAAAGCCGTCGTGACGAGGGCTTCGGCGATACCGCCGGCCACGGCGCCGATGCCGCCGGATCCGGTCGTGGCCATGCCCTTGAACGCGTTGATGATGCCGACGACGGTGCCGAAGAGGCCCACGAAGGGGGCCGTGGCGCCGATGGTTGCCAGCGTGCTGAGGCCCTTCTTCATGTCAGAGTTGGTCTTCGCGGTGGCGCGCTCGATGGCTCGCTTGGCAGCCTCGATCACGTTGTAGCCGCCCTCGCCAGCGGAGGTGTCCGCCTTGAACTCGAGCAGCGCAGCGGAGAACACCTTGGGCAGGTGGCCGTTCTTATACTGCTTGGCCAGGTTGATGCAGTCGTCGAGCCTGTTCTGCTTCAGGAGGTTGCCCACCTTCGTCACGAACAGGAGGGACTGCTTCTTCGCCGACCTGAAGAGCATGAACCGGTCGATGAAGACCCAAATCGAAAGCAGCGACATGACCAAGAGGATGACGGTAACGCCCTTGGCCAGAAGACCCATAGAGCCCCAAAGTCCCTGGATGGATAGATCCATTGCTCAACTCCTTTCTGAACGGTTCAAGACCACTTCTAATGCGTCGCGCTAAAGTTAATGGTAACGATCCAGTAAACGGAGACGGCCTGGCCGGCCTCCGTGGTGGGCGAGGAGTACTTCCACTTCCTGACGGCGGCGAGGGCCGCGTCGTTGAAGATCACGTTGGCGGACTGGAGGATGCGAGCGTTCTCCACGTCGCCGCGCTCGTTGATGATGATCTCGATCACGACCCTGCCGGAGAGACCCATCGCCTGGGCCGCGGGCGGGTACGTCGGGTTCACCTGGTTGATCAGCTTGGGCGCGCGGATGGAGCCCATGGGGAGGATCTTCTTTTCGCCCGTGCCGGTGCCGCCGCCGCCGAGCACGCCGCCGAGCACGCCGCCCTCGACGCCGCCTTCGACGCCGCCTTCGACGCCGCCCTCACCGCCGCCTGCGCTGGCATTGTTTTGAGAGACGATCTTGTCGGGGATGACCGTCGGCGCCACGAGCTTGTTCGGGTCCATGGGGGCGGGCGCCGCCACCTTGGGAGCCGCCGCGACCTTCGGGGGCGGCGGGGGCGGGGGCGGGGGCGGGGGCGGAGCCGCCGTGAAGAAGGACACGATGATCGGAGGCGCCTCCAGCTGCTCGACCGCGTAGATGTTGTAGACCACCAGCGTCGTGATGAGGACGACGTGGAGGATGATCGCGATCGGCAACGACCAGATCTTGGTCTTGGATGGCTTGGTTTTTATCGTCTCGACGAGAGAGTCTTCAAACATCTTTGCACCCCGTCACTTGGTCGCGCCAGAGGCCGGCGCGGAGGGCTGCGAGGCCTGGGCCTGCTGTTGGGCTTTCCGGATCGCTAGGGCTTTGTCCTTCTCGGCGTCCGCCTGCTTGAGGTAGTCGTCCGCCTGGGTCTGGAGCTCCTTCGCCTTGCGGCGGTCCTTCTCGTTGAGGGCGGCGTTCTTCGCCAAGTCGGCCTTCTGGCGGTAGAGCAGGTTCACGAACAGGTGGCCGTTGAAGTTGTTCGGGTCGAGCCGCAGGGCCGTCTGGAGGGCGGTCATGCCCCGGTCCACGATCTTGGCGCGCTCCTCGTCGGGGTCCTGCTTGTTGTAGGACCGGTTCCAGCACAGCGCACCGATGTACAGGTAGCCGGAGGGATCGGTGGGCGTGAGGGCGGCCTTCTTCTCGGAGTACTCGAGCGACTTGTGGAAGTCGCCCTTCTTCGCGTACATGAGCGAGAGGGTCTGGAGGAGGCGAGGGTCCGACGGCTCGGCCTTGAGGGCCTCCTCGTAGAATTTCACACCCTCGTCCAGGCGGTTCTGGTTCACGTAGAGGTTGATGATGTAGTCCTGGATCTGGTCGTCCTTGCCCACGATCTTGAGGTACTTCTGGAAGGCGTTCAGGGCGTTGGTCGTGGCCTCCACGTCCTTGGCTTGGTTGGAGCCCGGCTCGATCTGCTGCCAGTAGCAGTAGGCGAGGTTCTTCCAGTTCTCGGCGTTGTTGGGATTGAACTGGAGAGCCGTCTTGTAGAAGGTCGCCGCTTCGGCGAACTTCCCGGCCTTGTAAGCCTTGGCCCCGTCCTTCATGTTCACGTGCTCGTTCAGCGACGAGCAGCCGGTGGCCAGGACCAGCAGGAGCAGGGCGGCGATCAGCCAGCCGGCTCCCAGTGCACCAATCCGCCCTTTGTTTTGGCCCGAACGCATCGCATTGGCCTCCAAGATGGACCCCTCTAGGGGATGGAACCTGCTAACCTTCGCTTCCCGTGGAGGCGGACCGTGATCCCCCGGTCGGAACGCCATGTGAGGGGATGGGTCGCACGGCATCGACGCACTGGAAGCTGCCTCTTCCCATATCGGCCGCCGGACTGAAGCGACCGTATCTCACCGACTTGGTCTCCCCTGGGCGGCGGGAATGAGGAGCTTCTTGCGCCACCGCCAAGTGGATAATCAGAACACAACCCGGCGATTTGCGCAAGAGGTTTCAAGGCTTCCAGGGAGGTGGGTGTCTTAACCCATTTCATCGTTCAGACTCCGTGGCCAGTGGATTCGGCGACCGTCCATCGGAGGGTGAGACCGGGCCCTCGCGCCCCGGTTCCCATCCGCGCCTTGCGCCGCCGGGGCGACCTCTAAATAATGGGGCGCCGGAGGGCGTTGTGCCCACCCTGGAGAGCCCATGCCCGGAGCGCGTCCACCTCGGGGAACCTACACCGAAGATCCCGCCCACCGGGCGGTGTACTCGCGGGCCGCGTGCATCTACAGGCGCGAGCCCAGCGGCGTCTGCTACCCGCGTGCTCTGGAGGACCTGGCGTGGGCCATCGGACGGTGCGCCGAGGGGCATGTCCCGCTGACCATGAGGGGTGGGGGAAGTGGCCTCGCGGGCCAGACCGTGGGGACGGGCATGGTGGCCGACGTCTCGCGGTGGATGAACCGGGTGATCGAGGTGGACCCGGACCGGCGGCGCGCCGTGGTGGAACCCGGCGTCGTGCTCGCCGACCTCAACCGCGCCCTCGCCCCCCGCGGCCTTCGGTTCTCCCCCGACCCGTCGAGCCAGGATTTCTGCACCCTGGGCGGCATGCTCGCCAACAACGCCAAGGGGGCCCGCTCCGTGAAGTACGGCCCCACGGTGAACCACGTGCTCGGGCTGGACATGTTTCTGGCCGACGGCACGGAGGTGCGCCTCGAGAGCGGATTCCGGCTCCCCGGCGAATACCCGTCGCGGGCGCTCCAGGAGGCCGCGCGCCTCATCGCAGACAACAGGCACCGCATCCTCGAGCGCTGGCCCAGGTCCCGCGCCAACTCCTCCGGCTACAACCTCAGGGCGTGCCTTGGCCAGGACCAGGGGCGCGTGGATCTCGTGCCGCTTTTCGTGGGCTCGGAGGGCACGCTCGCCGTGTTCCACCGCGCCACGATCAACCTGCTGCCCCTGCCCGGTCACCAGAGCCTCACGATGCTGGGGTTCGGCGACGTGGCCTCCGCGGGGCGGGCGGTCCTCGACCTCATGCCCCTGGGGCCGTCGGCGTGCGAGATCCTGGACGACACCTTCCTCGAGATCATTCGCAAGGGCCTGGGGACGTTCCCGCTCCCCGTTGAGGACGCCGTCCACGCGATCCTGCTCGTGGAGAGCGACGGAGAGACCCGAGAAGAGGCCGAGGCCGCCATGGACGCCCTCCTCGCCGCGGCCGCGACGGCAGGCCCGGTGAGCCTGCGCCGCGCGGCGACGCCCGCGGAGCGAAGCGCCATCTGGTCCTTCCGGAAGGCCGCGAGCCCCCTCCTCAACAAGGGGCGCGGGCGCCTCAAGTCGGTCCGATTCATCGAGGACGGCGCCGTGCCCCTCGAGGCCATCCCGCGGTACCTCGCCGGCGTGACGGAGATCCTCCACTCGCGGGGCATCGATACCGTCATCTTCGGCCACGCCGGCGACGGCCACTTCCACGTGAACCCCTTCATGGACCTCCGGGACCCTGAGCACTTCGCCGAGATGCCCCGCATCGCGAAGGAGCAATCCCAGCTCCTGGCGGAGCTTGGCGGCACGCTCTCGGGCGAGCACGGTGACGGGCGTCTCCGCACGCCTTACCTGCCCCTTGTCTACGGCGACCTCGTCGACCTCTTCCGAGAAATCAAGCTGGCCCTCGACCCGCGAGAGATCCTCAACCCCGGAATCATCTCGCCCGAGCATCCCGAGCCCATCGACACCGGCCTGCGCTTCAGCCCCTCGTACCGCCGGGCCGAGGTCCCCCCTCGCCTGGCCGAGGAGGCCTGGGCCCTCGAGGCGGAGCGCTGCCACGGGTGTGGCACGTGCCGCGACTTCTGTCCGACGGCGCAGGCGAGCGACCACGACCTCCTCTCGAGCCGCGGCCGCGGGCACCTTCTGCAGGCCATGCTCGCCGGCGAGATTTCCATGGACGTGGCGCGGCGGCCCGAAGTGCGCGAGATCTTCGAGTCGTGCCTGGGGTGCTCCATGTGCGCCATCCACTGCCCGACGGCCGTAGACATCGCGCCGCTCGCTGCGGCTTTCAGGGGGGCCTTCACGCCCCGCCTCGCGAGGGCGCGCGACGCGTTCCTCGGAGGGATCCCGACCCTGGGGTACCGCACGGGAGCGACGGGCGGGCGGTTGCTCCTGAGGGCGGGGAGCACGGCTGGGGCCAGGGCCCTCTCCTCGGCGGTTTTCGGCATCCGGAGCGACCTCCGGGCGCCCGCCCTGGCTCCGGAGTTCGCCTTCGATCCCGCGCGCCTCTACCGGTTCGACGGGGCGGGCGCGGGAAAGGCGGTCTACTTCTACGGATGCTTCGGAAACACCTACAACCCGGACGGGGAAGCCAGGCTCGCCGTCTCCGTCCTCCAGGCGCTCGGCGTGGAGGTGGTCGTGCCGCCTCAGGCGTGCTGCGGGGTCAGCAAGTTCGCCCGCGGCCTCGCCGACGCGGCGGCGCCCGACGTGGACTTCAACCGCCGCGCGCTCCTTCCCTACGTCCGCGAGGGTTTCCGCGTCGTCGCCTCCGCGCCCTCGTGCCTCCTCGCCCTCCAGCGGGAGCATCCCGCCTTCTTCCCCGGCGCGGGCGCGGAGGAGATCGCGGCGGCGTGCACGCCGCTCTTCACGTTCCTCCGACAGGCCCTGGAGGGCGGCTCCCAGGAGCTCCTTCGCGTGGAGGCGCGCGTGGTCTACCAGACGCCCTGCCACGGCGCCGTCCTCGGCAGCCACCACGACGAGGTGGCGCTCCTGAGGAGGATCCCCGGCGTGGAGGTGGTGGACGTGACCGAGGAGTGCTGCGGCCTTGCGGGGAGCTACGGCGTGGAGTCGAGGCGCGCGGCGCTCTCCGACGCCATCGCCGCGCCCCTCGTCGCGCGCATCCGAAAGGCCTCTCCCGACCTCGTCGTCACGCCCTGCGGCTCGTGCAAGACCCAGGACGAGGCCAAGCTGGGGATGGGCGTCGTGCACCCCCTCGTCCTGCTCGCGCGTGCGTTGGGATTGGAGGCGCCCGAGGTTAAGGGGATGCCGTGCCTCCG
>JBBIUU010000110.1:7716-10241 GCA_037440125.1 Acidobacteriota bacterium
CCCTTCTCCGGTTCCCCGGCTCCCCGGCTCGCCAGTTCTTCGAGCGAACCGCCGACTCCGGACTAGCTTCCCTTCAGCACGTTGAGCGCGCTCCCCGCCTTGAACCACTCGATCTGCTCATGATTGAGAGTTTGGTTGAGCTGGAGCGCCTCGGAGGTGCCGTCGGCGTGGTGGAGGATGGCGCGCACGGGGTGTCCCGGCGCGAGGTCCTCGAGCCCGAGGAGGCTGATGCGGTCGGTCTCCTCCACGCGGTCGTAGTCGTCTGGCGCGGAGAAGGTGAGGGGCAGGATGCCCTGCTTCTTGAGGTTGCTCTCGTGGATGCGCGCGAAGGAGCGCGCGATGACCGCGGCGGCGCCGAGGAAGCGCGGCGACATCGCGGCGTGCTCGCGGCTGCTGCCCTCACCGTAGTTCTCGTCGCCCACGACCACCCACCGGACGCCGCGCTCCTTGTAGTCCCTCGCCGTCTCGGAGAAGGACTTGGCGCTCTCGCCGCTGAGGAGGTTCTTGCCCTTGCCCGCCTCTCCCGTGAAGGCGTTCGCGGCGCCGTTGAACATGTTGTCGCTGATCTTGTCGAGGTGGCCGCGGAACCGCAGCCAGGGCCCGGCGGGGGAGATGTGGTCCGTCGTGCACTTGCCCTTCGCCTTGAGGAGGACGGGCAGTTCCACGTAATCCTTGCCGTCCCACGGCGCGAAGGGCGAGAGGATCTGGAGGCGCTCGCTCTCGGGTGCCACCTTCACGGCCACCGACTCCGGACGCTCTGCGGGCGCCACGTAGCCCACCGTATCCTCGACGAAGCCGCCCGCGGGCAGGTCGGGGGCGGGCGCGGGCGGCTGGAACCGGAAGGCCCGGCCGCTGGGCAGCTCGAGCATGTCCTTCATGGGGTTGAAGGAGAGGCGCCCCGCGAAGGCGAGGGCCACGACGGTCTCGGGGCTGGCGAGGAAGGAGAGCGTGGCGGCGCTCCCGTCGTTCCGCTTCGGAAAGTTGCGGTTGAAGGAGGAGAGGATGCTGTTGGGCTGCCCCGCGGCGGCGTCCTCGCGCTTCCACTGGCCGATGCACGGGCCGCAGGCGTTGGCGAGGACCGTCGCGCCGACGGCCTCGAGGGCCTGCATCTGCCCGTCGCGCTCGATGGTGGCGCGGACCTGCTCGCTGCCGGGGGTCACGAGGAGCGGCGAGGCGGTCTTGAGCCCCGCGGCGGCGGCCTGCCTCGCGAGGTCCGCGGCGCGCCCCATGTCCTCGTAGGAGGAGTTGGTGCACGAGCCCACGAGCGCGTAGGTGATCGTGTCCGGGTAGTTCTCGGCCGTCACCGCCGCGGCCATGGCCGAGAGGGGCCGCGCGAGGTCGGGCGTCTGCGGGCCGACGACGTAGGGTTCGAGCTCGGAGAGGTTGATCTCGACGATTCGATCGAAATACTTCTCGCGGGACGCGGCCACTTCGTGGTCCGCCTCCAGGAGGTCCGGGTACCTCCGGGCGAGGTCCGCGAGGTGCGCTCGCTTGGTGCCGCGCAGGTAGGCGTCCATGCGCTCGTCGTAGGGGAAGATGCTCGTGGTGGCGCCGAGCTCGGCGCCCATGTTCGTGATCGTGGCCTTGCCCGTGCAGGAGAGGCTCCGCAGGCCGGGGCCGAAGTACTCCACCACGCGGTTGGTGCCGCCCTTCACGGTGAGGATTCCGGCGAGCTTGAGGATGACGTCCTTGGGGCTGGCCCACCCGCTCAGCTCGCCCTTGAGGTGGACGCCGACGAGCTTGGGGTAGAGCACCTCCCAGGGGAAGCCCGCCATCACGTCCACGGCGTCGGCGCCGCCCACGCCCGAGGCGAACATGCCCAGGCCACCTGCGTTGGGCGTGTGGCTGTCGGTGCCGATCATCATCCCGCCCGGGAATGCGTAGTGCTCGAGGACGACCTGGTGGATGATGCCCGCCCCCGGCTTCCAGAATCCGATGCCGTACTTTGCGGAGGCCGACGCGAGGAACTCGTAGACCTCCCGATTCGAATCGAGGGCCGCGATCATGTCGGCGCCCGCGCCGACGCGCGCCAGGATGAGGTGGTCGCAGTGGACCGTGGTGGGGACCGCCACCGAGGGGCGGCCGGCCTGCATGAACTGCAGGATGGCCATCTGGGCCGTGGCGTCTTGCATGGCCACGCGGTCGGGCCGGAGGTAGAGGTAGCTCTTGCCGGGCTCGAGCTCCGCCTTGTCGGGCCGGTCGAGGTGCCCCAGGAGGACCTTCTCGGCGTAGGTCAGCGGCCTGCCGAGGCGCTTGCGCACCACCTCGAGGTTCTTCTCGAGCTTCTCGTAGGCCTTCGCGACGAACTCGGGCGTCGATTCGATGACGGGCATGGCAACCTCCGTGGAGGGACACGAACAGTATAGTCCCTCGCGAGATTCCAGCGCGGCGCCACGAGAGTTCCGCGCGTAGGAACGAGCTGGAAGGGATAATCTCTCATCGGGTCGAGACCGAATCGCTTTCGAAGCGTAGCGGAGAAAGCGGCGTCCCGACGCCGGTGGGCCTGGGGCCCTGGCCCCCTGGAG
>JBBIUU010000111.1:0-5556 GCA_037440125.1 Acidobacteriota bacterium
GCGGAGAGAGAGGGATTCGAACCCCCGGACCCTTGCGGGTCAGCGGTTTTCAAGACCGCCGCCTTCGACCGCTCGGCCATCTCTCCGCGGGAGCAAGATAGCGCAGATGTCCGACCGCTGTCATCCTGAGGGCCCCTTGGAGGGGAAGTCATTCTCAGGATCTCGCCTTGCGGTCACTAGGAAGACGCGAGATTCCAGCTCAGGAGCCCGCTGGGGGTTCAGCCTGGAATGACAGGAGCGGGTGCCTTCCGCTCTTCGCTTTTCGCCTGCACCCGCCTTCCGCCTTTCGCCTTTCGCCTTTCGCATTTCTTTCCGAATTCCGAATTCCGAATTCCCCTCGGCCCTCACCGCTCCTCAAGGACCCGCAGCTCGGCGTCGGCCTGTCGCAGGCGCTCGGCGATGACGGAGGCGAGACGCGCGAAGAAGCGGGCCGCGAGCTCCTGGCGGTCGCCGAACCGTCCCTCGAGCCGGGAGCGCGACAGCACGAAGATGTCCGTCGGCTCCTTGGCCTCGGCGTCGGCGGACCGGGTGCGGCGGTCCAGGAAGGCGAGCTCGCCGAAGAAGTTGCCCCGCGCGATGGTGGCCAGGTGGTGGTGGAGGCCGCCCTCGAGGTTGATGAGGATGCGCACGCTCCCCCGTCGGATGAGGAAGAGCTCGTCGTCCTGGTCGCCCTGGGAGAAGACTCTCTGCCCGCGCTCGAAGGAACGTCGCTCCGCGCACTCCTCGAGCCTGGCGAGCGCCTCCTCGTCGAAACCCTTGAACAGATGGAAATCCCCGATCTCGAGCAGGGGGCCGTCGTCCCCGCGCCTGAGGCCCGCGCCGTCGATGATGCGGTCCTCCATCCACTCGAGCGCGCCGTCCATGGTCTCCATGATGAGGACGCCGCGCTTCCCGCCGGCCACGCCGAGCTCCTTCAGGTACCGCTCGAAGTCCCGCTCGCTCATGAGGCCCGAGGGCATGCCGCTGAAGAGGAGGCGCCCGCCCCGCTCCTCGAGCCGGGCGTTCATCTGCTCGAAGAGGTGCGCGGCCGTGTAGTCCATGGCCTGAACGTGGCGCATGTCGAGCAGGATGTAGGTCCGCGTCTTCAGGTCGTCGGCGAGGAGCGTGAAGAGCTGGTCGGTGGTGCCGAAGAAGAGGTTCCCCTGGAGCTCGCAGAAGACGCCCTGGTCGCCGAGGTGCTCCAGGATGAGCTTTTCGTCGTGCGCCCGCTGGGTCTTGGAGGAGAACTGGTTGAGGTAGGCTTTCCGGCGCAGCACGGTGCCCTTGATGAGGTAGCGGATGAAGAGGAGGATGGCGAGGCCCACCCCCACGCCCGCGGCCGTGATGAGGTCGTCCACGACCGCCACGACCACCACCGCCGCGGTGACCAGGAAGTCGACCCGTCCCGCCGGGTACTTGAGGAGGTGGAAGGCCTGCTTGTCGAACATCCGCCATGCGATGACGAGGAGGATCCCCGCGAGGGAGCCCACGGGGATCCACGCGATGAGCGGGCTCAGGAAGAGGAGTACGAGCAGGACGAGGACCCCCTCGATCATCCCCGCGCGGAAGCTCTGGGCGCCGCTCGTCACGTTCACCATGGAGGGTCCCATGGCGCCCGAGCCGGGCATGCCGCCCACGAGCACCGAGGCCAGGTTCCCGGCGCCCTGGCCGACGAGCGTCCGGTCCGCGTCGGTGCGGCTCTTCGTCACGGCGTCCAGGCCCACCGCCGTCTTGAGCGTGTCGATGGAGAGCAGGATCGAGAGCGTGAGCGCCGGGTAGATGACGAGCGAGAGCGAGGCGAGGTCCATGTGGAGGAAGAACTGCGCCCGCACCGAGAGCGAGTCGAGGAAGGAGGGCGGGAGCTCCACGCGGCCGATGAGGAGCTTGTTGCCGTCGAGCACGAGGAGCGAGGGCTCGACGAGGCCCAGCGCGAAGTAGGTGGCGATGCCGCCCGCGAGCCCCACGATGGCGGCGGGGACCTTCGCCGTCAGCTTCGGCGCCACGAACACCAGCACCATGGTGGCGACGCCCACGGCCAGGCTCTCCCACCGCCAGAGCCCGGGCGCGAGGAGCCCCTTCCCCAGCGGCGTGCCCTTGGGCAGGCCGAGGAGCTTGGGCAGCTGTCCCAGGGCGATGATGATGCCGACCGCGCTCAGGTAGCCGCTCACCACCGGGTACGGGATGAACTTGATGAGGCGCCCCCACTTCAGCGTCCCGTAGAGGATCTGCAGGAGCGCCGCGAGGAGGGCCGTCAGCGCGAGGAGCGGGAGGATCCTGTCGTGCGTCAGGGGCGCGCCGAACTTCCCGGCGGCGAGGTCGGCGATGCTCGCGGAGAGGACCGCCGCCGCGGGCGCGCAGGGCGCGGAGATGATCCCCTTCGAGCGTCCCGCCAGGGCGGACACCAGGCCCAGGGCCGCGGCGCCCAGCATCCCCGCCAGGGCGCCCTCCGCCGCGTGCTCCAGGCCCATGACGGTGTAGGTGGCGATGCCGAAGGCGATGGAGGACGGGAGCGCCACGAGCATGGCGGCGAGGCCGCCCCAGAGGTCCCCCGCCGAGAGGAGAGGGGCCTTGCCGGCCCGCGGCGTCCCCTCTCCCGCGCCGCCCGGGGCCGACGGATCCCCCCTGCCGCGATCCTCCTGGTCCATGCCGTGCCCTCTTGCGCTCAAGTTATCGCCGTTCGGGGCGCTGGCGCAATATCTGCAGGCGCTCCACGGTTGGGTGGAATAGGGTCGGCGCAGGTTCTATACTAGGATCGTTAGGCCCGACGAAGGACCACTCGACGAAAGGAAGGGGAACCGTCATGAAGAAAGCGTTAGCCGTACTAGCCGGGGGCGCGCTCATCGTGCTGCTCGCCGCATGCGACCTCTCCAGCTTCATGAAACCCAAGGGCAACCAGCAGACCCAGCAGCAGCAGCCCTCGGAGAATCCTCCTCCCGACACCGCGCCGCCCCCGGCCACCACCGAGCCTCCGGCGCAGACGACCCCGCCGCCGGCGACCCAGCCCACCCAGCCCAAACAGCAGCCGGCCACGCAGCCGACCCAGCCCAGCTCGCAGCCGCCGAGTTCCAGCAATCAGCCGCCTGCGAACCAGGGCAACTATCCCCCGCCCTCGAACCAGGGCAACTACCCCCCGCCCTCCAACCAGGGGAACTACCCGCCGCCGGCCAACCAGGGCGGCTACAACCCACCCGCGGGGTCGAACACACCTCCCGGACAGAGCCAGTACCCCCAGGGCAAGGTCAGGAAGGGCGGCCTCGGCGTCATCTTTACGGGCAACCTGCCGCAGGGGCAGTTCCGCGTGAAGGTGGACCAGGAGCTCGTCTACGAGCTGGCCTTCTCGGGGTCCGAGACGCGCGCCACCAAGGAACTCCTCATCGAGCCCGGCCAGCACCTCGTGCGTTTCGCCGTCATCGACTCCAACGGCGTGCGCGGCCTCAAGGAGGAGACCTTCTACGTCAAGCCCGGCCAGCACCAGACGGTCCGGGTCAGCGTGAAGGACACCCCCGGCGCCATCATCGTCGAGCACCTCGAGTAGGCTCGCGCTCACACGTTTTCCCCGAGGGCCCGCGCACCCGCGCGGGCCCTCTGCTTTCTCAGGTCATCAGGTCATCAGGTCATCGGGTGATCGGGAGGCCACAGTCCTGTTGAATCCGTAGGAGGCGTCTCCTGACGCCGAGGTCTTTCCCCTTGGCACGGGGCACGGGAAACGAATCGCGGTCAGGAGACCGCTCCTACACGGGTACCTTTCGCCATCCGCCTTCCGAACTCCGCTTTCCTCTCGTTTCCCACATCCCCCTTCCGCCTTGCCCCTTTCGCCTTTGTTTCCGAATTCCGAAATCCGAATTCCGCCTTCCATCCCCCCTCCCCTCGCCTTTACCCCCCGGTGTCCCTATATTTCGTATCTAGGAGGCCCCCACCATGAAAGCCCGCATCGAGCAGGCCATCCAGTCGCACCCCCTCCTCGGCCCCATCCTGGAGAGCACCGGCGCCCGGGAGGAGCCCGTCTACCTCGTGGGCGGCGCCCTCAGGGACATGGCCCTCGGCCTGGCCCCCAAGGACCTCGACTTCGCCACCGTCAGCCCCTACGACATGGCGGCCGAGTACGCCGAGCGCTTCGGGAGCCGGGTCGTCTCCCTGGGGAAGGAGGCCACCTCCACGTACCGCATCCCGCTCGAAGGCTTCAGCCTCGACTGGGTGGGCCTCGCCGGCGGGACCATCGAGGACGACCTCAGGCGCAGGGACTTCACCGTCAACGCCATCGCCTACGACCCCGACCACGACAGGTTCATCGACCCGCTCGGGGGCTTCGCCGACCTGAAGGCCCGCCTGGTCCGCATGGGCTCGCCGGGGGCCTTCGAGCAGGACCCGGCCCGCATCGTGAAGGCCTATCGGATGGTGGCCCAGCTCGAGGGGTTCGAGCTCGAGCCCGGAACGGCTGCGGCCCTCGGCGACCAGCGCGACATGCTCGTGGACGTGGTGCCCGAGCGCCTGCACATGGAGCTCGAGCGCCTCCTCCAGTCGGGCCGCGCCTCCCACGCCGTGAGGCTCATGGCCTCCTCCGGCGTGCTCTTCGTGCTCTTCCCGGAGCTCCGCGCCCTCGCGGGGCTCGAGCAGAACGACTACCACCACGCCGACGTGCTCGAGCACACCCTCCTCGCCCTGGAGGCCTGCGACGGCCAGCCCGCGTGGCTCGCCCGCATCGGCCTCCAGCCCTTCTCCGCCGAGGGCATGGAGGTCCTCAGGCTCTCGGCCCTCCTGCACGACCTGGGGAAGGCCGACACGCGCACCGTGGACGCCTCGGGCCGCGTGCACTTCTACGGCCATTCCAAGCCGTCGGCCGAGAAGGCGCGCGCCGCGCTCAAACGGCTGAAGTACAGCAACGCCGTGGCCGAGGCCGTGGCGGACCTCTGCCTGAACCACCTGCGGCCCCTCGCGCAGATCAAGACGGTCCCCCGCAAGACCGCCGTGCGGCGCCTCATCCACTCCATGGGCGACCGCCTCCACCTCCTGCTGGCCCTCGCGTACGCCGACAAGTCCGCGGCGAGAGGCCGCGATCTGGAGGCGAACCTCCGCGACCTGGAGGCTTACTCGAAGGAGGTCCTCGCGGTGGCGGCCCAGGAGGGCGCCGAGCTCAAGCGCCTCCCCAAGCTCGTCTCGGGCCTCGAGGCGGTGGAGATTCTCGGCATGCAGCGCCCGGGGCCCGACCTGGGCCTCGCCCTCGACGCGCTCATGGAGCGTCAGGTGGACGGCGTCATCACCGAGCGCCCCCAGGCCGTGGCCTTCCTCCGCGAGTGGCGAAAAGAACACCTGAGATAAGAACAGGACCGCTCACCACGGAGACACGGAGAGCACGGAGAAAATATCTAGAGGTAAGGTCAAAGGAAGGTCCGATTCCAGCTTTTTAAGGTTTCTTCCTCAACCCTCAAATTCTCTCTTTTGTCTTCCTCCGTGTCCTCCGTGCCTCCGTGGTGAGTTCTCTTGATCTTTGTGTCCTTACCCCCTTTGTGGTGAAATCTTCCCCTCTCGAGGGGGTGCGATGCTTCGTTCGGAGTTCGAGTACGACCTGCCGCCGGAGCG
>JBBIUU010000111.1:5656-6783 GCA_037440125.1 Acidobacteriota bacterium
TCTCGCGGTACGGCCACATCCCCCTGCCGCCCTACATCGCGAGGGAGGCCGACGGCAAGGACGCGCGCCGTTACCAGACGGTTTTCGCCAGGACCGGGCGCTCCGTGGCCGCGCCCACCGCAGGCCTGCACTTCACCCCGCGCGTGTTCGACGCGCTGACGGACCGCGGCGTGGAGGTGGCGCGTATCCGGCTAGACGTGGGCCCGGGCACCTTCAAGCCCGTGAGCGCGGACCTCGTCGAGGACCATCGGATGGACTTCGAACCCTACGAGGTCTCTCCCGAGACGGCCGCCTCAGTGAACCGCGCCCTGGCGGCGGGGCGGAGGATCGTGGCCGTCGGCACGACGGTCACGCGGACCCTCGAAGACCAGATGGCGCGCTTCGGCAAGCTGAGGGCGGGCAGCTACGAGACGGACCTCTTCATCACGCCGGGCTTCGAATTCAGGGCGGTGTCCGGGCTCCTCACCAACTTCCACCTGCCCGGCTCCACGCTCATCATGCTCGTGAGCGCCCTCGCCGGCCGGCGCCGCGTCCTCGACGCCTACCGCGAGGCAATAGCGCGGGAGTACCGGTTCTACTCCTACGGCGACGCCATGCTCGTGTGGGGGAAGAAATGATTCACCACGGAGACACGGAGGGCACGGAGAAGGGCATTCTGGAGGGAAGACAAATCTCTCTCTGGAGAATGCGCCGTTCAGGTTCAATATTCTTGAAACCCTGAAGATCTTCTCTCCTTGGCTTCCTCCGTGTCCTCCGTGCCTCCGTGGTGAGTTTTCCTTTCCTTTATGGTGAAATGGCCTCATGAACCTCGAATACTTCCACCCGCTCTTCGTGCACTTCCCCGTGGCCCTCACGCTGACGGGCGCGGTCCTCTTGCTCTACGGCACGGCCGGCGGGCGCAAGGACCTGCTGCGGGCGGGCCTCCTCGTCCTCCTCGTCGGCGGCGCCATGGTCATCCCGACGTACATCACCGGCCAGGTGGCGCGGGCCGTCCTCGAGGACTCCTCCGCCTTCGACCGCGACCTCCCCGCGCTCGACACCCACGAGGACCTGGGCCTCGCGAGCCTCGCCGTCCTCGTGGCCCTGGGCATCGTCGCCGGCCTCACGCTCGGCAAGTGGGACCCCGA
>JBBIUU010000111.1:6883-10104 GCA_037440125.1 Acidobacteriota bacterium
CTGCTCCTCCTCTCTTCCATGGGCGCCGTGCGTGCGGAGGACAGCCGGGAAGCCGCCCTCTCGCGTCCGCTCCCGCCGCCGGCCGGCACGAAGCTTCCGGTGGAGCCCGCGAACGCCTCCGCGGCCGTCGTCGTCAACTTCCAGGATCTGGCGCGCCGGGAGGCAGCCCGGGCGCCCTACGTCGGACCGCTGATCCCCCAGGTCGTCCATCCGCCGCTCGAAACCGAAGAGGAGGAAGCCCCCTACGTGCCTCCGGAGAACCCGTGGCGGGCGCCCGAGGGGGTCGTCGCCCCGCTCGCCGCATCGCCCGCCCCCGGCACGAGCTACGCCGGCATGGACGACATCGCGAAGATCGGCTCGGGGTACATCGTCATCCCCCCGGACACCGACGGGGCCGTGGGGCTCACCAAGGTCATGGTGGCCGTTAACAACAACTACAGGATCCAGGACAAAGCCACCGGGGCCACTCTGAGCACGGTTTCCATCGACACCTTCTGGGGCGCCACGGGAGGCAGCGGGTTCTTCGACCCGAAGACCCTCTACGACCCCATCAACGACCGGTGGATCGTGTGCGTGCTCTCCGACGCAGCCGCGGCGGCCTCCTCCATCGAGGTGGGCGTCTCGGTGACGGGCGACCCCGCGGGCTCGTGGTACCTCTTCAAGGTCGATGTGGACGCGACCGACACGTACTGGGCCGACTACCCCGAAATCGGCTTCAACAAGAACTGGGTCGCCATCAACGTCAACATGTTCACCATGGCGGGGTCCTACACCAATTCCAAGATGCTCGTGGTGGACTACGCCTTGCTCCGCGCGAGCACGCTCAGCTCGAGCTTCGTCACGGGAACCGGCTTCTGCACGTCCCCCTCGGCGACCTACTCCTCGACCGAGGCCACGCTCTACGTCCCCACGCACCTCTCGAGCGCCGGAGGCACCTACCGCCTGGACACGGTCACCGGGACGCCTCCGGCCAGCCCGACCTACACAGTGGGCGCCACGAAGAGCCGGGGACTGACGTGGGTCCAGCCGAGCGGCCAGATCCTGCCGCAGACGGCCCCGCTCTCGGGCACCAGCTCGTGCGGCTCGACCCCGTGCCCCATGGAGGTCCAGGACGCCCAGATCCGCGCCACGCCGGTGGTCCGGGGTGGAGCGCTCTACTACGCGCAGACCGTGGGCCTCCCCTCCGGCGCCATGACGCACACGGGCGTCCAGTGGACGAAGCTCGATGCGAGCGGCGGGGCGGGAACGGGGAACGTCCTCGACGGGGGCCGCGTGGAGGACGCCACGGCCACTTCCAGCAACGGCGGGAAGTGGTACGCCTACCCGCACATCGCGGTGAACCAGTACGGCGACATCATCCTGGCCTTCTCCCAGTTCTCCTCTAGCCAGTACGCCGCCTCGGGCTACACGGTGCACGGCCGTTCGGACGCCGCGGGCGTCATGAACACCCCCTACATCTTCAAGGCCGGCGAGGATTACTACCACAAGACTTTCAGCGGGACGCGCAACCGCTGGGGGGACTACAGCAAGACCCAGGTGGACCCCTCCGACGACACGAGCCTCTGGGTCCTTCAGGAATACGCCAAAGCGAGGACGGGGACAAACGACGGGACGACCGGTAGCAACTCCAGCCGCTGGGCCACCTGGTGGGCGGCGCTCTCCCCCGCCACGCCCGCCGAGACGGCCCCCGGCGGCACCTCCGGGACGGCCGAGTCCTGGACCGACAAGACGACGCTGACGTGGCCCGTGAACTCCGCCGCCACCTCGGGCTACAAGCTGTACCGAGGCGATCAGTCGGGCCTGCCGAACCTGCTCAACGCCTCCAACGACTCCTGCCTGCGCTTCACGGGTGCGAACGAGACGGCCAACACCGCCTCGTCCCTCACGGAGGACCCGGCCCTGGCCTCGGGACGATTCTATTGGTATCTCGTGACGGGATCGAACATGTTCGGTGAGGGCACGGCCGGCAGCGCCACCGCCGGCCCCAGAATCGTCAACAGCAGCGGGGCGTGCCCGTAAGGTTGGGTTCAAAGGTATTCACCACGGAGGCACGGAGGACACGGAGGAAGAATAAGAGAGGAAATCTTCAGGGTTAAGAACAAATCCAAAAAGCAAAGACCTGATTTTCATTCAAATCCATTATCTCCCCTCTCATCTGATTTCTCCGTGCTCTCCGTGTCTCCGTGGTGAATATCCCTTGACCCTAGTCCCGGACGCAAAAAGGGCCGGCCCCCGCGGCCGGCCCTCATAGGGTGGGTGATGGACCACCCCGGCAATGGTGTATCGGATGGGCCCTACTTGGTGACCTTCACCGTCGCACTGGTCACCACAGAGCCGTCGACCATGATCGCGTGAATCTGAATGTAGGCTGCGGACTGGCTGGGGCACAGGACCGCGTAGGAGCCTCCCGCGGGGGCGATGTCCTTGGAGATCGGGCGCGTCACGCCCCTCTGGGAGGGCGAGGCCCACACCTGGTACGCGACGACGAGCATCTCGTTCGCCGCCGTCCACGTCGCCCTGAACTGTTTCTGCGTGACGGTCTTGCCGTTCACCAGCAGGAAGGTGAACTGTGCCCCCTCGGGCCGGGAAGGCGCGACGGAGGTCGAATCGGACGGTCCCGTCACCCCGGGCTGGGAAGGGAGTGGCGCGACGGGCGCCGAGGCGCTCGCGAGGATGCCCACCGCGAGGAGCACCACGCTCATCAGCGCTGCTGTCTGCTTTCTCATGGCCGCCTTCTCCCCTTCCGTGCGGCTCGCTTCCGGAGCCGACCCTCGCTTTGCATGGGCCGTGCCAGGGCCGCTGAAAGATGGAGCGTTTCTTATCGAGGGGCCCTAACGCCTTCATTTCGCGGGCATTTTCGGTCTCACCTCGACGTCCTGGAACTGGCCGCGCGAATATCTCTTCCGCGAGAATCTTCGCCTGGCTCCATGAGACGTTCTCGGTGATGAGACGGGGAAAACGAGGGCCAAACCTGTTCACCGCGGAGGCACGGAGGACACGGAGGAAGGCGAAGAGAGAATACCCTTGCGGCTAAGTGCAGACCCAGGATTGAAGGTTTAGATCTCTATCTAATTCCCTCCTCTCATTTTCTTTCTCCGTGATTTCCGTGTCTCCGTGGTGAATTTCCCTTGACCTTAGATTGAACAAAGGGCGCTTCGGGGGGTATGGATAGGTGTAAGGGGCTCGCAATGACGCAGGGATGGCTTCCGGAAGGCTTTGAG
>JBBIUU010000112.1:0-10037 GCA_037440125.1 Acidobacteriota bacterium
TTCGCCTACGGCGGCAAGGTGGGCATCGACGCCACGCGCAAGTGGAAGGGCGAGGGCTTCGACCGCGACTGGCCCGAGGTCATCAGCCTTCCCGCCGACGTGAAAGCGAAGATGGGCGCCTTGTGGGAGAAGCTGAGGAAGCCGTGAGGCGCGAGGCATTAGACGTAAGACGTGAGACGTGAGACGTAAGACGTAAGACGTAAGACGTGAGCGGTGAGCCGTAGGAGCGGCACCTCGCCGCGATCCCGCGGGTAGCATCCCCCGGTTTCTTGTCCCCTGTCCCCTGTCCCTTGTCCCCTGTCTCCTGTCCCTTGTCCTTCCCCAGCTCTCCAGCTCTCCAGCTCTCCAGCTCTCCAGCTCCATCTCCACGCCCCCCTTGACATCCGATTTCATTCGTACTAAGTTATTAGTAGATACGGAGGCACGATGAAGCCGCCCGCCCCCCTCACCGACACCGAACTGGAGATCATGCAGGTGCTCTGGGACCTGGAGCGCGGCACCGTCCGCGACGTCTACGAGATCCTGCGCAAGCGCCGCCAGGTGGCCTACACGACCGTCATGACGATGATGGGCATCCTGGAGGAGAAGGGCCACGTGAAACGGCGCAAGGAGGGCCGGGCCTTTCTCTACACGCCGGCGCGGCCGCGCCAGAAGGTCATCGCCTCCATGGTGGACGAGTTCGTGGGGCGCGTCTTCGGCGGCTCGGCCAGGCCCCTCGTGGTGGGGCTCGCGAAGGACAGGAAGCTCTCCGCCGAGGACCTCGCCGAGATCGAGCGGATCCTCAAGGAGAACCCATGAGCGCCGCGGGATTCACCGCCAACCTCGCGGCCTACGTCCTGCAGACGGCCCTCCTCATGCTCGTGGGCCTCCTCCTGCCCCGGCTCTTCGGAATGAGGGATCCGCGAGTGCGCCTGCGCTACTGGCACGCGCTCCTGACGGTCTCCCTGCTCCTCCCCTTCGCCTGGCTGGCCTGGAAGCCCCAGGCGCCTGCCGTCCGCTCCTTCACCGGCGTCCTCGCGGGAGGGATGGAGCTCGACGTGAGGGCGGGCGCCGCCCCCGAGCACCTCTCGCCCTGGATCTGGGTCCCCGTCGCCCTCGCCGTCGTGGCCGTCGTCCGCGCCCTCTGGCTCGCAGCAGGGATGATCACTCTCGAACGGCTTCGGCGTAGCGGACGCGCTCTGAATCCCCTTCCAGATCCCTTCGAGGAGGCCTCCAGGACGCTCTTCGTGGACGCGGACTTCCGCGTGAGTCGTTCGGTGAGCACGCCGCTGACCTTCGGCTGGTTTCGGCCCGTGGTCCTCCTCCCGGAGGCCGTGGCCGGGATGTCCCCCGACGAGCAGCGCTGTGTCGCGCTCCACGAGCTTTTGCACGTGCGGCGGCGCGACTGGCTCGCCACGCTCGCCGAGGAGCTCCTCCGCTCGCTCCTCTGGTTCCACCCCGCGCTCTGGCTCGTGCTCGATCGCGTGGCGCTGAGCCGCGAGCAGGTGGTGGACCGGGAGGTGGTCTCCATCACCGAGGCCCGCAGGACCTACATGAACACCCTTTCGGCCATGGCCCGCACGCGGTATCCCGCCGCGGCGGTGGCGATACTCCCCTTTTTCCACCGGAGCCACCTACTGCAGAGGCTGGCTCTCCTGACCCAGGAGGTGTCCATGTCCAAACTCAGATGGAGGCTCGCCGCGGCCGGCTCGGCTGTGGTCTTGCTCCTCGCGGGCGTCGTCGCCGCGAGGGCCTTTCCACTGCTCCATGGCACGTCCACCGGCTCCGGCGGAGTGTCTGCCGCTTCTCACGGTTCACGATACGAATTGGCGATCAACACGGAGTCGGGTCCTGCCGACGGACAACATCGGTTCGTCGTCACGGTCGTGGATGGCAAGACGGGCCGCGTGGTCTTCAACCCGCAGCTCATCACTCAGGCCGGCGAACCCGCCACGGCCAGCACGGAGGGCACGGCCGGTCCGGACCTCTCCATCAGGATCGATTTTGACAAGGGCGCTACGCAGGCGAAGTACGTCTTCGTGGCCACCGAGAACGGGACAGAGCTTCAGCGGGAGGAAGGCAACGTGTTCCTCGTCGATCCTCCTGAACCGGGAGTCTACGAATTCGGCCAGAAGGGCGTCACGGGACCCGACATCATTGAAAAGCCGGAGTTGAAGCGCCCAGAGAACGCGCCGGACAAGAACAAGCCAGTCATCGTCGTTGTGGGCCTGGTCGTCACCAAGGAGGGCGGGTCGAAGGACGTCCGGATTCTCAAGTCGGGCGAAGACGCGCTCGACCGGGCGACCATGGACTGGGTCTCCAAGTTCCGGTGGAAGCCCGCCACCCTGGAGGGGAAGCCCGTGGATCTGAGGTGGACCTTTACCGTGCGTTGGGGAGCAGATAATGGTTCGGCAGAACCTTCGCTCATGACCAATGACTTCGCCGAGCCCTCGGCACCCGAGCCGGGCGTCTACAAGATGGGGACCAAGGGCATCGACCCTCCGAAGATCGTCACGCAGGTCCCACCCGACTACACGGAAGAGATGAAGTCAAAGGGGATTGACGGGCGCGTGGTTTTGAGCGTCGTCATCGACGATCACGGCGTCCCGACGCGGCTCAAGGTTCTTAAGTCGGTTGATGAGACCTACGATCGAGCCGCGATGGACGCGGTGAAGAAATGGCGGTGGGAGCCGCCCACACTCGATGGCAAGCCCGTCAGCGTGGAGTGGGTCGTCGTCATCAGATTCGTGCCCAAGCAATGACGGTCTGAGAGTTTGTAGCAACCTTCACCGTTCCTTTACACTGATTCCGCGCTACGTCCGGGGAGGGGCGCCCGCGCGCCCCTCCCCGCCACCCCACCGCACCGGCGTGCAATAGTCCTCCCGGCTGGGGCGTTTTCGGCCCTGGAGGTCGTCCATGAAGGTCGCGCGTTGGATCGCATCGGGGCTCGTCGCCGCCTCGCTCTCCGCAGGTCTCGCGGTGACCCTCCAGCGCGCTGGCCTGGACCTCCTCGCCAGCCCCGCCCCGCAGGACGCCCAGAGCAAGACCCCGGAGAAGAAGCCCATGGACTACCCCGTGAAGGTCCCCGACGCCGAGCTGAAGAAGCGCCTCACGCCCCTCCAGTACGAGGTCACCCAGAAGAAGGCCACGGAGCGCGCCTTTACCGGGGAGTACTGGAACTCCCACGACTCGGGAATCTACGAGTGCATCGTCTGCTCCACGCCCCTCTTTCGGAGCGACACCAAGTTCGATTCGGTGTGCGGATGGCCGAGTTTTTTCCAGCCCATCGACAAGGACGCCGTGGGCTCGCAGGTGGACAAGTCCTTCCAGATGGTCCGGGAGGAGGTTCTGTGCGCGAAGTGCGGCGCCCACCTCGGGCACGTGTTCAGCGACGGGCCGCCGCCCACCCACCTGCGCTACTGCATCAACTCCGCGTCGCTGAAGTTCGTGCCCGACAAGCCGGAGACGAAGCCCGCACCCACGCCCGGCGAGGCCCCGGGGAAGGCTCCCTCCAAACCTTGAGGGCGCTTGCTTTCAGTGAGCGGTGTGCTGGAGGCGTGCTGACCCGTCGCGGGCGGTGACCATCTCCACAAAATCTCCAGGCCTGAAGGCCTCCTGGGCGTCCTGGACGACCACGAGGGTCTCCCCGTCGTTCATCTGGACCTTGATCTCCAGGCCGTCCCGGTTGGAGGCACCCGCTTCGATGGCGCTCCCGATGAGCCCGCCGAGGAGGGCCCCCGCCAGCCCGCCCCACCAGGCTCCCCCGCCGTTGTAGTCGTAGGAGTTGTTGCTCCCGATCGCCACCCCGGCCATGGCGCCGACCGTGGACCCCACCGCCGCGCCCGCACCCGTGGGCTGAGTCTGGAGCTTGACGGCGCGGACCGAATCCACCACGCCGTAGCGGACCGACATGGCCCGCCCCGCGTCATAGGCGCTGTACGTCCTCTGCGTGGCCGTGGGGGCGCAGGAGGCGAACAGGAGGCTGAACGCACACGCGGCGGCGAGGAACCAGGGCAGAGGGGTTCGGCGTTTCATGGCCCACGCTCCTGGTCATAGTGTAGGGCCCTCCACTACGGGAGGCCACCCGGAGGTGCGGAGAGGGAGCGTCGCCCGCCGGCGCTCGCGCGCGCAGGGCCTCACTTGCCGCCCGTCTTGAGCTCCCTGAGCTTGGCGATTTCGTCCTCCGTGAGCGGCGGGAAGAAGGTCTGGGGGTGCTTGTCCTTGCGGTTGGCCTGGTCGTAGGCCAGGAAATCGTAGATGGTCTCGGCGTCCTTCTCGGAGATGCCGTACTCGGGCTTGCTCTCCATCCCGCCGAGGTACCTCGCCCAGTAGCTGGCGGGCATGGAGGTGTTCAGGGGCCGGGCGAGCGTGTGACACCGGCCGCACTCCTTCTCGAAGACCCTGTAGGCCGCCTGGATGGGGATGGGGTAGGCGGCGACGTCCAGCTTGCTGGGCCCCTTGTCCTGGGGGAAGTCGAGGTCTGCCTTCGGCGACGCCGCCCAGAGCGCCACCACCGCGAAGAGCGAGAGAACCGTCGGAACCCACCACGCCGTCCTGTGTCCTTTTCCCATCACGCGTCTCCTTCGCCAAGTCTGGGGCCGCGGCCCGTCCGACCGCTGCCCCGTCCCCTGTCCAAACCACATCGTCCCCGAGTTGGTTCCCTGAGCGGGGACGCGCCCTGCCCGGCGCTCTACCACACCTGGCGCGTGTGCGCCTCCGGGTCCGTGTACCGCGACGGCGTCCCGCAGGAGAAGGCCTTCGCGAAAGGAGGGAAGTCCTCCAGCGTGGCGTTGACGCGGTAGGGCGCCGCGGGGTGGGAGTCGATGGTCGCGAGCATCCGCGCCATCTCGGGCCGGATGGACTGCGCCCACACCGTGGCGAAGCTGAGGAAGAACCGCTGGTCGCCCGTGAAGCCCCCGATCGCTGCAGGGGCGGGCTTGCCCTTGAGGGACATCTGGTAGGCACGGTAGGAGATGGCGACGCCGCCCAGGTCGGCGATGGCTTCACCCTTCACGAGGTCGCCCTGCTGGTGCACGTCGCCGTCCACCACGTGGGCCGAGGCCTGCTGGGAGATCTTGTCGCCCTTGGCCTTGAAGGCCGCCGCGTCCTCGGGCGTCCACCAGTCCTTCAAGTTGCCCGCGGCGTCGTACTGGCTGCCCTTGTCGTCGAAGCCGTGCGTGATCTCGTGGCCGATGACCACGCCGATGCCGCCGTAGTTCACGGCCGCGTCGGCCTTGGGGTCGAAGAAGGGCGGCTGGAGGATGCCCGCGGGGAAGACGATCTCGTTCATGGCGGCGCTGTAGTAGGCATTCACGGTGGACGGCGTCATGCCCCACTCGGTGCGGTCGAGGGGCTTGCCGATCTTGTCGAGGTCGCGCTTCGTGTCGAACTCGTTGGACCGGATCATGTTCCCGAGGTACGAGGTGCGCTCGACGACGAGGCCGGTGTAGTCGCGCCACTTGTCCGGGTAGCCCATCTTCTCCTCGATCTTCTCCAGCTTGGCCAGCGCGGCCTTGCGCGTCGGGTCGCTCATCCAGGAGAGGGTCGCGAGGTCGTCCTTCAGCGCGGCCTTGATGTTGTGGAGGATGTCCAGGACCTGGGCCTTCGCCTCGGGGGGGAAGTACCTCTTCACGTAGATCTGCCCGAGGTCCTCGCCCAGCGCCCCGTTCGTCGCGGACACGGCCTTGCGCCAGCGCGGGATGTCCTCCTTCGCGCCCGTCATGACCTGCGAGAACTCGAAGCCCGCCTTCACGAAGGCGGACGAGAGGTACGGCGCGAAGGAGCGCGTCACGTGCCAGCGGAGGTAGGTCTTCCAGTCGGCGAGGGGCTCGGCCTTGAGCTGCTCGGAGAGGGCTTTGAAGAAGTCGGGCATGCCGGCGTTGAGGGAGGCGACCTTGGGCATGCCGAGGGCGTCGAAGTAGCTGGACCACGGGAAGTTCGGCGCGAGGGCCTTGAGCTCGTCGGGCGACATGGGATGGTAGGTCGCCTTGGGGTTGCGGCGCTCGATGCGCGACATGGACGCCTTCGCCAGGGCCGTCTCCAGGCGCAGGACCGTCTGGGCGTTCGCGGCGGCGGCCTCGGGGGCGTCTCCGATGAGCCCGAAGAGCTTGGTCATGTAGAGGACGTAGGCGTCGCGGATGGCTTTCGATTTGGGGTCGTCCTTGAGGTAGTAGTCCCGGTCGGGCATGCCCAGGCCGCCCTGGAAAACGGCGGCGATGACCTTGCCCGCGTCCTTCGCGTCCTGCTGGGAGCCGGCGGAGACGAAGGCCCGGACGCCCGCGCGGTTGAGGCCCGCCGCCTCCGCGGCGAGGCCGTTGAGGTCCTTGACGGCGGCCACGGCCTCCAGGTAGGGGGCGAGCGGCTTCGCGCCGAGCTCCTCCGCCTGCTTCTCGTCCATGGCCGTCGCGAAGAAGACCCCGAGCTTGCGCTCGACGGCCTGCTCCGGGGTCTCGGGGGCGGGCTTGGGTGCGGCCGCGAACTGCGCGGCGGCCTCGAGGATGGACCGGAGGTTCTGCTGGTTGCGGAGCGCGAGTTCGTCGAAGCTGCCCCAGCGGGACTGCTCCGGGGGGATGGGGTGCTTGGCCACCCATCCTCCCGTGGCGAATTTGTAGAAGTCATCGCAGGCCTTCGCCTGGGGGTCCAGGTTGGCGGGGTCGATGCCGTGGATCTCGGGGGCCGCGGCGGGTTCCGCGGGGGTCTTCACGGCGCCTTGGGCGCCGGCCGCCACCGCGAGCGCGAGGGCGAGGAGGGACGCGAGGAGGGGTTTCGCGTGGGTCATGGTCGCTCCTTGGAAAAGTTCTGGTCCTGGGATGCCCCGGAAAAGCGCGTGACCGTCGGCGGAGGGCGGACGTCCGGTCCCTCCATCGGTTCCAGTGTACGCAGGGAATCCGGACGCGGCCCGCTGGGGCGACGACCGCGGGTCACCCGCGGGGGAAATGACACAAGTTGCGCGAGAACGCCCTTTTGCAGAGAATGAGGGCGGAGGAGGCGCCCATGGACATCGTCCTCTGGAGGCACGCCGAGGCCGAGCAGACCTCACCCGACGAGAGGCGGCACCTCACGAAGAAGGGCCACGAGCAGGCCGAGCGCATGGGCCGCTGGCTCAGGGAGAGGCTCCCCCAGTACCGCCTCCTCTCCAGCCCCGCGACCCGGGCGCGGGAGACGGCCGAGGGCCTCCGCACCGCGTACGACATCCTGCCCGAGCTCTACGAGAACGTCTCGGCGCTGGCCGTGCTCGAAGCCGCGGGCTGGCCCCGCGCCGCCGAGCCGGTGGTCCTCGTCGGACACCAGCCCCTCCTCGGCGAGGTGGCCGCCTACCTCATGACGCGGCGCTCCGACAGCTGGCCCATCAAGAAGGGCGCCATCTGGTGGTTCCGGTGCGAGGAGAGCGGCGGCGGCATCGGCACCGAGCTCGTGGCCTGCGTGCCCCCGAAGCTGGCATGAGGAGGCGACCGTGAGACCCGCACGAACCAACCCCTTCGCCGCGCTCGCCCTCGCCGCCCTGCTGATCGGCGTCGAGATGCCCGCCAAGCACCGGCCCGAGGACGGCCCGCGCCCCGTCAACCCATACTTCGGGATCAACGCCCACATCCCCACGGTGGACGATGTCGAGGCCATCTCGCGCGCCGGGTTCGGCATCGTCCGCGTGGACTTCACCTGGAACGTGATGGAGCCCAGGCCGGGCGCGTACCGGTGGGACATCTCCGACGGCGTGGTGCAGGACGCCGAGGCCCGCGGCGTGGAGGTCTTCGGCATCCTCGGGTACTGCCCGCAGTGGGCCTCTTCGGGGAAGGACGAGTTCTACCCGCCGCGGAGCCAAGCCGAGTGGCAGGCCTTCGTGAACGCCATCGTCTCCCGCTACCGGGGGCACGTGCGCTTCTGGAGCCTCTGGAACGAACCCAACTCGGACTCCTTCTTCCACGGCTCGGTGGAGCAATTCATCCGGCAGGTCCTCATCCCCGGCGCCCAGGCCGCCAAGGCGGCTGACCCGAACTGCAGGATCGTGGGTCCCGAGCTCGCGCACCTCGAGGGCGCGCATTGGGACACGTGGCTCGACCGCATCCTCGCCGAAGCGGGCCCGTCCATCGACGTCATCTCCCACCACTGCTACAAGCCCAAACCCAACGAGGTCTTCCGCATGCTCGAGGGGCCCTCGCGGCCCTGGGACTCCAAGCCCGTGCAGCAGATCATCGAGAAGAACCGCCAGCAGGGGAAGCCCTTCTGGCTCTCCGAGTTCGGGTGGGAGTCCACGAAGGTGGGGCAGGACAGGCAGACGGGCTACCTCATCTCCATGCTCCGCCAGGCCCCCAAGCGGCGGTGGATCAGCAGGATCTTCATCTACGAGCTCCGCGACTCCCCCAGGGAGCCGGGGTTCGGCCTCATGTCCTACGCCGGCAACCCCAAGCCGTCCTACACCGCGGTGCGCAACTTCATCCACGGCGCGTCGCCTCAGAAGCACATGCGGTAGACCCTTCTCCGCCACACACCCCAGGAGACCCCCGTGCGCGCACCGTCCCGAACCCTGCTCCTCGCCGTGCTCTTCGCCCTCCATATGCCCTCCATCGCCGCTCCGACCGACAAGAGCACGGCCGACCTCGACCGCGCCGCGGCCCGCATCACGGCCTCGGGGGCCTTCGACACCGTGGACCACCTCGCGTCCCCCCAGTTCGCAGGGCGCCTCACGGGCACCGGCGGGTACGAGGCGGCGGCGCGCTGGATGGCGGACCAGGCCAAGCGCGCGGGCCTCAAGCCGGCACCGGGCATGCAGGGCTACCTCCAGCCTTTTCCCGTGGAGCTGCGCGGGCTCGATGCGGCCACGCTCGAGCTCCTCCCCGAGGGCGACAAGGGAAGCGCGGAGGCCCAGGAGTACTTCAAGGGGTTCATGCCCATCCTCACCTCGGCCTCGGGCGACGTGACGGCGGAGGTCGTCTTCGCGGGCTACGGCATCACGGCCCCGGACCTCGGCCGCGACGACTACGCCGGCCTCAAGGCGGAAAGCAAGGTGGTCATGGTCCTCCGCGGCGAGCCGAAGGACGGCCGCGACTGGGGCGCGTACGACACCACGGCGGCTCGCGAGGCCAACGCCAAGGCCCACGGGGCCGCGGGCTTCCTCATGATCGACCAGCCGGTCCTCGGCGCGAGCGGGCAGCCCGTGAAGGACCTGCCCTGCGCGGAGGTGAGCGAGGAGTTCGCCAACCAGATCCTCGCCGGCCAGAAGGTCAAGGTGGAGGAGCTCCGCAAGGTCCTCGAGAAGGGCGGCACGGCGGCCTTCGCCGCGGGCCGGAAGGTCCACTTCAAGGTGGTCGCGAGGGAGCCGCAGGAGCGTCAGGGCTTCAACGTCGTGGCGGTCCTCCCCGGCGGCGACCGGGCGGCGGCGAAGGAGTACGTCCTCATCGGGTCGCACCTGGACCACGTGGGGAACTGGCCCTCGCTCTTCCCAGGCGCCGACGACAACGCGAGCGGCTCCGCCACCGTGCTCGAGATCGCGAAAGCCATCGCGTCTATGAAGGAGCGCCCGCGCCGCACCGTCGTCTTCGTCTGGTTCGCGGGCGAGGAGATGGGCCTCCTCGGCGCCAAGCACTTCGCCAGGAACCCGCCCCCGGGCCTCGGGAAGTGCCTCGCCGTGCTCAACCTCGACATGATCGGCGCCGGCCAGGGCGCCTACGTCTCGGGCGGCAAGAACTTTCCCGAGGTCTTCGCGGCGCTCGAGAGCGCCCGCGACCGCTACGAGCCGGGCATCAAGCTCATCGCCGGGGAGTCCAAGGGCGAGGCGCGCGCCGACCACGGCCCCTTCCAGGCCGAGGGCATCCACGCCGTGAGCCTCTTCGGCGCCGGCGGCAGCCACCACGGCTACCACACGCCCGAGGACACCGCCTTCTTCGTCACGCCGAAGAACATGGAGGCCGTCGGGCGCGTCGTCCTCGCCGCGGCGTACGGGTTGGCCGACGCTCGCTAGAAATCACCGGGGAACATCGAAGGGGTGGACGCTCGCGGCCGCCGGCCGCTAGGGTCCCCTACGGCATGATCGCGGGTTCGGCGGGTTGGGGCGCGGGCTTGGC
>JBBIUU010000113.1:0-10022 GCA_037440125.1 Acidobacteriota bacterium
TTCGCGTACGAGACGCCCACGAGGAGGCTCCCCTGGAGGCCGGGCCCGCACGTCACCGCCACGGTGGAGAGGTCCCGCTCCGTCACGTCCGCGCCCTCGAGCGCCTCGGCGACGACCGCGGGCAGGTTCAGCAGGTGCTGCCGGCTCGCGAGCTCGGGGACGACGCCGCCGTAGCGCGCGTGGATCGAATCCTGCGAGGAGACCACGGAGGCGAGCACCCGGCCTTCGCCGTCGAGCACGGCGGCGGACGTGTCGTCGCAGGACGTCTCGATGGCGAGCAGTCGGAAGGGCTTCATGGGCGTCCGCGCGGCGCGCCGCTCCGGGGGGAGCGGGGTCAGGCCACGCCTTTGGCGAGGAAGTGCCCGACCGTCTCTTCGTCCACCGGCTCGATGACGCCGTCCTCGGTGACGATGGCGCGGATGAGGTCGTGCGGGGTGACGTCGAAGGCTGGGTGGAGCGCGCTCACGCCCTCGGGGGCCAGCCGCCTGCCGGCGAGGCAGAGGACCTCGTCCGCGGAGCGCTCCTCGATGGGGATGGCCTGCCCGTCCTTGGTGTTCGGGTCGAAGGTGCTCCGCGGCGCCGCCACGATGAAGGGGATGCCGTGGTGCTTGGCGAGGACCGCGAGGGCGTAGGTACCGACCTTGTTCGCCGTGTCGCCGTTGGCGGCGATGCGGTCCGCCCCGACGACGACGAGCCCCACCTTGCCCTGCGCCATGAGCGCGCCCGCCATCCCGTCGCACACGAGCGTCACGGGGATCCCGTCCTCCTTGAGCTCCCACGCCGTGAGCCGGGCGCCCTGGAGGAAGGGGCGCGTCTCGTCGGCGAGGACGCCCTTGAGGAGCGAGGCCTCGTGCGCGGCGCGGACGATGCCCAGGGCCGTGCCGTAGCCGCCGGTCGCGAGCGCGCCGGCGTTGCAGTGCGTGAGGATGGTCGTGCCCGCGGGGACGAAGGCGAGGCCGTGCCGGCCGATGGACTTGCAGGAGGCGATGTCCTCCTGGTGGATACGCACCGCCTCCTCGAGCATGGCGTCCGCCACGTCCTCGGGCTCGGCGCCGCTCTGGCACAGGTCGACGGCGAGGCGGAGGAGGAGCTCCACCGCCCACTCCAGATTCACCGCCGTGGGGCGTGCCGCCTTGAGCTTGACGGCCTCGGCCTTGAGGGACTTGATGAAGGCCTGCTTGGTGGGGGCGCCGGAGGCCTGCACGGCGGCGAGGGCCATTCCGTAGGCCGCGGTGATCCCGATGGCCGGCGCGCCGCGCACGACCATGTCACGGATGGCCTGCGTCACGTCTGCCGCGCTGCGGCACTCCACGTGCCGCACCTCACCGGGCAGCACCCGCTGGTCCAGGAGCTGGAGGGTCCGGAGCTGGGTGAAATGGATGTGCGAATGCACGTCGTTGCCCGCTATTTGGACGATTCCTCTTCGAGGAAGGCCTGGATGTGTTCCAGGTCCTCCTGTTCGATCTTACGCAGTTCCAGGTCCGTTCTCAACTCCTGGACCGATTTGGAGACGGCGGCCTGCACCTCGAGGGCCGACCGCTCCTGCGGGATCTCCCGGGCCTTTTCAAAGAGCGGGAAGAGGACCCAGAGGAAGACGAGGACGGCCCCGGCGAGGGTCACGAGCGTCGCGGCCATGTCACACCCTCCTCATGGGAACGAGCGCGGTCAGGCCGCCCACGAGCATCAGGAAGCCGCCGATCCAGAGCCACGCGACCATGGGGTTCACGAAGGCGCCGATGATGGCGGTGTCGTCCTTCAAGTCGAATCCCGCCACGAGCGTATAGAAGTCGCGAAGGGGCGTGGAGTGGATGGCCACCTCGTAGGAGGGCTGCTCGGGGTTGCTGGCGTAGTAGACGCGCATGGGCTGGAGGAAGGCCACCATCTTGGGGCCGCTCCAGACCGTGAGGTCGGCCCAGATGCGTTTGGAGTTCATGCCGCCGAAGTCGGCGCTCAGGTCGTCGTGTTCGAGGCGCTCGAGGCGCACGGTGTAGGGCCCGAAGCGCACCTCGTCGCCCGGCTTCATGGACTCCTGGTACTGAGTCTGGAAGGTGGCCGAGAAGGCGATGCCCAGGAAGAGGCAGACGATGCCGAGATGCACGAGGTATCCGCCGTAGCGTCGCGGGTTCTCCCTGAACGGCGCGGCGATGGCCCCGAACCTCGACATGCCGCGGCCCACCGCGTGCTTCACGGTGCGGACGTACTCCTCGAGGATGATGGCCGAGACGAAGAACGAGAGCCCGACGCACGCGAAGAGGTAGACGTAGGTCAGGGGCCGGGCGCCAAAATCTGCGCGGGACAGCGCACCGCCGGCGACGAAGGCGGCCACCGACGCGACGAGCGCCGAGAGGCCCGCCAGGAGGGGGACGGTGAGCTGGCGCCTGTAGTTCTCCCAGTTGCCGCGCCGCCACGGCGCCACGGAGGCCAGCCCCATGACGAGGAGGATGGCCAGGCCCACGGGCAGGATGCGCGGGTTGTAGAAGTCGGGCCCGTGGCTGAGCTCCTTGTGCGTGATCATCCGGTAGAAGATGGGGCTCGTCACGCCGAAGACCACCACGAAGGTGAAGAGCGCGAGGAGTAGATTGCTGTAGAGGAACATGGTCTCACGGCTGCCGGCGGACTCGAGCTTCTGGCCGCTCACGAGGAGCTGGCGCCTCCGGTACACCATCACCGCGCTCACCACGAGCATCAGCGCCATGAAGCCGAGGAAGATCGTGCCGAGTCGCAGGTACCACGGGATGGAGGGGTCCTCCTGCCCGAAGGCGTGCACCGACTGGAGGATGCCCGAGCGGGTGAGGAAGGTGCCGTAGATGGAGAGCAGGAAGGTGGTCACGATGAAGGTCACGTTCCAGAAACGGTAGATTCCGCGCTTCTCCTGCATGAGGAAGGAGTGCAGGAAGGCCGTGCCCGTGAGCCACGGCATGAAGGAGGCGTTCTCCACCGGATCCCACGCCCAGTACCCTCCCCAGCCCAGCTCGATGTAGGCCCAGTATCCGCCCAGCAGGATGCCGATGCCGAGGGTGAGCCAGCTGAACATCGCCCAATTGCGCGCCGACTTCATCCAGAAGGTGTTGCGCTCTCGGTGGGCGAGGGCGCCGAGGATGAAGGCGAAGGGGATGGCGAACCCCACGTAGCCCAGGTAGAGCATGGGCGGGTGGATGGCCATGTAGATGTTCTGCAGGAGCGGGTTCAGCCCGTTGCCGTCGATCTGCCTGAGCGCCTCGGGGGGATAGCTCGCCACGAGCGTGCCCGAGCCGTCTCGCAGGAGCTCGAAGGGGTTGATCTTGAAGTTGAGGAGGAAGAGGAAGAACCCCAGCGTGAGCAGGAGCAGGAACGCTGTGAAGGGCAGGAGCTTGAGGTTGTTCCTCCGGTTGAAGGTCACCGCCAGGGCGGAGAAGACCGCCAGGAGCGTGCACCAGAAGAGCATGGAGCCGCTCATGCCGCCCCACAGCGCGGTGAGCTTGTAGATCCAGGGCTGAGAGCGGCGGGAGTACTCCCAGACGTACTTCACGGTGAAGTCGTCGCGGAGGAGAGCCATCCACAGGGCCACCACCGAGAGCACCACGAGGAAGGAGATGCCGTAGGTGGCCCTGATGACGCTGTCGAGGTAGCGCTGGTCGCGCGTGCGGTAGGCCACGACGGAGGCGATGAGCCCCCAGATGGCCAGCCCGTGCGCGATGAAGAGCGCGTAGTTGCCGACGCTATTCATTGGCGCCCTTCCCTGCGGGCGCCCCGCCGGCGCCCGGGCCCTTGGACTCGTACTTCGAGGGGCACTTCACGATGAGCTCGCGGCCCTGGAAGGTGCCCTGCGCGTCCATGCGGCCGTCCACGACGATCTCGAGGCCCTCCTGGAACGAGTCGGGTACGGCGCCCTGGTAGTGGACGGGGACGGTCTTGGTGGCGTCCTTGTCGTCCTGCACGTTGAACCACAGGTCGAGGCGGTTCTGGGAGAGCTTCACGGACCCGGGCTGGATGAGGCCCTTGAGCTTCAGGCGCTCCTTCTGCTTCGCGGGGTCGGCGTGGAACTCGGTGGGGCTGTAGTAGTAAACGGGCTTGCTGTTGCCCGTGCTCGACAGGAAGAAGAGGGCGATGGCGCCCACGACGATGATGAGTCCGACGGTCCACTTCACTTTCATGAAACCTGCCTCCAATTGGGGCGCCCGACGGAATCCCCTAATGCGCCCCGGGGAATCATAGTGAAAAACCCACCCGCGGTCAAAAGTATTGCTCCGGCGCTCAGCGGCTCGCGCCTGGAGCGGAGGCGAGCGCCCGGAGGGCGGGCAGCTCGTCGAGCGGGCGCCTCATGGTGCAGAAGAGGCGGATGGCCGCCGCGCCAGCAGCTCCCGAACCCGCCACGGCCAGCAGGTTGGTGGCGTCCACCCCGCCGAGCGCGAAGACGGGGATGGGAGAACTCGCGCACGCCTCGGTGAACGCTTCGAGGCCCATGGGTTCGCCGAGGGCCGCCTTCGAAGGTGTGGGGAAGACGGGGCCGAGGGTCGCGGCGTCGGCGCCCTCCTCCGCGGCCCGAAGGACCTCGTCCAAGCTGTGGCAGCTTCGCAGGATCATGAAGGGCCTCGGGAAGGACTCCCGGACGCGTGCCACGGGCAACCCGTCCGAGGGCAGGTGCACGCCGGCCGCTCCGGCGGCGAGGGCCAGGTCGGGCCTGCCGTTGAGGAGGACTGGAACGCCGAACCGGCGCCCCTCGGGCACGAGCATCCGGAGCGCCGCGAAGAGCACCTTGTCCGGCAGGTCCTTCTCCCGCACCTGGAGCCAGTCCACACCGGCGCGGATGAGCGAGGAGCCCTGCAGCAGCAGATCCCCCCCGGGGGCGAGCATGCGGTCGGTGATGGCGTAGAGGAGCATCAGGCGTGCGCGGGCGGTTGGATGGTTCCCGACACCCTGGCGCCGCGCTTGACCTCGAGGCGCGCGGCTCGGAGCTCGCCGTCCCACGAGGCGGACTCGCCGAAGGTCGCGAGCCCCGAAACCGCGGCCTTCCCCGAGGCGTCGCCCCGGCAGACGAGCGTTTCTGCCGCGATGTCGCCCTTCAGCGCGCCGCCCGGCTCCACCGAGAGGGTCCCCTTGCACGACACGGTGCCCTCGACCCTGCCGTGGATCTCGGTCTGCACGCGCGTCGAAAGGGTGCCCCTCATGGCGGTCTTCGCCCCGACGATGGTCCGGGGCGGCGGGGGGGGCGGGGTCTTAGAGAAGAAGCCCAACGGGCGACTCCAGAAAGAGGGCTTGGAGCGGGCGAGGGGTCTCGAACCCCCGACCTCAAGCTTGGGAAGCTCGCGCTCTACCTACTGAGCTACGCCCGCTCAAGTGCGGGATTCTAGACTGAGGGACCCCCCGGGGTCAAGGCGTGGAGGCGAGCCAGGGGCGGCCGGAGCGCGGCGTGGGACCTTGTCAATCCATTGCGGTACAGGTAAAATCCTGCAGTCCCGTGGGATCGGGCCACGAAGCGACGGAAAGGGAGCCCGGCGAGTGAAGCGGATGGTCTGGTTGGCGGCTGCGGTGCTGGCGGCGACGCTGGCGACCCCCGCCCTCGACGTGGAGACGCCCAGGGGCGCCCTCTCGCTCAAGGACCATCCGAGGGGTGGCCAGCCCGGGGTCTGCGCCGACGAGCTCGCCTCGGCCCTGAAGGGCTCTCTCGGCCGCGACGAGGTCTCCAAGTATCCCGTCCTGACGGTAGCCGGGCACCGCGTCCTCGTCTCTACGTCCTCAGCCCTGGCGTCCGTGGACGGCAAGATTGTCCGCCTCCAGCAGACGCCCGCCCAGACCGACGGCTGCCTCTGGCTGCCCGCCGAATTCCTCACGGCGGTCCTTCCTCTGGTTTTGGGCGGGAAGGTCGCGGTGCACGGCGAGGCGCCCAAGGCCCCCGCGCCGGAACCCCCCCCCGAGAACAAGGCTCCGCCCGCCGCTTCTGCCAAGAGCGAGGTCGTCTCGGTGGACGCCGTGGTGGCCGCCGACAGCGTGCGCGTCACGCTGACCGGAAAACCTGCACCGAGCGCCGACCTCGCCCAGAGCCCCAAGGACGTCACGGTCACCCTCTCGGAGGGGGCGTTCGGCGAAGGGCCGCCTCCCGTGGGGAAGGGCATCGTGGACGCGGTCGAGTGCGCAAAGGGCGGGAAGAAGCTCCGGGCGGTTCTCGGACCCGGCTTCAAGAGGATCGAGTCCTTCAAGCTTCGCAATCCCGACCGCCTTGTCCTCCTCTTCAGGGGCGAGGGCCAGCGCGTTGCACCGCCGCCGCCGCCCGAACCGACCCCCGCTCCCGAGCCCGCGCCGTCTCAGGCCGCACCGGCCGCTGTCGGCCTGCCCGCCACGCCCGCCGAGGCCCCGAAGAAGACGGCGGCCTTCGACGTGGTCGTCATCGACCCGGGCCACGGCGGCCCCGACACGGGCGCGAACACCGCCGACGGGCTCCAGGAGAAGGTCCTCACCCTCGCCATCGCCCAGAAGACCGAGGCGCTCCTTGAGAGGGAGGGTCTCAAGGTCGTGCTCACTCGGAGCACCGACGTGCAGGTGCCCCTCATCCAGCGCACGGCCATCGCGAACTACAACCGGGCCGACCTCTTCCTCTCCATCCACCTCAACGCCTCGCCGGCGCCCTCCGCGAGGGGTACCGAGACCTACTACCTCAGCCGCGACGCGACGGACCTCTGGGCGACGCAGCTCGCGGCCAAGGAGAACGCCGCCGGCCAGGAGAACACGGCCGCGCCCGACGGCGGCCTCAACCTCGTCCTCTGGGAGCTCGCGCAGACCTCCGTCATCGTGGAGAGCGCCGCCCTCGCCGAAGCCATCCAGCAGGAGTTCAACGCCCTCCTGGGCACGGCCGACCGCGGCGTTCGCCAGGCGCCCTTCGTGGTCCTCGAGGGCGCGCAGATGCCGGCCGTCCTCGTCGAGGTGGCCTTCCTCTCCAACGGCGAGGAGGCCAAGCGCCTCAACGATGCGGCCTTCCAGGACCAGGTGGCCGCCGCCCTCGTCAAGTCCGTCCTCAGCTTCAAGGCACGCTATGAACGCCCGCAGACCCCGACGCCCGCGCCCTGAGGTCGTCCTCGCGGCCCTCGCGCTGACCCTCCTCCTGGCGGGATGCCGGAGGGGCGAAGCGCCCGCGACACCGGCCCAGACCGCGCCCGCTCTCGGCCCCCAGGCCCAGCAGGCCCAGCGCTCGCTCTTCTATCCCTCGGGCGAGGACCAGCTCTTGAGCTCCTTCAAAGTGCCCGTGCCCGTCGCCGGCATCGAGCAGGAGGACATGGAAGCCGTGGTCCGGCGCCTCATCGCAGGGCCGCCCGGGCCGGGCCAGACGCAGGCCTTCCTCGAGCGGAGCGACGTGCGCTCGGTGTTCATGATGGGCTCCGAGGCCGTGGTGGACCTCACGGGTCCCGTGCGCAGCGGTGCTGGGTCCGACACAGAGGTGGCCCGCGTCTACGGCGTGGTGATGACGCTGACGTCCAACTTCCCCGACGTGCGCTCGGTGCGCATCCTCGTGGACGGCCAGGAGGTGGAGTCGCTCCTCGGGCACCTCGATCTGCGCCACTCCCTCGTTCCCGAGGCCAGGCTCCTCCAGCCCTCCGAGCGCGCGGCCCTGGGGGGTTCCAAATGAGCGCCGAGAAGCCCATCGGGGTCTTCGACTCGGGCGTCGGCGGTCTCACGGTCGTCGCCGAGTTCCGCCGGCGCATGCCGCACCGCGACGTGCTCTACTTCGGCGACACGGCGCGTGTCCCTTACGGCAACAAGTCTCCCGAGACGGTGCGGCGCTACTCCCTCGAGATCGGCCGCTTCCTCGAAAAGAGGGGCATCAGCTCCCTCGTGGTGGCGTGCAACACCTCCAGCGCCGTGGCCCTCGAGGCGCTCGAGGCAGAGCTCTCCGTGCCCGTCATGGGGATGATCGAGCCGGGCGCCCGCGCCGCGGCGGCCACCACGCGCAGTGGCAGGATCGGCCTCGTGGGCACGCGCGGCACGGTGGCTAGCGGCGCCTACGAGCGGGCCATCCACGCCGTCGCTCCTCGCGTCCAGGTCTTCTCCCAGGCCTGCCCGCTCTTCGTGCCGTTGGTGGAGGAGGGCTGGTGCGACGGCCCCGTGGCGGTGGAAGTGGCCCACCGTTACCTCGACGGCCTCCTCGCGCGCGACGTGGACACGCTCATCCTCGGCTGCACGCACTACCCCGTCCTCGTCCCCGTCCTCGCGCAGGTGGCCGGCCCCGACGTGACGCTCCTATCGTCGGCGAAGGCCGCCGTGGACGCTCTCGAGGAGTCCCTCGGCCCCGCGGGCCCCGAAGCGCGCGGCGCCATCGGCACCCTGAGCTGCTTCGTCACCGACGCGGGCACCCACTTCACCGAGATCGGCTGGCGCATCCTCGGCGAGCCCATCGGCACCCTCACCGCCATCGAAGAAGAAAGGCTGGTCGTCCCATGAGAACCGATTCCCGCGGCCCCGCGGAGCTCCGCCCCGTCGCCATCGAACCCGGGTTCCTCAGCTACCCCGAGGGCTCGTGCCTCGTCACCTTCGGCCAGACCCGCGTCCTGTGCTCCGCCATGGTGGAGGACCGCGTGCCCCACTTCGTGAAGGGGACGGGCCAAGGCTGGATCACGGCGGAGTACGGCATGCTCCCGGGCGCCACCCAGCAGCGCACGAGCCGGGAGTCCTCCAAGGGCCGCCCCTCGGGCCGCACCATGGAGATCCAGCGCCTCATCGGGCGCTCCCTCCGCACGGTGGTGGACCTCGCCGCCTTCGCGGACAGGACCCTTTGGGTGGACTGCGACGTCATCCAGGCCGACGGCGGCACGCGCACTGCGGCCATCACGGGCGCCTTCTGCGCCATGGCCATGGCCTTCGACCACCTCGTCTCCGCGAAAATCCTCAAGGCCTACCCCGTGAAGGCGCAGGTGGCCGCCGTCAGCGTGGGCATCCTCCGCGGCGAGAAGATCCTCGACCTCAAGTACGACGAGGACTCCATCGCCGACGTCGACATGAACGTGGTCATGTGCAACGACGGCCGCTTCATCGAGGTGCAGGGCACCGCCGAGCAGAACCCCTTCCCCAAGTCCGACCTCGACGCCATGCTCGCCCTCGCCGCACAGGGCATCGACCAGCTGTTTGCGGCGCAGCGGAAAGTGCTGCCGTTCGACCTTTCGAAATACGGTCTGTAAAGGGCCGCCAGTCTCGGGCCACCTGCTTTGTCAGGCCCGGACGCCCGCATCCTCAACGTACGTCTCGAGTACGATTCCGGTGCGGTCGCCTCGCCTTCCGCGCATCTGGCCCGATCCGGGCGGCATCCGCAATTTTCGACCCTTCGTGCGCAAACTATCTCCACAACAAGCCTCGCAACCAAGCGCGTTAGAGCGCCAGCTCTTCGGGCTACGGGGGCTAGAAACCGCGCTAAAGGCTTGACCGCCATTCATAAACAGGTACCATATCTTTTGCCTCGGCCCCCGATTCCATTTACGTGTCACTTCTCTTAAGGAGAAAGATCCACGGAAGAAGAACAGCAACCGCGAGAACCCGATCCATTAGGGGGGAAGTCATGGCCATGAATGCGCGAAAGGCCATCCCGTTTGGGGCGTTAATACTCTGGGCGTTGCCCCTGGCTCCTATTCGGTTAGAGGCATGCTGGACCGAACCCGAAGTCGTCCTGTCCGTGCCCTACACCGAGGCCGATTTGCGAGACTTTATGGGCGTCTCTTCGGACGGCGCATATGTCTTCAGACTTCGTTCTTTCAGACCGAGCACGGGCACGCCACAATCGGTAACGGCATCACGCCTTCCTTTCCTGGACAGTGCGCCTTACTCCTGGCGATGGGTTACTTCTTTTGGGTTCCCTTTAAACCGATGCTGTCGAACAGCCTCGACCTCCGTCCAGGGCTGCAATGGAGAGTTGGTCCGATTGCTGGAGCCCGTTGGCGACGGGTTCTATTGCGCTTTGCCGGGCGGCGGATTCCTTCTGAAGGAAAGACATGAATCCCCAGGCAGGCAGGTCGACCGCGATAGTTTCGATGAGCCAACGGTTGAGTACAGGCGTTACCGATACT
>JBBIUU010000114.1:0-9943 GCA_037440125.1 Acidobacteriota bacterium
GCTCTGGAGGTTGTCCACGTTATGACGCACGCGACGCAGACCCCCTATACCTATTACTGGTGGTGGCCCTGCGGGTCGGGTGCGCTCGTGCGCGAGGCGGCCGTCTAGGCGCTCTGTTGCTGAGATCACCCGGCCCACCGGAAACGGTGGGCCTTTCTGTTGTCGCCCGGAAGGGCCGGAGTGGAGATGGACGGACACCGAGAAAGACGGAGCGGGGCCTTCGGCGACGCGCCCCCCGCCATCATCAAAGTCCCCGCGGACCTGACCACGCCGGTCCGCGCGTTCCTGTGTCTCACGACTCCGGGGCAGGACGCCTTCCTGCTCGAGTCGGTGGCCGGCGGCGAGGCGCAGGCGCGCTACTCGTTCCTGGGCCTCGACCCCTCGGAGCGCTTCGAGGCGGGCGAGTCCGCCGCGGTCCTCTCGAACGGGCGCTCCCACAGACTCGAGGGCACGCCCACCGAGGCCCTGGCCGCCTGGCTCGAGTCCTTCGCGTCGCCGCAGCGCCCTGCCCCGGTGCCCTTCCTCGGAGGGGCCGTGGGATGGATGGACTTCTCCACCTTCGCCTACGCCGAGCCGGTCCTCGCCCCCTCGTTCCCCTCGGCACGCGCGAGCCGCGTGGTCTTCGGCCTCTTCACGACGGGCCTCGTCTTCGACCACCTCCGCCAGGAAGCCTGGCTCTACCGATTCCCCGCCGCGGGAGAAGCGGAAGGCCAGGCCCTCTCCGTCCTCCAGCAGGCGCGCGAGCGCCTCGAGGGGCCCGTGCCGACCGCTGCCGCGCCCCCCTCGTGGCGCCAGACCCTCGGCCCCAACCGTGCGCGCTTCGCCAGAAACCTCGCGGCGATCCAGGAGGCCATCCTGGCGGGAGACACCTACCAGGTGGTCCTCTCCGAACCCTTCGCCGGCGAGTTCTCCGGAGATCCCTTCGAGGCCTACCGCCGCCTGCGCCGGCTCAATCCCTCGCCCTACCACTACTACGTGTCTCTGGCCGGGCGTCAGGTCGTGGGCGCCTCCCCCGAGATGATGGTCCGCGTCGAGGGGCGCACCGTCACCACGGTGCCCATCGCCGGGACGCGCCGCCGCGGCGCGACGCCCGAGGAGGACCGCCGCCTCGAGGAGGACCTCCTGCGCGACCCGAAGGAGCTCGCCGAGCACGCCATGCTCGTGGATCTCGCGCGCAACGATCTCGGCCGCGTGTGCGAGTTCGGGTCCGTGGGCGTCCCCGTGCGAGGAGCCGTGGAGCGCTTCTCCCACGTCATGCACCTCACGTCCGAAGTTCAGGGCCGGGTCGCCGCGGGGAGGACGCCCCTCGACGCGCTCTGGAGCGCGTTCCCAGCGGGCACCGTCAGCGGGGCGCCGAAGATCCGCGCCGTGCAGATCCTGAGCGAGCTCGAGGGCGAGGACCGCGGCGTCTACGGTGGCGCCGTGGGCACGGTAGACGCGGCGGGCAACCTCGAGACGTGCATCGCCATCCGCACCATCGAATTCGGGGGCGGTGAGGCACGCTTCCGGGCGGGCGCGGGCATCGTGGCCGACTCGCGCGAGGAGTCCGAGTGGAACGAGATCCACCACAAGGCGGGCATCATGCTCGCCGCGCTGGGAGGGGAGCAGGGACGATGAAAAGAGAAATTGGGATTTGGGATTTCGGAATTCGGAAAGCAAGACTGACGAACTCCAGGTCTGGACCAGATCGCCAGTCGCCGGCATGTCTTGTTTCCCAAATCCCACATCCCAAATCCGAATTTTCGACCCCGCCGTCGAGCCTGCAGCGGGGAACGTCATGATCCTCTTCGTGGACAACTACGACTCCTTCACGTTCAACCTCGTCTCCATGATGGGCGAGCTCGAGCCTGACCTCCGCGTGGTCCGCAACGACGAGATCACCCCCGCCGAAGCCCGGGCGATGAAGCCTGCCGGGATCGTGCTCTCCCCCGGCCCCGGCACGCCCGCCGACGCGGGCGTCTGCGCGGCGATGGTCCGGGAGTTCGGCGCCGAGGTCCCCATCCTCGGCGTCTGCCTCGGCCACCAGGTGCTGACGGAGGTCTTCGGAGGCCGCGTCGTGCGCGCCTCCCGGCCCATGCACGGCAAGACTTCCCCCGTGGTGCACGACGGGACGGCGCTGCTCCAGGGCCTTCCCAGCCCCTTTTCCGCAGGGAGGTACCACTCCCTCGTGGCGGAGCCCTCCTCCATCCCCGCCGACCTCGTCGTCCAGGGCACCACCCCCGACGGGGAGATCATGGCCCTCCGCCACCGGTCGCTGCCCTGCCACGGCGTGCAGTTCCACCCCGAGTCCATCCTCACGCCCGAGGGCGGAATCGTCCTGAGGAACTTCGTCCAGCTCTGCAGGGAGCGCGCCCATGCGTAGAGAGACCCTGACGACGGCGGTCTCGGGCCGTCCCCTCTCCTTCGACGAATCCCTCGAGGCGGGGAGGGACCTCGCCGCGGGGCGGACCGAACCCCTCCAGACCGCCGCCTTCCTCGCCGCCCTCGCCGCGCGCGGCGAGCGCCCCGAGGAGGTGGCCGGCCTGGCCGCCGCCTTCCGCGAGGCCGTCGCGCCCATGCGCGCCTTCCCCGGGGCCGTGGACACGTGCGGCACGGGAGGGGACGGCCGTCACACCTTCAACCTGAGCACGGCGGCGGCCCTCGTCGCCGCCACCTTGGGCGCCACCGTCGCTAAGCACGGGAACCGCTCGGTCTCGAGCGCGTGCGGCTCCGCGGACCTCCTGGAGCGCGCCGGCGTGCCCGTGGACGGCACGCCCAACGAATGCGAGGAGCGCCTCGAGCAGATGGGGTTCGCGTTCCTCTTCGCGCCGCGCTTCCACCCCGCCATGGCCCACGTGGCCCTCGTCCGCAAGGCCCTGGGCGTGCGGACGGTCTTCAACCTCCTCGGGCCCCTCCTCAACCCGGCGGGCGTGCGCCGCCAGGTCCTCGGCGTCTTCGACCCGGGCCGCGCGAGCCTCGTGGCCGACGCCCTCGCCACCCTCGGCACCGAGAGGGCGCTCGTGGTCCACGGCGAGGGCGGGTACGACGAAGCGGTGCTGCACGGCCCGGTGCACGTGATCCTCGTCGAGGGTGCTTCCCGCCGGGCCTACGATCTCGCTCCGAGCGATTTCGGCCTCCCCGCCGGCCAACCTGAGGATCTCGCCGGCGGGTCGCCCGAAGAGAACGCGCGGACGCTCGCCGATCTCTTCGCGGGCGCCTCGTCGGACGGCCTCCGGAACGCCGTCGCGGCCAACACGGCCCTCGCGCTCTTTGCCGCGGGGCTGGAGGAGGATCTGAGCGAGGGGGCTGCGCGGGCGCTCGAGGCCATGGCGGACGGCCGCGCCGCGAGGTATCTCGACGTCCTCAGGGCGGACGATCTCGGAGGGCGCCGTGCACAGGTTTCTTGAGGAGATCGTCTCCCGCAGGCGGGCGCGCATCGAGGACGAGAAGGACCTCCTCCCGACGGAGCTCCTCGCCCCGCCCCACGGGGCCGCGCCTCCGGACCCCGTGCCAGCCCTAAAGTCTTCGGGTGGATTCGTCGTGGCGGAGTTCAAGAAGGCTTCTCCGAGCAAGGGTCCCATCGCCCCCGGCAAGGACCCGGCCCTGCAGGCGGCCGCCTACGAGCGCGGCGGCGCCTCGGCGGTGAGCGTGCTCTGCGAGCCCGACTTCTTCTCCGGATCCCGGGAGGACGTGCGCTCGGCCGCGACCTCGGTGGGCGTGCCCGTTCTGTGCAAGGACTTCATCCTCGACCCGGCCCAGCTCCACGCGGCCCGGGCCGACGGCGCGCGGTGGGCGCTCCTCATCGCACGCGTCCTCGGCGCCGACCTGGGGCCCATGGTCCGCGAGGCCTTCGCCTCGGGCCTCGAGCCCCTCGTCGAGGTTCACACGGAGCGGGAGCTCGCCGACGCGACGTCCTCCGGCGCCCGCCTCGTGGGCATCAACTCCCGGGACCTCGACACCTTCGAGGTGGACCTCGGCGTCGTCCGGCGACTCGCGCCCCTCGTCCCCGACCGCTGCGCGTGCATCGCGGAGAGCGGCATCGGGAGCGCGGCAGACCTCCTCTCGCTGAGGGACTCGGGCGCCCACGGGTTCCTCGTCGGCGAGAGCCTCATGCGGGCGGAGGACCCCGAGGGTCTGCTTCGGAGCTACCTGAGCGCCCTCAGAAACGGAGGCCGCTCGTGAGCCGAGCGACGCCTTCCCCGCACCATCCCTGGATCAAGGTCTGCGGTGTCCGCACAGCGGCCGACGTAGAGGCCTGCGCGGAGTCGGGCGCGACGCACGTGGGCATCAACACGTGGCCCGGCTCGGTGCGATGCGTCTCACCCGCGGCGGCCCGCGAGCTCGCGGCGTGCGCGCGTCGCCACGGGCTCTCCCCCGTCCTCCTGCACGTGGAAGGTTCGGCGCTCTCCATGCGCGACGCGCTCTGTCTGAGGCCCGACTACCTGCAGACCCGCAGGAGACCCCACGGGGACCTGGCCTCCGAGCTCGACGCCGCGGGCGTGAGCCTCCTCGAATCGCGGCCCGCTTCGGACCCCGAGCTCCTGGCCCCGACGTGGGGACAGGTGCTCCTCCTGGACACCCCATCGCCCGGCTCCGAGGGAGGCTCGGGGCGCACCTTCGACTGGTCCCTCGCCGCCTCGGCGCCTCGCCCCTTCGTCCTGGCCGGAGGCCTGGAGCCCGGCAACGTCTCCGAGGCCATCGCCGCCACCCGCGCCTCCGGGGTGGACGCGGCGTCGGGCCTGGAGTCCTCCCCCGGCGTGAAGGACCCCGCCCGCATCCGCGCCTTCTGCGAGGCAGCCCGCACGGCCTTCGAGGAGATCCGCCATGCCCCTTGACCTGCTCTCGCGCCCGCGCGACTTCGGCCCTTTCGGCGGCCGCTTCGTGCCGGAGACCCTCATGGCCCCCCTCCTCGACCTCGAGGAGGCCTTCGCCGACGCCTTCGCCGACGAGGACTTCCGTGAAGGGTTCGCGCGCCTCCTCAGGGATTACTCGGGCCGCCCTACGCCCCTCACGCGCGCCTCGCGGCTGGCCGAAGCGGCGGGCGTGGCCTCGGTCCACCTCAAGCGCGAGGACCTCGGTCACACGGGCTCCCACAAGATCAACAACGCCTTGGGCCAGGCCCTTCTCGCGCGGCGAATGGGCAAGAGGCGCATCATTGCCGAGACCGGGGCGGGCCAGCACGGAGTCGCCTCGGCGACGGCGTGCGCGCTCCTGGGCCTGGACTGCACCGTCTACATGGGCGAGCAGGACATGGCCCGCCAGGCGCCGAACGTGGCGCGCATGCGCCTCCTCGGCGCGCGCGTGGCGCCGGTGGCGGCGGGGCAGGCCACGCTCAAGGAGGCCATCAACGAGGCCCTGCGCGACTGGGCGGGGCGCCCGTCGGACACCTACTACCTCCTCGGCTCGGCGCTCGGCCCCCGCCCCTACCCGCTCATGGTCCGCACCTTCCAGTCGGTCATCGGCCAGGAGGCGCGGAGCCAGTGCCTCGAGAGCGAGGGGCGCCTCCCCGACGCGGCGATCGCCTGCGTGGGCGGTGGCTCCAACGCCATCGGACTCTTCTCGGCCTTCCTGGAGGACGACGACGTGCGCCTCGTGGGCGTGGAAGCCGGCGGCGAGGGCGCCGCCCCGGGGCAACACGCGGCACGCTTCTCTGGCGGCTCCCCGGGCGTCCTGCACGGGACCTTCACGTACCTCCTCCAGGACGACGGGGGGCAGGTTCTGCCCACCTCGTCCGTGGCCGCGGGCCTCGACTACCCGGCCGTGGGGCCCGAGCACAGCTTCCTGCGGGAGACCGGCCGAGCGACCTACACGAGCGTGCCGGACGCCTCCGCGCTGGCGGCCTTCCGGGCGCTCTCCGCCCTCGAGGGGATCATCCCCGCCCTCGAGAGCTCCCACGCCATCGCGTGGGTCATGGAGCGCGCCGCCGCGGAGCTCGGCCCCTCGGCGCGGGTCCTGGTGAACCTCTCCGGACGGGGCGACAAGGACATGGCGAGCATGGACAAAGTCGTGAGTCGTGAGTCGTGAGCCGTGAGTAGCGAGTCGACAAGAAGAGCAGAAGGAGCGGCTTTGAGGGACCGATGGCATGAAAGAGCATCGTCGTTTGCGGGCCTCAGCCCTCCGTGCGAGTGCGCCGGCCCACGCGCGAGGGTTTGCTGTTTCCCGCTCACGACTCACCAGTCACCATTCACCGCGCCGGAAAGCACGAGGCGTGCTGGACCAAGGGGCACCCCGGCGGCGCGCCCCTCGATTTCGGGGGCTGTGCCATGAACCGCCTCCGTGACGCCCTGACGCCGGGCCGGGCCCTCATGCCCTACCTGACCGCCTCGGACCCCTCGCCCGAGTTCTCCTTCGAGGCGGCCTTGGGGGCGCTGGAGGGCGGCGCGAAGGCGCTCGAGATCGGCATCCCCTTCTCCGACCCCGTGGCCGACGGCCCCGTCATCCAGGCGGCCCACCACCGGGCGCTGCAGGCGCGCGGCGGCGTGGCGGCCTCGCTCGAGCTCGTGGCGCGCGTCCGCACCCGGTCCGAAGCGCCCGTCGTCCTCTTCACGTATCTCAACCCGCTGCTGGCCTTCGGCGCGGAGCGATTCGCCTCGGAGGCCCGGAAGTCGGACGCCGACGGCGTTCTCGTCCTTGACCTTCCGCCCGAGGAGGAGCCCGGGTGGTTCGCCTTTCTCCGGAGCGCGGGCCTCGACCCCATCGTCCTGGACTCGCCCAACACCTCACCGGCGAGGGCGCGGGCCATCGCCGCCGAGGGGAGGGGCTTCGTCTACGTGGTGTCCCGCGAGGGCGTCACGGGGACCCACGCCTCCGCCTCGGGCAACCTCGGGCGCCGCGTGGCCGAGCTCCGCGCCATCACCGACCTCCCCCTCGCCGTCGGCTTCGGCGTGCGCGAACCCGCTGACGCAGCGTCCATCTGGAACCTCGCCGAGTGCGCCGTGGTGGGCTCGGCTTTCGTGAAGCACCTGCACGCCTCGGCGGAAGATCCCCGCCCGCGCGCTGCGGCGTTCGTCCGGAACCTCCTCGCCCCCTCGACCATCCCACAGGAGTCCCTCCCATGATCGTCAAGCTGAACGACCACGCCTCTCCCTCGACCCAGAGCGCCGTCCTCGAAGCCCTCGCACGGCAGGGCTATGGCACCCGGCGGGTCTCCCTTCCCTACGGCTCGTTCCTCGTGGGCCTGGGCGACGGCGCCGGCGACGCCTCTTCGCTTTCAGCGCTCGCTGGGGTGTCCTGGGCGCGTCGCGGCTCGGAGCGCGCGGTCCTCGCGGCGGTGGACGCGTCCCCCTCACGCACGGAGGTGCCCCTCGGGCGGACCTCCATCGGAGGCGCGTCCCTCGCGGTCATCGCGGGGCCCTGCTCGGTGGAGGACGAGGACCAGATCCGAACGTGCGCCCGCTTCGTGGCGGCCTACGGCGCCACGGCCCTCCGAGGCGGCGCCTTCAAGCCCCGATCGTCCCCCTACGCCTTCCAGGGCCTGGGCCACGAGGCCCTCGGGATGCTCGCCGAGGCGGGCCGGAACACGGGCCTGCCCGTGGTGACCGAGGTCATGGAGCCCGCCGAAGTGGGACCCATGGCGCCCCTCGTGGACTGCTTCCAGATCGGCGCGCGCTCCATGCAGAACTTCCCCCTCCTTCGAGAGGTGGGGCGGTCGGGGAAGCCGGTCCTCCTGAAGCGCGGCCCCTCGTCGACCATGAAGGAGTTCCTCCTCTCGGCGGAGTATGTCCTGCTCGAGGGGAACCCGAACGTGATTCTCTGCGAGCGGGGCATCAAGACCTTCGAAACGGCCACACGCAACACGCTCGATCTCAACGCCGTCCCCGTCCTGAAGGCCCAGACCCACCTGCCCGTGGTCGTGGACCCTTCCCACGGCACGGGCCGCCGCGACGCCGTCATCCCCATGGCGCGCGCCGCCGTGGCCGCCGGCGCCGACGGGCTCATCGTGGAGGTGCACCCGGACCCCGCGCGGGCGCTCTCCGACGGCGACCAGTCCCTGACCCTCGCCCAGTTCCGGACGCTCGTCGAGGAGATCCGCCCCGTGGCCGAGGCCGTGGGGCGGCGGGTGGACATCGCCGCGGCGCCGGGCTTCGGCGAAGCCAGGGCGGCGGGGCGCCGGCGCGGCACCGGCTGGGGAGCCGGGGACTGAGTCTGGAACGGCGCGTGCCGGCGTGGTATAGGTTCCTCGGGGAGCGGCCATGACCGGACCGACGAAACACCCGTGGAGCGACGAGCAACTCCTGAAGGCGGGGCTCGCTTACCGCGCGTGGAGCCTTCCCGTCGCGCACCAGCCCTTCCAGCCGGGCGCCGCGGACCTAGAGGTCGTGCGGCGCCGCACCGGGGCCGTCAGCCGCGCCGCCGAGATCGTCGTCGGGGCCTTTCCGTCGGATGAGGCCGTGCGCGCGCTGTTCGCGTACGGCCCGCTCCAGGAGCAGTGCGTCCTCATGGACCCCGGCTACCGGCCCCTCATCCCGCTGGGGCGCTGGGACTCCTTCCTCTTCCCCGACGGGCCCCGTTTCATGGAATACAACACCGACGGCGCCGCGGGGTGGCACTACTCCGACGCGCTGACGGGGCTGTGGCGCACCGAGGCGGGGCTCGACGGCCCCCGCGAACTCCTCGCCGACCGCCTCCTCGAAACCATCCTCCGCTGCTTCCGTCAGCGGAACCGCCGCGGCGTGGAACGGCCCAGGATGGCCCTCGTGGACTGGGCCGAGGTGGGCACGCGCCCCGAGCAGGAGGCCCTCGCGGCGAGGTTCACCGCGCTGGGCGTCCCCACCGAGCTCGAGGACCCCCGCGCGCTGAGGGCCTCGGAGGGCCGCATCGCCGGCGCGCGAGGCACCTACGACGTCGTCTACCGCCGCCTCGTGAGCGAGGAAGCCTTCGCCCGTGCCCAGGAGATCCGCCCCTTCCTCGACGCGTATCTGGAGGGCGCCGCGTGCTTCGTCGGCTCCTTCCGCACCGACCCCGCGTGGCACAAGGCGCTCTTCGTGGTCCTCTCCGATCCCGCCTTCGCGCGCCTCTTCCCCGATGACCTGCGCGGTGACCTCGACGCCGCCATCCCGTGGAGCCGAATCCTCCAGCCCGGCCCCGTGTCCTACAGGGGCGCCGAGTGGGACCTCGAGGCCCTCCTCCTGGAACACCCCGGCGACTTCATCCTGAAGCCCACGCGGAGCTACGAGGGGCGCGGCGTGGTGTCGGGCGCCTTCGCGGGCGAGGAAGCCTGGAGGCGGGCCGTCGTGGAGGGCATGGCACGGCGGAACACGCTCGTCCAGGAGATGCTCCGGCCCTGCCCGGTGCTCATGGAGGGCCTGGGAAAGCGCTTCCTCCAGGCGGGCGAGTACGTCCTGGGGGGCCGGCTCGCGGGGTTCCTCGTGCGTTCGAGCGAGACGCCGCTCATCACACCCGACTGGCCCGAGCGCTACCACCCCGTGGCCGTGGAGGTCCCCTGGAGTCTCCCGCCGGAGGACACCGTTCCATGAGATCGCGAGACGGAGGACGGACATGAGCCACGGACGAGACTACGGGGCGTGCGAACACGCCGTGCGCAAGGTCGTCACCGCGGGATCCACGATGGCGGAGAGGATGCAGATCGTCGTGGACGTCCTGTGGGGCCACCTCGCCGACCGGAACGTGGCCTGGCTCGGGTTCTACGAGATCTCCGAGGCCGAGGACGGGATGCTCCTCCGCATCTGCCGCCCCAAGCCCGCGTGCTCGCCCATAGGGCTCCACGGCGTCTGCGGGAAATCGTGGCGGGCGAAGCTGCCGCAGGTGGTGGACGACGTCCACGCCCTCGGGGCCGAGCACATCGTCTGCGACCCCGCCAACCGTTCGGAGGTGGTGATCCCCTGCCTCGACGAGGAGCACCGCTGCTGGGGCGTCCTCGACCTCGACAGCCGCGACCTCGCGGCCTTCACGGCAGAAGACGCGGAGGGTCTGATACGGGTGCTCACCTCGGCGAGGCTGACGG
>JBBIUU010000115.1:0-9705 GCA_037440125.1 Acidobacteriota bacterium
GATGACTTGCAGCCGACCTGGAGACGAGAGGTCCTTTCGAGACCGTCGTCGCGCTCGCCCGGCGAGGGCGCCCTCGGCGCCTGGACGGCCTGCTCGTTCAACAAGAAACTTCATCCCAGAGCCCATGCAATAGCGTGAACAGGCCCTAGTCACCTAGTCACCTGGAGTCCTCCAGCCCCTCACCGCTCCAGGTGCGCGTAGGGCGGAAGGGTGGTGATCCGGGGGTCTTCGAGGGGGGCGCCGACGGTGAAGTGGTAGAGGGACTGGAAGGTCTCTCCCCGGAAGCCGAGGAGGCGATGCACCTCGTCGTCGAAATAGCACCCGATCCCGGTCCCCCGGAACCCCCAGGCCTCGGCCTGCAGGTAGAGAACCTGCCCGAGGGCGCCCGCCTCCCACAGGAGCTGGCGGTAGGCCCAGGGCCCTTCGGACAGGGCCGCGTCGAACTCCCCGAGCATGCCGAGGGAGAAGGCCGAATCGGCGGCGATGTCCTGGTGGCACGACACGATGCGCGCCGCCTGGGAGAAGTCCTCCGCCGCGAGGAGGCGCAGCCGCAGGTGCGGCGGGCAACCCTCCACCGGCGCCCAGGCCCACCCCGTCTCCACGTGGTCCCTGAGCGCCTCCTCCCCCTCGCGGGAGCGCGCGAGGAGATGGAGCCCCGGCGCGAGGCCCCGGACGTGGTGGACGAAGAGGACGAAGTGCAGGCGCGGCGGCCACGGGAAGGCGTCGAGGGGCGGGACACCCCGGCGGGGCAGGCACGCGTCGAGGAGCGCGAAGAAGGCTTCCGCGGGCATCGGTGTCGCCCCGTCGTAGGCCTGGGCGCTGCGCCTGCGGCGGAAGAGGTCGGGTGCGGAGAGGCGCGTCGGCGGCGGGAGAACCGGGGGGAGGAGGTCCGCGCCCGGCTCGTCCTGTGGGCAAGTGCGCGGTTTGCGCGCCGCGGCCTCCGCCTCCTCGATGGCTTCCCACCAGAGCCTGCGGGGGCTGAGCCGGTTCGCCTGGCCCTCCCAGCGGAGCGAGGGCGCGCACGCCAAGAACCCGTCGGGCGCAGGGGACTGCGCGGAAGGCCCGACCCACAACACCAACTCCGGGTGCTCGCGCTCGGCCCCCTCGAAATCCTCCGGCCGGTCCAGGCCCAGGAGGGCGGCGAGATCCCCGTCGCCCCACGCGTCGAGGAGCACGGCCCGCCAGCCGAGTGCGGCCGCGGCGTAACGGACCGCCGCGAGCGCGTGGCCCGCGTCGTGCTGGCAGTAGCGGTAGGCGCGTTCGCCGTACTTCCACGCCTCCCGCCAGTGCACCGACGAGAGCGCCACGAGGACGCCCCCCGGCGGGAAGGCCGCGTTCCAGTCGTCCGTCGGGCCGGCCCTGAGCTCGAGAGCGTGCTCCGCGGGCGCGTAGTGGTAGACGCCACCGGGGAGCCCTGGAACGCCGGGGCACAGGAGGTAGCCCTCGGTGGGGTGGAGGTTGCCGCTGGAGGGGTTGCACCTCAGGGCCCAGCGGTCTCCCTGGTAGGCCTTCCACGCCGAGAGCCCGAGGGACACCTCGATCAGGATACCGAGCGAGGACTCCTCCAGCGGGACCGGCGCTACGGCGCCAGGGAGGCCCAGCGCCGCGAAAGGCGTCGCGACGCCGTCGGCGCCGAGGCCGAAGGAGTGCCTCGGAGCGCCCCTGAAGGTGCGGAAGGGGTCGGGCTGATTCGGCCAGTCGAGGCCCCCGGGGCCGCGGGCGTAGCCGGTGAGCGCGTGCTTGGTCCGGCGATGATAGTCCTCGATGGCGATCCGGTTGGCGTCTGTCACGTTCCCTTCCCTCGCAACCTGTAAGAAACAACCGATGTGACACCCCTCACATTCCAGGCGCGTCCGGGCATGAAGCGGAGATGTCGGGCGTTGGGGAGTCCCTGGAGGCAAGCATGCGCCGTACGATTTCGACCGTAGTGGCAGGTGTGGTGGCGACGGGCCTGATCGCCGTGCTCGCCCAGACGTCCGGCGGAGGCATGGCGGGCATCCAACCGATCTTCGACAAAGAATGCGTGAAGTGCCATGGCCCCAAGGAGAAGAAGGCCAAGCTCGACCTCAGCGCCGGGGAATCCTATAAAGCCCTCGTGAACGCCCCTTCCAAAGAGGTGCCGACCATGGTCCGCGTGAAGCCCGGCGACCCGGATCAGTCCTACCTCTGGCTCAAGCTCGAGCACCGCTCCAGCGAAGGCGTCGGCATGCCGAAGGGGTTCTTCTCCTCCAAGAAGCTCTCCCGGAACGAATTGGACGCCATCAAGGCCTGGATCGCGTCGGGCGCCAATCCGTAGCAGCCCAGGGCGCCCCGCCTGACGGGCTATTTGCCCCATCACAAGCAGGCACTTCGTCGCACCTCCCCAATTCGCGTCGTTCGGACGTTAATGTCCCTTCTCCTTCGTTTCACTAGCCGTTCGGCCCGTTGAGCCTCTCATCAGCGGGGGACGATTTTGGGGCATATCCCCCCGTTCCCGCCGATTTTCGCACTCCCCGTTGTCCAACCCCCTGCCCGTCCGCTAAAGTTTTGGGCGTACATCCGGGGGGATGAACAGGAGGGAGTGTCGTGGCCGATAAGAGCACTGGTCTATATCGCAATCCCATCAGCTACGTGGGCGGCCTCATCGCGGCCGGCAGCGCGCTGCTGATCATCGGGACCGTCCTGGTGGGGTTCAGCCTCAAGCAGCCCAGCCCGTACCTCGGCATCTGGACCTACATGATCTTCCCCGGGTTCCTGATGATGGGGGTCGCGCTGTTCGTGTTCGGCATGTGGTGGGAAAACCGCCGCCGCCGGAGGGCGGGCACCGCGGAGGCCCTGCCGTACCCCAAGCTGGACCTCAACGACCAGCGGCAGCGCCGCCGCTTCAGCTACTTCCTCGTGGGCGGCTCCATCCTCATGATGATCCTGGCGTTCGTGGGGTACAACGCCTTCCTCTTCACGGAGTCGGTGACCTTCTGCGGACGGATCTGCCACACCGTGATGGAGCCCGAGTACCAGGCCTATCTCAAGTCCCCGCACGCCAGGGTGCGCTGTGTGGACTGCCACGTGGGCGAGGGCGCCGGGTGGTACGTCCGCTCCAAGATGGCCGGCCTCTACCAGGTGTACGCCGTGACGTTCCACGCCTACGAGACGCCCATCCCCACGCCCGTCCAGAACCTGCGGCCCGCCCGCGAAACCTGCGAGGAGTGCCACTGGCCCAACAAGTTCTACGGCGCCCAGCTCCTCCAGATCCCCTATTTCCGCTACGACGAGAAGAACACGAGCGACCAGATCAGCCTCCTCGTGAAGACGGGCGGCGGCAGCTCCAAACTGGGCCGCAGCGCCGGCATCCACTACCACATGGTCATCGACAACACGATCAGCTACGTGGCGGCGGACGAGAAGTGCCAGGAGATCCCGTACGTCAAGGTGAAGGGCGCCTACGGCCAGGAGCGCGTCTACGAGTCCACGGAGAAACCCCTCAAGGCGGACCAGCTCGCCAAGCTCCCCGTCCACGTCATGGACTGCATGGACTGCCACAACCGGCCCACGCACATCTTCGTGCCGCCGGACCGCGCGATCGATCTGGCCATGAACAACGGGAACATCTCCCGGGACCTCCCTTGGATCAAGAAGACCGCCGCGGAGGCGCTTACCGCCTCCTACCCCGACAACGCGACGGCCACCCGGGAGATCAAGGACAGGATCTTCGCGTTCTACTCCAAGAACTTCCCCGACGTGTACAACGGGCGCATGAGGGACATCGAGGCCGCGGTCACCGTCTGCCAGGAGATCTACAACCGCACCGTCTTCCCGGCCATGAAAGTGAACTGGACCACCTACCCGGAGAACATCGGCCACCGAAACTGGCCCGGCTGTTTCCGCTGCCACGACGGCAAGCACGTGTCCAAGGACGGGAAAGTCCTCACGCGGGAGTGCACGGCGTGCCACACCATGCCGCAGCGGGGCCCCGTGGAGGCCCTCGGCGCGCTGCCGCCCGTCACCGACGAGACGTGGCATCCCTTCGTGCTCAAGGGCAAGCACGCCGAGATCCTCTGCGACCGCTGCCACAGCCCGGGCGTCCGCCCCAAGCTCGACTGCGCGGGCTGCCACAAGATGGACGCCAAGGCGCCCATGATGTCCGACTGCAGCACCTGCCACACGGCGCCCGGCGTGAAGCTGCCCGTGAACGACTGCAAGACGTGTCACGACAAGCTCGGGGGGCTCCACAAGAAGGGCGGGCACCCCGACGCCTCCTGCACGGACTGCCACAAGCCCCACCAGTGGAAGGTCTCGGACCGGGCCGCGTGCGTGGCCTGCCACGAGGACAAGAAGGATCACAACGCGCCGAACTTCTGCGGCGAGTGCCACGAGTTCACGGGCAAGGCCTGATCGCGGCGCGGGCCCGGGCCCGCGGGGACGAGGAGGGGAACCATGATGGAGCGGTTCAAGGACAGGGAACACCTGTTCCGGATGGGGGCCCTCTTCCTGGGCGCCCTCGCCCTTTTCCTGGTGCTGAGGGCCGTCTTCGTGCCCAAGGGCTTCGGCACCTACGGGCACTACCGGGAGGGGGCGCTCAAGGATATGGCGTCCAGGCCCCTGCACTACGCCGGGCGGCACGCCTGCGAGGAGTGCCACTCGGACATCGTGGACCAGCGCAAGGGCAGCAAGCACGCGACGATCGCCTGCGAGGCCTGCCACGGGCCCCTCGCGGAGCACGCGGCGGATCCCGACAAGCTCAAGCCGACCAAGCCCGACGCCGCGAAGCTGTGCCCGGTCTGCCACACGGAGAACGTGGCCAAGCCCAAGGGCTTCCCGCAGGTGGACCCCAAGGAGCACGGCGAGGGCAAGCCGTGCGGCTCCTGCCACAAACCCCACCACCCCGAGATCGCGTAGGAGGCCTCCCATGACGACCGATCGCCGAGACTTCCTCAAATCCGCGGGCGCGTTCATCGTGCTCACCGGGGCGGCCTCCCTCGCGTGGGAGAAGGTCCTCGCGGGCGAGCCCGAGAAGGCCCCGAACTACAAGATGAGCGACCACTGGTGGGCCATGACCATCGACATCGAGAAGTGCATCGGGTGCGGCAACTGCGTGCGGGCCGACAAGGCCGAGAACGACGTGCCCGAAGACTTCTTTCGCACCTGGGTGGAGCGCTACCACGTGCCCGAGGGCTCGGAGGACCACCCCGAGGTGGACTCCCCCGAGGGCGGGTTCAACGGCTTCCCGGAGAAGTACCGCGCGGGAGACGGCTCCAAGAACTTTTTCGTGCCCAAGCTGTGCAACCAGTGCTCCCACTCGCCGTGCACGCAGGTGTGCCCCGTGGGGGCCACCTTCGAGAGCCCGGACGGCGCGGTCCTCGTGGATAAGAGCTATTGCCTGGGGTGCCGCTACTGCGTCCAGGCGTGCCCCTACGGCTGCCGCTACATCGACCCGCGGAAGAACGTGGTCGACAAGTGCACCCTCTGCTACCACCGCATCACGAAGGGTCTCACCACGGCGTGCTGCGAGAACTGCCCCACGGGGGCCCGCACGCTGGGCGACCTGAAGGACCCCAAGGATCCCATCCACGCGTTCCTGCGGACCCACAAGGTGCAGGTCCTGAAGCCGCAGATGGCCACCGGCTCCAAGATGTACTACAACGGCCTAGACGGCTCGGTCAGGTAGGGGGAGGAAGCCATGGAATCGATCCTCTACGGCGTCCAGGGTTTCATGTACCCCAACGAGGTGGAGCTCCAGTGGAGCATCCTCATCGTCCTCTACCCGTTCATCACGGGGCTCGTGGCGGGGGCCTTCATCCTGGCCTCCCTCGAGCGCGTCTTCAACGTGGAGGCGGTGAGACCCACCTACCGCCTCGCGCTCCTCACGGCCCTCTCCTTCATGCTCGTGGCGCCCCTGCCCCTCCAGCTCCACCTGGGGCATCCGGAGCGCTCCCTCGAGATGTACCTCACGCCCCACACGACCTCCGCCATGGCCATGTTCGGCTTCGTCTACCTGTGGTACCTGATGGCGGTGCTCGTCCTCGAGATCTGGCTCGACTACCGCAAGGACATCGTCCTCGCGGCGCGCTCCACCACGGGCTGGACGCAGAAGCTCTACCGCGCCATGGCGCTCTGGTCCGACAACATCAGCGAGCGCTCCCTCGAGATCGACGACAAGGTGGGCCGCTTCATCACCATCATCGGCATCCCCTCGGCCTTCCTGCTCCACGGGTACGTGGGCTTCATCTTCGGATCCATCAAGGCCAACCCCTGGTGGTCCACGCCCCTCATGCCCATCGTCTTCCTCTTCTCCGCCATCGTCTCGGGCATCGTCCTGGTCATGCTCATGTACATGATGGTCTCCTGGATCCGCCGGACGGAGATCGACATGGACTGCCTGGACACCATCGCCCGCTACTTCATGTACGCCTTCATCATCGACTTCTCCCTTGAGATGCTCGACCTCATCCACCGCATCTACGAGGCCGACGAGTCCTTCAAGAGCCTGGACTTCATGGTCCACACCAAGCTCTACACCTCCCAGGTCATCCTCCAGATCGTCCTGGGCACGGTGGTGCCCATCCTCATCCTGGGGCTCGTCCAGCTCGTGAAGATGAGCCCGGCGGCCCGCAAGGGGCTCTACGTCCTGTCGGGCGTCCTGGCCATGATCGGCATCTTCGCCATGCGCTGGAACGTGGTCATCGGCGGCCAGCTCTTCTCCAAGAGCCTCCTGGGCTACACCACCTACAAGATGCAGTTCGCCACGCGCGAAGGGCTCCTGCCCTCCATCCTGCTGTTGCTCCTGCCCTTCGTGATCCTGTACGTGCTGGTGCGGCTCCTGCCGCCCTGGCCCGCGAAACCCGAGGCCGACAAAGCCTGAAGGAGGTCTCCCATGGCAGCACGCTTCTGGCGCACGGGGGGAGGACGGTGCGGACGTCTGAACCGTTCCCCTGTGGTTCTCGCCGCCCTCTCGGCGGTGCTCCTCTTGGCCCCAGGTGCGCTCCGCGCCCAGACGCCCGCCCCCGCCGAGCCCAAGCCGGCGGCGGGAAGCACGGAGGCCCCGGGCGAGATCGACCCGCGGCAGATCCAGGTGCCCCCGCCCCCCTTCACGGAGGGCATCTTCCCTTGCACCCAGTGCCACGACGGGAAGACGGTGAAGGTGAATACCACGCGCCGCAAGCTCACGGACATGCACGACGACATCGTTCTCAAGCACGGCCCCGAGAACCGGTGGTGCCTGGACTGCCACAGCGCCGAGCATAGGGACCAGCTCCACCTCGTGGACGGGACCCTCATCGACTTCTCGCGCTCCTTCCTCCTCTGCGGCCAGTGCCACGGAGACAAGTACCGCGACTGGAAGGTGGGCGTGCACGGCAAGAGGACGGGGCATTGGAACGGCGAGAAGCAGTACCTCCTGTGCGTCCACTGCCACAACCCCCACTCGCCCCACTTCAAGCCCCTCAAGCCCCTGCCGCCTCCCGTCAAACCCGCCGACATCCAGGCCTACGAGGGAGGCAAGCCATGAGCGAGAACCCCAAGCTCCCGGTCCTCTCCCCCTCCTCCAACGAGCCCGAGTGCGGTTCCCGCCGCAGCTTCATCCAGGCCGCGGGTCTCACCGCCGTTGCCGCCGCCCTCACGGGCTGCGGCAACCTGAGCACGGAGGAGTTCCTCCAGCACAACTTCCGGGAGCTCTCCAAAGACGAGCTCAAGGAGATCATCGCGAGGCTGGAGAAGGAGTACGCCGCCAAGTTCGGCAAGAAGGTCACGGTCGGGAACACCCCGCCCATCCCGGGCGTGGTCTTCGGCTACGCGCTCGACCTGAGCCGGTGCATCGGCTGCCGCCGCTGCGTCTACGCGTGCGTGAAGGAGAACAACCAGTCCCGCGACCCGCAGATCCAGTGGATCCGAGTCCTCCAGATGGACAAGGAGGAGGGCGTCAACATCCAGCACGCGGACCCCTACTACAACCCACCCGAGGTGCCCCAGGAGGGGCACTTCTACATGCCCGTGCAGTGCCACCAGTGCAAGAACCCCCCGTGCGTCAAGGTCTGCCCCGTCAAGGCCACGTGGCAGGAGCCCGACGGCATCACGGTGGTGGACTACAACTGGTGCATAGGATGCCGCTACTGCATGGCGGCGTGCCCCTACGGCGCGCGCCGCTTCAACTGGGGCGAGCCCCACCTACCCGCGGAGGACCTCAACCCCGTCACCGAGTACCTGGGGAACCGGCCGAGGTCCAAGGGGGTAGTGGAGAAGTGCACCTTCTGCATCCAGCGCACGCGCAAGGGGCTCTACCCCGCGTGCGTGGAGGCCTGCCCGACGGGGACGCGGAAGTTCGGGAACCTGCTGGACCCCGAGAGCGAGATCCGGTACGTCATCGAGAACAAGCGCGTCTTCCTCTTCAAGGAAGAGCTGAACACCCAACCGAAGTTCTTCTACTTCTACGGAGTCTGAGATGCGAGAGACCCTGAGGAACTTCGGACGCTTCATCCTCGACAGCCTCCGGCTCCTCGTCGTGGGGGACCGGGCCTACTACGCGTGGGTGGCCTTCCTCCTCGCCCTCATCGCCCTGGGCGCCACGGCCTACCTGGGGCAGCTCAAGGAGGGCCTCATCCACACCCACATGAGGGACCAGGTCTCGTGGGGCTTCTACATCGGCAACTTCACCTTCCTCGTGGGCATCGCGGCGGCGGCGATCATGCTCGTCATCCCGGCCTACGTCTACGAGTGGAAGCCCATCAAGGAGATCGCCATCCTGGGCGAGCTCCTCGCCATCAGCGCCCTCGTCATGTGCCTGGGCTTCGTGCTCGTGGACATCGGGCGCCCCGACCGGTTCTGGCACATCACGCCCCTCGTGGGGCTCCTCAACTTCCCGAGCTCGCTGCTGGCGTGGGACGTCATCGCGCTCAACAGCTACCTCCTCCTGAACTACGTGGTCGTCACCTACCTCCTCTACTGCGCCTACACGGACCGCCACTACGCCAAGGGCTTCGTCTACCCCCTCGTGTTCCTCTCCATCCCCATGGCGGTGAGCATCCACACGGTCACGGCCTACCTCTACAACGGCCTCGGCGCGCGGCCCTACTGGAACTCGGCCATCCTGGCGCCGCGCTTCCTCGCCTCGGCCTTCTGCTCGGGGCCCGCCATCCTGCTCATCCTCCTCCAGATCCTGCGCAAGACGACGCGCCTCGAGATCAAGGACGAGGCCATCTTCAAGATCGCCGAGCTGATGGCGTACACCATGGGCTTCAACCTCTTCCTGACGGCCGCGGAGGCCTTCAAGGAGTTCTACACCAACTCCCAGGAGGCGGTCTTCATCCGCTACCTCTACCTCGGGTTCCGCGGCCACCACACGCTCGTCCCCTTCGCGTGGGCCTCGGTCATCTGCGGGATCGCGGCCTTCCTCCTCTTCCTCGTCCCCAAGACGCGGACGAACTGGGTGACCCTGAACATCGGCTGCGTCCTCATCTACTCCAGCGTTTACATCGAGAAGGGCATGGGGCTCATCATCCCAGGGCTGACGCCCGACACCCTCGGCGAGATCTACACCTACCGGCCCTCTCTCACCGAGGTCGGCGTCGCGGCGGGGATCTTCGCCATCGGGTTCCTCGTATTCACCCTCATGCTCAAGGTGGGCGTGCCCATGATGCTCGGGGACTTCACCCTCTCCAGACGACCCGGCGCCAAGACCGCCGCCGCCTGAGCGCGAGGTCGGACGGGATGCCAGGGCCGGCCTCCGGGCCGGCC
>JBBIUU010000116.1:0-9555 GCA_037440125.1 Acidobacteriota bacterium
AGATGACTTGGAGACGACCTGGAGACGAGAGGTCCTTTCGAGACCGTCGTCGCGCCCGCCCGGCGAGGGCGCCCTCGGCGCCTGGGCGGCCTGCTCGTTCAACAAGAAACTTCATCCCAGAGCCCATGCGATAGCGTGAACACGCCCTAGCTGACAGCTGATAGCTACTCGCCGACAACTGACCATCTCTTTTCCACCAAGACTGTAAATATCTCGTCGCGGGTGGTCGGTCCGTTACCACTTTGGCGCGATGCACGAGTGGGTCATGGGCAAGCCAATTCGTCCGCTCGCAAACCGACGCAGGCGTAGTGAGGGCTGTCGTTGCGAAGCGCGGGTGTGAACTCAGCGCCTGAGCGCTGCGAGGGCCCTGGCGTAATCGGGCTCCTGGGTGATCTCGGGGACCTGCTCTGTGTAGGTGACGGTGTCGTTCTCGTCGAGCACCACGACCGCCCTGCTCAGCAGCCCGGCGAGGGGCCCGTCGGCGATGCGCACGCCGTAGGCCTGGCCGAAGCCGCGGTCCCTGAGTTCGCTCAGGGGCACCACGGAGGCGATCCCCTCCAGCTCGCAGAAACGCTTCTGCGCGAAGGGGAGGTCCGCCGAGATGGTGAGCATGACCGCGCCGGGAACCGAGGCGGCCTCCTGATTGAAGCGCCGCGCTGAGGCGGCGCATACGCCGGTGTCGAGACTGGGAACGATGTTCAGGAGCTTCCTCTTGCCGGCGAAGCTGTGCAGCGATACGTCGGACAGATCGCCGCCCGTGAGGTTGAAGTCGGGGGCCTTGCTGCCGACCGGCGGAAGCTCTCCGATGGTGTGAATGGAGTTGCCCTTGAGCGCGATGGTGGCCATGGTTCTCTCCTTTCGCTATGGCAATCGGTGAGGGCACCATCATAGCGCATCGCGCTCGTCCTTTGGAGGGCGCCGGGCGCGTGATGAGACGCGGTGGTTTCACCGCGCTGTTGCACCGGACTGGGGGCGATTTCCTCCGCGCGAGCGAGGACGTCCTTCGGCGACGCAATGACGGTGGGCATCATCGCGCGCCGCGCGGATGAGAGCGTCGCTCCCGTGGCGTGTCGCGGAGCGGGCCTCCGTGAAAAGCAGGCGTGGTGGTGCCTGCAGGGCCAACCTTCATCCAATGGTTGAACTCTGTTGGGCTGACCCCCGGTGGTGGGCCGATGTCACCCCGGTGTAACGCCCGCGCACGAAGGGTTTGACCGGGATGAGTTTTCCACCGAACCTGTGGAAATAGCTGTTGAAAAGACTGTGGAAATTGGATGAAGTCCCAGCAATAGAAGAGGTTGGCGCTCTCTGCACAACGCTTCAGCGCATCGTGAAATGGCTATGATTTATATAGCAGTTAAATAATTAGCTCCGCGGCTCGATCCTCAGGGCGCCCGCCAGAGGAAGGTCCACCATTCGCCGTCCGTGCGCCGCTTGAGAAGCTCTAAACCATGATGCGACGCGGCTTTGAGGACATCATCCCCGAGCGAGAGGAGGATGCCGCTGCCGATGAGGTGCCCTCCGTCCGCGAGTCGGCGGCGGATCTCCGGCATGAGCTCCACGAGGGTCTGCGCGAGGATGTTGGCGAGGACGCACTCGAAGCGGCCGGCCGTCGCGTCGGCGCCACCCTCAAGGATCTCGAAGGGCGTCCCGTTCACGGCGGCCGTCTGCCTGGACACCTCGCACGCCTCGGGATCGATGTCGCTGGCCACCACCTTCGAGGCGCCGAGCTTCACGGCGGCGGCCGCGAGGATCCCCGTGCCGCAACCGAGGTCGAAGACGGTGCGCGGGGCGGAGGGCAGGTCCTCGAACGCCCGGAGGCAAGAGGCGGTGGTGTAGTGCTCGCCCGTGCCGAACGCCATGCCGGGGACGAGCTTCAGGGCGATGCGTCCAGGCCACGGGTTCTCCAGCTCGGGCGAGGGGAGGATCACGAAGCGCTTCCCCACGGCGATGGGCCGGAGCGAGGCCTGGTAGCGGGCCGCCCAGTCGACCTGCTCCTCATCCTCCCACCGGAGCTCGAGGTCACGCCGCAGGGTGAGGAGCGCCGACGGGATTTCGGGATCGGCGCCCGAGAAGTAGGCGCGCCATTCACGGGCCGAGACCTCCCAGATGCCCAGCGTGCCCCGCTCGCGCAGGAGGTCGCCCACGCCCTCGTCGAGGGTGGCATGGGAACGGAGAACGAGGACAACGTTGCCCACGGTCAATCCTCCATGAAGAGCAGGGAGAGGCGGGGCAGGGCCCAGTGTGCCATGGCGGACTGGCACGCGAGCTTCTCCACGGTCTGGTGCAGCGCCTCCTCCTCCATCCCTCCGGCCAGGTCGCCCAGCCGCGCGCGAGCGACGGCGCGCCACCGCTCGACGAGATCGCCCGGGCTCTCGAGCATGACGAGCCGGCAGAGCTCCCGGTCGAGCGGGTGGAGCTTCCCTTCGAGCGTTGTGGCCGAGAGGCCCGCCTTCGGGATGAGGACGCGCAGGTCGGGCGCAGCGAAGGCGCACGCCTTCCCGGTGAGCGGCATGACCGAGCTCCGGGAGGGATCGCCCGCGAATGCCTCCAGGCGCCCGGCGCGGTCCTCGAGGAACCGGGCGACGCGAGCCTGCCGGGGCTCCCCGGGTTCGGCGGCCCCGGCGGCGCGGCCCACCGAGGCGACCCGGTGCGCCTCGAGGGCCTTCAGGATGCGGTCCTCCGCGAAGGCGAGGCACACGGCGTTACGGAGGGGGACCTTGCGGGCGGCGAGGCGGGCGAAGTAGTCGGCCACGCCCTCCTCCACGACCTCCACGGGCACGCCAGCCGCGTACCACTCCACGGCCTTCTCGAAATCCAGCGGAGAGAGGAGGAGGGGGGCGCCCCGCTGGCCGCAGAAGAAGGTCTCGACGCGCTCGAAATAGGCGCGGAGCTGGTCATCCATGGAGGGACCCGAAGACAGGCATGAGGCGTGAGGCGTTAGGCGTGAGGTGTGAGGTGCGGGTACCGCAGAAACAGGGCTTCATATCTTGATCCTCGGCTCGCAGCTCACCACTCACAACCCACGACATCCTTCCCCTCACGGCTCCGCATAGTAATCGGCCACCTCGGCGGCACAGGCGGCGATGCGCGCGTAGACCTGCCTCAGGCGTTCTCCGTCCATCTCGGCGGGGTCGGCGATGTCGGTCCGGTCCTCCGCCGGGTCGAAGAGGGCGAGCGCGTGCAGCTTCTCGCGGTCAGAGGGAAAGGCGGTGGCGAGGGCCGTGAGATGGTACCCGTCCATCACGAGGATGAGGTCCGCCTCCCGGACCATGTCGGCGCTCACCTGGCGCGCGCGGTGCGAGGAGAGGTCCACCCCCCACTCCGCGGCGGCGGCCACCGCGTCCACGGGGACGGGGTCGCCAGCCGAGGCCGTGATCCCCGCCGAGGTCACGGCGATATCCGCGAGCTCGCGCTCGTCGAGCCTGAGGCGCAGAAGGCCCTCGGCGAAGGGGGAGCGGTGCGTGTTGCCGGTGCAGACGACCAGGATGCGGAAGTTGATGTCGGCGTCGGGTCCGTTCATGGCATCTCTCGGGAGGGCCGGCGCCTCAAGGGAGAGGGGGGCGCTCCTCGGCGTTCTTCACGAAGATGAGGCGGAGGCCCTCGAGGGTGAGGTTGTCGTCCACCGCCGTGACGGAGGGGCAGTCGGCGGCGATGACGCGGGCCAGCCCGCCTGTCGCCACCACGGTCTTCACGGGGCCAACCTCCTTCTTCATGCGCTTGAGCAGGCCCTCCACCAGGCCCGCGTAGCCCCAGTAGAGGCCCGACTGCATGGACTGCACGGTGGTGCGGCCCACCACGCGCTGGGGGCGGGAGATCTCCACCTTGGGCAGCTTGGCGGTCTTCTCGAAGAGGGCCTCCGCGCTGATCCCCAGGCCGGGGCAGATGGCGCCGCCCACGTAGTTCCCCTTGGCGTCGAGGACGTCGAAGGTGGTGGCCGTGCCGAAGTCCAGGATGATGGCCGGCAGCTCGTAGCCCGCCAGGACCGCCACGGCGTTGACGATGCGGTCGGCGCCCACCTCGGTGGGGTTGTCGTAGAGGATGGGCACGCCCGTCTTGACGCCGGGGGCCACGAAGAGCGGGTCGCACTTGAAGTAGCGGCGGCACATCTGGCGCAGCGGCGCGTCGGCGGGCGGCACCACGGAGGAGACGGCCACGCCTCTGACGTCGGTCATGTCTAGGCCGTCGGCGTGGAAGAGGAGGTGGAGGATCGAGCCCCACTCGTCCTGCGTCCGGTGGCGCGCGGTGGAGAGGCGCCAGCAGTCGACGAGCTCTCTATTGCGGTAGAGCGCCGCCGTGGTCTGGGTGTTCCCCACGTCCATCACGAAGATCATGGTGAAGCCCCTGGATGGCTGTCGAATGTGGAATGGCCAATGTCGAAGGTGCCGATCACCCGATTACTCGATCACCCGATCACCCGATCACCCGATTACCCGATCACCTCATCCCCCCCGGCCTCAGGCGGACGACGTCCCCATGATGCACCGCCCGCGGCATCCCGTCCACCTCAAGGAGGAGGGACCCGTCCTCGGAGACGCCCGAGAAGCGGCCGCGGAGGAGCCCGCCCCCCGTGGAGACCTCGAGGACATCCCCTGGACGGTGGACCCACCGGTGTTCGGCGCGCTTCACCCAGAGCCCGGGGCGGCCCAGGCCCGCGTCGAGCTCCGACTCCAGGGCGCCGAGGAGCGCCGACGCGAAGACCTCGGGCTCGGGCGAAGCCCCCGACGCGATGAGGGCCGAGGTCGCGAGGGGCCGAAGCTCCTGCGGGAAATCCTCCTCGCGGTGGCGGAGGTTCACGCCGATGCCCAGCACCAGCCCCGCGAAACGGTCGCCGTGCATCCTGGACTCCACGAGCACGCCCGAGATCTTCCTCCCGCCGACGAGGACGTCGTTGGGCCACTTCAGCAGCGCCTCGAGGCCGGCCATCTCGGCGAGCGCCTCCGAGACGGCGAGGCTTCCCGCCAGGGGAAGGCACGCGAGGACCTCCGCGGGCACGTCGGGCCACAGCGCGACGCTCGCCGCGATGCCCGCGCCCGGCGGGGAGTGCCACGCGCGACCCAGGCGCCCCCGGCCTCCCGTCTGCTCGTCGGCGAAGACCACGGCGCCGTGCGCGGAGCTCCCTCCCTCGTCCAGGAGCGCCCGCGCGCGGTCGTTGGTGGATGCCAGGCTGGGATGGCACTCGATGTGCCTGCCGAGCCAGCCGGTCCTGCGGAGCTGGAGAAGGCGTTCGAGGTCCATGGGATTCCCGTCGGCTGGGCGAGGCTACCTCGCGGGGAGGAGCTCGAGCGAGAGGTCGGCGGAGGGGGCCGAGTGCGTGAGGGCGCCCATGCTGATGAGGTCCACGCCGAGGGAGGCGACGCGGCGCAGGCGCTCCAGCGTCATCCCGCCGGAGGCCTCGAGGGTCACGCTCGAGGGGCGCTGCCCCACGGCGGACGCCATGTCGGCGTCGGACATGTTGTCCAGGAGGACGACCTCGGCCCCGGCGGCGAGCGCCTCGCGGAAGCCGTCGAGGTCGGTGACCTCCACCTCCACCTTCCAGAGTGCGCCGCAGCGCTCCCGGGCGGCCTCCACGGCCGCGGTGACCGAACCCGCCGCCGCCACGTGGTTGTCCTTGAGGAGGATGCCGTCGGAGAGGCCCATGCGGTGGTTGTGGCCGCCGCCCATGCGGACGGCGTACTTCTCCAGGTTCCGCATCCCCGGCGTGGTCTTCCGCGTGTCCAGCACCCTGGCGCCCGTGCCCTCCACGGCGGCCACCGCCCTCGCCGTGAAGGTCGCGACGCCGCAGAGCCGCTGGAGGAGGTTGAGGGCCGTGCGCTCGGCGAGGAGGATGGCCGCCACCGGACCGTAGACCTTGGCGACCACGGCGCCCTTGGCGACACGCTCGCCGTCCTCAGAGAAGATGGCCCAGGAGCACGAGGCGTCCGCGAGCTCGAAGGTCCGCAGCGCCGCGGGGAGGCCCGCCACGACGAGATCCTGCTTGGCGAGGATCTCGGCGCGCGCTTCGCCCGAGAGCCCGACCGCCTCCGTGGTCTTGTCTCCGTAGGGCGCGTCCGCGCGGAGTTCGCGAAGGAGCAGCGCGTCGAGTTCGTCGAGGCTCATGCCGCAGACCATCGCACCCTCCGTAGCCCGCGGTGGCCCCGGGCCGCGCAGTAGCCGAGCACCTGCTCATCCATCCCCTCCAGCGCGAAGCGCACCGTCTTGTCGGGTGCGCACAGGACGAGCTCGTCGCCGTCGCGGCGGGCCCTCACGGCGCCCGCGGGCAGGTGGAACGCGCGGCCGATGAGGAGGCCCAGGTCCGGCGCGGCCGTCTTGCCGCGCACCGCCGCCGAGATCTCCGAGAGGGACTTCATCTGTCCGCGCGCCATGCCCGCCAATGTAGCAAGGGCCGGGAGTCGAAGCAAGGGGAGGGATGATTTCGGATGTGGGATGTGGGATTTGGGAGAGAGCCCGATTGCGGCACGGATTCGACGGATGAAGGGTGGGGGTTCTCGTTTCCGAAATCCGAAATCCGAAATCCGAAATCGCCCTCAGCTTTCTCCGTCAGAAAACGAGTTCCACTCCTTGCAGTTGGGGCAGCGGTGGAGGACGTCGAGGGTCTTGTACCCGCAGTAGATGCAGGTGAATGGGTCCATCATCTGCTCGCTCGTGGAGAGCGTGCCCGAGATGTCCTTCTCGAGGTCCGCCGGGAGCGCGCCCTTCTTCTTCATGTCCCAGATGAGGCGCTGGACGAGGCGGGAGCGGCCGAAGTGCTTCACGAGGCTCCGCACGGCCTCTGAGGCCTGCTCGGGGCGCTTGAGCTCGGTGAACTCCTGGAGCTGCTGCACGAGGGCGCGCTTCTGGTGGTGGTCCAGCGCCAGGGCGCGGAGCGTCTTGAGGTAGCCCTCGGTGTCCTGCTTGGCGAGGTAGATCTCCTTCAGGAGGCCCATGGCCATGAAGGACTTGTGCGGCATCTCGCCGAGCGCGCGCTGCATGGTGCGCAGGGCCTTGTCGGGCTTGCCCACCTTCAGGTAGAGCTGGGTGAGGAAGAGGTACGCGAGCATGTTCTCGGGGTGCAGCCGGATGGCGCGCCTCAGCGACCACGCGGCGCGGAAGTGCATGCCGCCCTCCGCCATGAACTGCGCCTTCTGGGCGAGGAGGTAGGAGAGGTGGCGGCTGTCGCGGTGGCGCTGGACCTTCATGAGGCGCACGGCGTAGTCGTACGCGTCGCCCCACTCGCCCAGGTCCTCCGAGATCTTCACGAGCTGGCCGAGGGCGTCGGGGTCCTTCGGGTTGAGCGCGAGGGCGTCCTTGAAGGTCCGCTGGGAGCGGTCCATGAAGCCGCCCGTGCGGAAGTCGGAGCCGAGGGCGTTGAGCGCCAGGACGCGCTCCTCCTCGCTCAGCCCGTGGCGCGTGAGGAGGGACTGGTGCACGCGGATGGCGCGGTCGATCTGCCCGCGCTGACGGAAGAGGTTGCCGAGCGCGAGGTAGACCTCGATGGGCTCGGTGGAGACCTCCACCACGCGGGAGAGCCGCTCGATGGCCGTCTCCACGTCCCCCGTGAGCATGGCGTACATGCCGCGGATGTAGTCGGGAGACTGCCGCGCGTCCTTCTTGTCGTCGCGGCGCCTTCGGACGAAGGGGAGCCTCGCCCCCAGGAAGAGGCCGAAGAGGAAGACCAGGATGGCGATGGCGACGAACCACTGTTCGCCGAAGGTCGCCTTCACGGCTTGTTCTCCTCCTCCAGCACGCGCTGGCTCAGCAGGCCTTCGCGGATCGGCAGGTTCCGTAGCTTGCTCACCTCGTCCTCGAGGTCGCGGATGCGCTTGCGCAGCTCCCTCGCCTGGAGGTAGTGGTCCACCTGGTCGAGGAAGCCCACGATGACGAAGGTGAGGAAGGCGAAGAGGAGCGGGAAGATCAGGATGACCGCGAGCGGCACGTGGGCGAACTCGAGGTAGCCGGGGATGACGCGCATGGGGCTGGCCAGGTCCAGGTTGGCCAGGCAGAGCGTCAGCCAGGCGAGGACCACCAGGATGATCAACAGCCACTTCACGGTGCTCAGCAGGTTGTGCATGGTCCTCTCCTCACGCCTTCCCGCCGGGGAAGACCTCGCCCGAGCCCGCGAGCCCGGGCCCGTTCCAGAAACGCTCCGCCACGGCCCCGAGCTTCCCGTGCACCTCGAGCCAGAGGTCCACGAGCTCCCTCACGGCGCCCCGGCCGCCGGGGCGGCCGCACACGTAGTGGGCCCTCGCCCGCACGGCGTCGTGGGCGTCGGCCGGGCACGCGGCGAAACCCACGCGCCTCAGCACCGGGAGGTCCAGCACGTCGTCGCCCATGTAGGCCACCTCGGCGGCGGCGTAGGCGCCGTCCGCCAGGAGCGCCTCGAGGGCGGGGACCTTGTCCACCGCGCCCTGCACCACGCGCGTCATTCCGAACTCCCGGCAGCGCTTCTCCACGATGGTGGAGGTCTTGCCCGTGATGACGCCCGCCTCCAGGCCGTTCAGCTTCGCGATGACGAGCCCCGCGCCGTCCTTGGCGTCGAAGCGCTTGAGCTCTTCGTCCGCGGACGTGTAGTAGAGCCCTCCGTCGGTCAGGACGCCGTCCACATCCAGGAGGAGGAGTCGGACGCCCTCCAGCCGCCGCGCGGCGTCCGGTGAGAGTCCCTCGCGAAGGCTCCGTTCCATGACTCGAAAGCTCCTCAGTTCAGCCCCTTACGATATCACGAAACCCCGATGTTTCCAAGGGTTTGGCGCGTCGGTGCGCAGGGGCGGCAGGGCTGGTAGACTGGGGGCATCGCGGGAGGGACCCGCCCCGGGAGGACCCATGGCGACCAAGCTCCTCGCCCTGTGCATCGCGGGGGCCCTGGGCACCCTGGCCCGATACGGGCTGCAGGGGCTCGTCCAGCGCTGGACGGGCGGCGCATTCCCCTGGGGGACCCTCGCGGTGAACGCGCTCGGGTGCCTCGCCTTCGGGATCATCTGGACGGTGGCCTCCGAACGCCAGCTCATAGGACCCCAGACGAGGACGCTCCTCCTCGTGGGGTTCATGGGGGCCTTCACCACCTTCTCGTCCTTCGTCTTCGAGACGGCCCAGCTCGGCCGCGGGGGGCAGTGGCTCCTCGCGGGCGCGAACATCGCACTCGAACTCCTGCTCGGCGCCGCCGCTCTCGTCGCGGGCATCGCGCTGGGCAGGCTCCTCTGAGGAGGCCCGCCATGAAGCTGCCCTACGACGCCGAGCTCGTCCGCATCTTCGTCGGGGAGAGCGACCTCCACGGGTCGCGCCCGCTCTATGAGGTCATCGTGGAGGAGGCCAGGAAGCGCGGCATGGCGGGCGCCACGGTCCTGCGGGGCATCATGAGCTTCGGCGCCAACAGCCGCCTCCACACGGCCAAGATCCTCCGCCTCTCCGAGGACCTCCCCCTCGTCATCGAGATCGTGGACACGGCCGAGCGCATCGACGCCTTCCTTCCTTTCCTCGACGAAGTCATCGGGGAGGGGCTCATCACCCGGGAGGCCGCCAAGGTCGTGGCGTACCGGCACTCGGGAAGCGGTGAGAAGTGAAGCGTGAGACGTGAGGAGTGAG
>JBBIUU010000117.1:0-1126 GCA_037440125.1 Acidobacteriota bacterium
GACGCGAGATCGTCCACCCCGAGATGGCCCAGAAGCTCCTCCAGCGCATCGCCACCGAGGTGGTGAGCAAGGGCAAGATCGAGCGGGCGCCCAGCATGGAAGCCAGGACGATGGTCATGCTGCTCACGCCCATCAAGAAGTCGTAGTGGTCGTTTAGGAGAAGTCCATGCCCAAGATGAAGACCCACCGCGCCACGGCCAAGAGGTTCAAAGTCACGGCCACCGGCAAGATCAAGCGGGGTAAGGCGTTCCACCGCCACATCCTGACGTCGAAGGACCGCAAGCGCAAGAACCGCCTCCAGGCGGCCGACCTCGTCCACGAGGCCGACCACGCCAAGGTGAAGCGGCTCCTGCCCTATGCCTGAGGAGATGAACGATGCCTAGAGTACGCCGCGGCCATCACAAGGTGGAGCGCCGCAAGAAGCTGATGAAACTCGCGAAGGGCTACTTCGGCTCCAAGCACCGACTCTACCGGACGGTCAAGGAGCAGGTGGAGCGCTCGCTCAATTTCGCCTTCACGGGGCGCAAGGTCCGCAAGATCGACTTCCGCCGCCTCTGGATCGCCCGCATCAACGCCGGCTGCCGCCAGAACGGCATGAGCTACAGCCGCTTCATCGACGGGCTCAACAAGGCGAACGTCACCCTCAACCGCAAGGCCCTGGCCGAGATCGCCCTCAGCGACCCCGCCGCCTTCACGGCCCTCTGCGAGACCGCCAAGAAGGCGATCGCGTAGAGGGACCGAGCCGGCGAGCCGGGGAACCGGAGAGCGGGAGATTGAAGCAATCCTCTCAGCCGGGCGCGCCTTCGGGCGCGCCCGGCTTCTTGCGTTTGCGCGCCGACGCCGGACCCAACCTTGAGGAGAGACGCGGGGACGCGGTGAGGGGAGCGCAAGGCCGGTGGGCTGTGGGAGACGCCTCCCGGCGGCGAATCATGGTGGCGCTGGAATGAGGGCTTCGCGACGGGAAATCGCTCCCTCCCGTCTCCCGTCTCAAATCTTGCGCCCTGCGCCCTCGTTTCCCAATTCCCACATCCCCCATCCGACATCTCCCTTCCGCCTTCCCCCTTCCGCCGTTCACCTTCGGCAGGTGATCGGGTCATCGACTCCTCCCCTTGGTCTTCGTTTCCGA
>JBBIUU010000117.1:1226-9398 GCA_037440125.1 Acidobacteriota bacterium
TTCCGAATTCCGCCTTCCGAATTCCGCCTTCCGAATTCCGAATTTCCCTTCCCCCTTTCGCCTTTCGCCTTTATACTTGCCCCATGAGCATCGTCGGCGATTTCGCCACCATGCCCCTGCCCGATCTCCTACAGTGGCTGGCCATCAGCCAGAAGACGGGCATCCTCCTCCTCCAGCGCCGCGAGGTGGTGAAGGAGATCTACTTCAACAACGGCAAGATCGTAGCGTCGGCGAGTAACGATCCCCGCGAGTACTTCGGGCAGTTCCTCCTCTCCTACGGCAAGATCGACGAGGAGGAGCTCATGCAGGCCTTCCAGAAGCAGGGCGAGACCGGCGTTAAGCTCGGCCGCATCCTCGTGATGGACGGCCTGCTCCAGGAGGAGGAGGTCCAGCGTTTCCTCCGGATCAAGGCCGAAGAGACGATCTACGACCTCTTCCTCTGGGACGTGGGCGGCTTCAAGTTCTTCAACGACGCGCCGGCGCAGGACACGCACGTGGCCATCCAGATGGACGTCACCTCCATCCTCATGGAGGGCACGCGCCGCTCCGACGAGTGGGCACGCATCCGCAACATCTTCCCCTCCTCCGAGGTGGTGCTGAAGATCCTGCCCGACGCACTCACGCGCTCCATCCTCTCGGACCCGCTCTACAACCGCATGGTCCAGCTCCTCGAGGTCCCGCGCCGCATCAGCGATCTCTGCCTCATGTTCCACGCCTCCGACTTCGCCGTGAGCAAGACCCTCTACGACATGTACCGGATGGGCATCCTGGAGGTCCTCGAGGTCCCCTCCCCCGCCAAGCCGTCGCACGTCCTGCTGGACGAGCAGGCGCGGAGTCTCGCGAACCACGGCCTCAAGCAGTTCAACGCGGGCGAGTTCGAGGCCGCCATCGACACCTTCAAGCAGGTGCTCCTGCTGCAGCCCGACCACGCGCTGGCGCGCTCGATGGTCACGAAGGCGTACAAGGAGATCAAGGCGAGCCTCGTGACCGACGAGTTCTCCATCGAGCACCTCCCCTACCTCAAGCGCTCCCTGAGCGACCTCAACGAGCTCAGCTTCACGCCCCAGGAGAACTACCTCCTGAGCCGCGTGAACGGCAGCAATTCGGTGCAGTCCATCATCCGCATCAGCCCGATCCAGGAGCTCCAGGCGCTCATGATCTTCAAGAAACTCGCCAAGGAGGAGCTCGTGGGCTTCCTCCCCCCTCCCGGCGGCATCGACCCCCCCTCCGCGCCCTAGGACTGCGACAGGTCACTCTCACGCGGCGCCAGAACTCAACGCCATCAACGCTCCCGGGACCAGGTCATCTGTGAGTATTTGCTTTCACCCCTGTTGACAACGCATCCGGACACACCCTATCCTGCTTCCTTCGCACGGGGGACGCGAATCACACAACTCGGGGAGGGTGACCGGATGCATCCCGTTCAGACCGGCCTGTTCTGGCTCTTCGTCGCAGGGTCCATCGCGCTCTTCGCCAACACGGCGAACCGGCGCATCGGCGCGCTCCTCGCGGGCCTCCCCGACGACCGGTTCAACCGGCCCTGGGAGCGCCTCAAGGGGTTGATCCTTTACGCCTTCGTCCAGAAGCGCATGGTGAGGGACCGGTACGCCGGCCTCTTCCACCTGCTCATCTTCTGGGGATTCTGCGTCCTCTCCCTGCGCTCCCTCGGGCTCATCGTCGAGGGGCTCTTCCCCTCCTTCCACCTCACCGAGACCCTCGGCGTCTGGGGGCTGGGCTACCAGCTCACGAAGGACGTCTTCGAGGTGCTGGTGATCGTGGGCATCCTCATGGCCATGTTCCGCCGCGTGTTCCTCCGGCCCGCGCGCCTCGACAACTCCTGGGACGCCTGGGCCACGCTGAGCCTCATCGGCGGCCTCATGGTGACGGACCTCATCGCGGACGGCGCCTTCATCGTGATGCACCATCCCGACTGGGCCTCCTGGTCACCCGCGGGAGCCGCCGTCGCCGGCCTCCTATCGGGCATGGCCCCGGGAAGCCTGCAGGCGCTCTACACGGCCATGTGGTGGGTGCACCTCATCATCCTCTTCGGCTTCCTGAACTTCCTCCCCTACTCCAAGCACTTCCACGTTCTCACGGCGCTCTTCAACGTCTACTTCCGCGAGCTGAACCCCAAGCAGAACATCAAGAAGATGGACCTGGAGGTGGAGCACTTCGGCGCCAACCGCATCCAAGACTTCACCTGGAAGCAGCTCCTCGATCTCTACACCTGCACCGAGTGCGGCCGCTGCAAGGAGGTCTGCCCCACCACGCTCACGGGCAAGCCGCTCCGCCCCAAGAACTTCGGGAACGACCTGCGGGACTACCTCTACGCCACGCCCCTCGACCAGATGAAGCAGGACAAGCCCGTCCCCGAGGACAGGCTCCTCATCGGCGGCGAGGTGCCCGAGGACGCCAAGTGGGAGGTGGGCCACGACGAGCCGCCGTGGACGCAGAAGGAGCTCGGAGGGGCCATCAGCCGGGACACCATCTGGGCCTGCACCACCTGCGGCTACTGCGAGTGGGCGTGCCCGCTCTTCATCACCTTCGTGGACAAGATCGTGCAGGTTCGCCGCTACCTCACCCTCGAGGAGAGCGACTTCCCCACCGAGGCCCAGGTGGGCTTCAAGGGCATGGAGCGCCAGGGCAACCCGTGGAACCTCCCGCAGGCGGACCGCGGCAAGTGGGCCGACGGGCTCGACATCCCCGTGATGGCCGAGGAGCCCGAGGTGGAGTACCTCTTCTGGGTCGGGTGCGCGGGGGCCTACGACGCCGCCGGCCAGAAGGTGAGCGTGGCGCTGGCCAAGCTCCTCAAGGCCGCGGGCGTGAAGTTCGCCATCCTGGCCGAGGAAGAGACGTGCACGGGCGACAGCGCGCGCCGGCTCGGCAACGAGTACCTCTTCCAGACCCTCGCCGAAGCCAACGTGGAGACGCTCAACGGGTACAAGGTGAAGAAGATCGTCACCAACTGCCCGCATTGCCTGAACACCCTGAAGAACGAATACCCCGCGTTCGGCGGCACCTTCGAGGTCGTCCACGGCACGGACCTCGTGGCGCAGCTCGTGGCCCAGGGCAAGCTCAAGCTCACGCAGGAGGTCAAGGAGCACATCACCTACCACGACCCGTGCTACCTCGCCCGCTACAACGGCGTGGTAGACCAGCCGAGGCAACTCCTCAAGGCCATCCCCGGCGTCCATCTCACGGAGATCAAGCAGCACGGCGAGGCGGCCATGTGCTGCGGCGCGGGCGGCGGGCGCATGTGGCTCGAGGAGAAGCTCGGCTCCCGCGTCAACCACCTCCGCCTCGAGCAGGCGCTCGAGACGAAGGCCCAGGGCGTGGCCGTGGCGTGCCCCTTCTGCAACGTCATGCTGAACAACGCCGCTGGGGAAACGGGGCACGAAACTTTCCGGACCACCGACATCCTCGAGCTCGCCGCCAAGTCGGCGGGCGTCTAGCGGCTCTGGAAGGGGACGGCACGTGCGCCGCATCGGACGGTTGCTGCTCCCCCTCCTCGCGCTTCTCTGGACGGCGGGCCTCGCCGCGCAAGTCGGCCCCGGCGGGGTCGCCAAGTGGTCCGAGGTCCTCCAGGACAACTCCTTCCTCGTCAACGAGGCCTACAACCAGGACCCCGACCAGGTCCAGCACGTCCTCACGGGCTGGTACTTCCCGAACCCCTCGGTGTGGGTCCTCACCTTCGACGACCAGTGGCCCGTCGCCGGCGAGAAGCACCAGATGGACCTCTACGTGCCCTTCGGCACTCAGGGCGCCATCGACCCCCACGGGTTCGGGGACATCCAGATCGGGTACCAGTACCAGGCGAAGCTCCAAGGAGAGGACAGCCGCTTCTCTTTCGCGCCGGGCGTGAAGCTCAGCCTGCCCACCGGTTCGTGGACGAAGGGGCTCGGCTTCGGCGGTCCGGGCATCGTCCTGGGGCTACCCTTCAGCAAGCGTCTGAGCGAGCACGTGGAGGTCCACCTGAACCTCGGCGGGAGCTGGTACCCCAACGCGAAGACCCTCGACGACACGGGGACGACGGTGCGGGGCTCCCTCGCGACGGTCTCCGAGGGCGCGTCCATCGTTCTCCACGTGAATCCCACGCTGAACCTGTCTCTGGAGCTCGTGGGCGCGCAGGCGGAGGCATTGGGCGAGCGGGGAAGGAAGCTTTGGGGTGACACGGTCTTCCTGAGTCCGGGCGTGGCCCACGCCATCAACTTCAAGAGCGGCGCCCAGCTCACGTTCGGAGGGTCGATCCCCTTCAGCCTCAACCGGCAGGGCCCCAGCAGCAGCCTCTTCCTCTATGTCTCTCTCGAGCACACCTTCCGCAAACCCAAGAAGGGCTGAGTACGGGAGCCCTGAAAGCAGAAGGGGGCGAGCACTCGGCCCGCCCCCCGTTACCTCGAAAAGGTATGCCCTAGCGCGCGGGCCGGTACGGCGTGTACTGCGGCTCCCACTGCGCCTTGGCGATGAGCTTCGCGTAGGTCTCGTCGTCGAGGACGCGCCCGAGCCGGGAGTCTCGGGCCTCGATGGCCACGGCCTTTGCCACCTCCGCGGAGACCTTGCGGATGTCCTTCATCTCCGGGAGAAGCTTTCCCTGGTCTTCCAGGTCCTTGCTCACCATCCGACTGATGGCGCGGCTCCCCGCGAGGAACATGGCGTCGGTGACCTTCGGGGCCTTGGCCACGAGGGTGCCCAGGCCCACGCCGGGGAAGATGTACATGTTGTTGCACTGCGAGGTGTAGAGCGTGCGGCCCTTCCAGTCGAGAGGCGGGAACGGGCTGCCCGTGGCCATGAGGCCCTTGCCGTCCGTGGCCTTGGCGACCTCGCCGGGCGTGCACTCGGTCTTGGCCGTGGGGTTGGAGAGCGCGAGCACCACCGGGCGCTCCGTGTGTTTCGCCACCTCCTCGAGGATCTCTGGGCTGAAGAGCCCGCGCTTGGCCGTGACGCCCACGAGCACGGTGGGCTTGGCGTTCCGCACCACGTCCTGGAGGGCGATCGTGTTGGGGTCGTCGAGCTTCCAGCCCGCTACGGCGGCGCGCTTCTGCGCGAAGGGGCGCTGCGGGTCCTCGAGCTTGGGGTCGTCCTCGAGGAGGAGGCCCTGCTGGTCCACGGCGAAGATGCACGCGCGGGCCTCGGGCTCGCTGAGGCCCTCCTCCATGAGCATGTTCTTGATGTTGTAACCGATGCCCGTGCCCGCCTGGCCCATGCCCACGATGACGTAGCGCTGCTCCTCGAAGGAGCTCTTCTTGATGCGCATGGCCGTCATGAGCGCGCTGAGGGCCGTGGAGCCCGTGCCCTGGATGTCGTCGTTGAAGGAGCAGATGCGGTGGCGGTAGCGCTCTAGGTTCTTGAATGCCGTGTGCTTCGCGAAGTCCTCCCACTGCAGGAGCGCCTCGGGGAAGTTGCGCTTCACGCCGAGGATGAACTTCTCGATGAAGGCCTCGTACTCGTCGCCCGTGAGGCGCGGGTGGCGGTAGCCGAGGTAGAGCGGGTCCTTCAGGAGGCGCTCGTTGTTCGTGCCCACGTCGAGGGACATGGGGAAGGTCACGGCGGGATGGACGCCGCCGGCCGCCACGTAGAGACTCACCTTGCCCACGGGGATGCCCATGCCGTCGGAGCCGAGGTCGCCCAGACCCAGGATGCGCTCGCCGTCGGTGACGACGATGAGGTTCACCTCGGGCAGGGAGACGCTCTGGAAGATGCGGTCAATGTTCGCGATGTTGTCGGGGCTGATGTAGATGCCCCGGAAGCGGCGCTGGATGTGACTGAGCTGGAGGCAGGCCTGGCCCACGGTGGGCGTGTAGACCACGGGCACCATCTCCTCAAGGTGTTCCACCAGCAGTTTGTAGAAGAGGGGCTCGCTGCGGTCCTGCAAGCCGATCAGGTAGATGTAGCGCTCCATCTCGTCGGGCTTGCGCTGGTAGGCCTCGTAGGCGCGGGCAAGCTGGGCCTCCAGGGTGGAGACGCCCGATCTGATGAGGCCGTCCAGCTCGAGGCTCATGCGCTCCTCGAGGGTGAAGGCGGACCCCTTATTGAGGTGCGGGTCGTTCATCAGGGCCTTGCCGCGGATATAGACTTCGTAGTAATCCTCTCCAGTCAACGGATCGATCTTCATCGAAAAGGTCTTCATGGTGTCCCCCACTGTCCTGTCGGCGCGTCCCGCCTTGGGGCCGCTCGGGGGCCAGGACGCCGTCCCCGCGGCCCTTCCCAGGTGTGCCCGCACGGGCGGGCCTTCGCTCCTAAGGCGCCGGGGCGACGCTTCGCCCCCCACCTCTTGTGGTCCCTCGTGAGCCCGTCTCGCCGTTGGGTCGCGTGCCGCTCGGGACCCTGGGAAGGCGGCCAGTATAAGCCTGGGCGCGGGCTCCACGAGCCCTCCATGCCATTGTGATGTATTTTTCAACAGCCCTCAGGGCCCTTTCACCCACCGGGGGAATATCTGCGGGAATGCGGTTTGCGCCGTTCGCGTTGCTATGCTCCGATGATGTGGCCCGGATGATTGAGGTGGCCCAAGGCTGAAGCGCTCGTCGCGATCCTCCTGCTGGGGCTTGTGGCCCTATCGGGCACCTGGACCCGCACGCGCGCCGTGGAGACCGCCGTGACGGACACCGAGCTGAAAGAAGGTATGGCCGCGCCCGATTTCACCGCGCCCTCCTCGGAGGGGGGCAACCTTTCCCTTCACGACTTCAAGGGGAAGATCGTGGTGCTCTATTTCTACCCGAAGGACCAGACGCCCCACTGCACGAAGGAGGCGTGCTCCTTCCGCGATGCCCGGTCGGAGGTCCAGGCTCTCGGGGCGGTGGTGCTCGGCGCCAGCAAGGACTCCGTCGAGAGCCACATGAAGTTCAAGGAGAAGTACTCGCTCAATTTCCCCCTCCTTTCGGACCCCGACGGCACCATCATCTCCGCCTATGGCGCGTGGAAGAAGGGCAGCATCTTCGGCAGGACCGCCCTGGGCATGGACCGCTCCACCGTGGTCATCGACCGGCAGGGCATCGTCCGCAGAATCTGGCGCGGCGTGGACGTGAGGAACCACGACCAGGAGGTCCTAGCCTTCGTGAAGGGGCTCGCCGGCTAGACGCTATTCGGGGTCGCTCAACGGAAGCGCGGCGCCCTCCCCTCCCCTCGCTCCCGGCTGCCACAGGGCCATGAAGACGCCCGCCAGAACGAGGCACGACCCCGCGCAAAAGCGCGACCCCGGAATCTCCGCGAAGAGCAGCGCCGCGAGCACCGTCGAGACGACCGGCTCCACGAGGATGGAGAGGTTCACGCGGTAGGCCTCCATGTGCCGCACGGCGTGGTTCACGAGGCTGTGGCCGAGGGCGGAAGGGAAGACGGCCATGAGCGCGATCATGAGCCACGTCCGCCCGTCGAAGCCCCAAAGCTGGTCGCCCGTCGCCACGGCCCCGATCCCCAGGCAGACCGCCGACGCCCCGTAGACCGTGAGGAGGTAGTGAAGGAGCGGCAGGCTCTGCCGCAGGTGGCGTCCCACGGTCAGATACGCGGCAGCCGAGAACCCCGAGAGGAGCGCCAGCGCGTCCCCCGTGAGCGCTCCCGCTCCCCGGCCCATGTCCCCCCACGCGATGAGCCCCACACCCAGGAGGCTCAACCCGATCGCCAGGAGCCCGCGCCTCGGGACCGACTCCTTCAGGAAGAGGAATCCGAGGAGCGCGCCCCAGACGGGCTGGGCGGACATGACGAGGAGCGCCGACGCCACCGTGGTGAGCTGGATCGCAGCGATCCAGCTCGCGAAGTGGACGGCGAGGATGAGGCCGGAGCCCAGCGTGTAGGGCATGAGCCTACGCTGGAGCGCCCCGTCCCAAGGCTGGCGTCTCAGGCGCAGGAGCACGGGCAGGAGGATGAGGAGGGAGGCCAGCGCCTTGCGGTAGAACGCGAGGCTCAACGCGGGCGCCGTGCAGTAGCGCACCAGGATGGAGGCGAAGGAGACGGAGGCCAGGCCCACCGCCAGGAGGAGGAGCGCCCGTCTCCGGGGGTCCTGCGTCACGGGCGGTCCTTCCCCTCGGCGCAGGCCGGGCACACGGCGTCGCTCCCCCCGACGGCCGAAGCGTTCGGGCGGGGCATCCTGTGCTCCGGGCAGAGGAGCTTGCCGCACGCCGCGCAGATTCCCTTGAGGTCGGGCTCGAACATCTCCTGGCAGACGTCGCAGCGCCAGGGCTGGAC
>JBBIUU010000118.1:0-9176 GCA_037440125.1 Acidobacteriota bacterium
TCTCAGGGAAAACCGCCATAATTCACTCTCATGGAAACGCCACACTTCCCAAGGGACTCCGCCCCTAGGGCGCCTGCCTGCGGCAGGCTGTTACCCCGAAAGAGCGGGGAAGTGCCTTCCCCGCACCCCTTCGTGTCCTGTTGCGCCGCCCCAACTTATTCGCCGAACCGCTGTTACAGGACACTAGAGAGTCTCGGATAAAGAAAGAGGCCGGCATCCGCCGGCCTTCCCATCGTCCCCTTCCATTCCTTGAATCTTTTGACTCATGCCTCGCGCCTCACGCCTCGTGCCTGTTCACATCATCTGCAATCCCCACAGGTCGTGGAGGTGCAGCACGCCGAGGAGCATCCCGGCGGCGTCCACCACGATGAGGCTCGTGATCTTGCGGCTCTCCATGAGCCCGAGGGCCTCCACGGCCATGGCGTCGGGCGCGATGGTGAGCGGGCTCGCGTGGGCGCAGGCGCCGGCGCTCATCTCGAGGAGCGCCCCGCCGTGCTCCTCGATCAGGCGCCGCATGTCGCCGTCGGTGATGATCCCGACGACTTTCCCCGCGCCGTCCGCGACCACGGCGTGGCCGAGCTTCTTCGCTGAGATCTCGTAGAGGACCTCCTTCATGGGCGCCTGCGGCGTCACGCGCGGGACCTCTGCTCCCGTGTGCATGAGGTCGCTCACGCGCATGAGGCGCTTCCCCAGCTTGCCGCCGGGGTGGAGGAGGGCGAAGTCCTCCGGCTTGAATCCGCGCCGTTCTATGAGCGCGGCCGCGAGGGCGTCGCCGAGGGCCATCTGCGCCGTCGTGGAAGCCATGGGCGCGAGGCCGAGAGGGCACGCCTCCTGGTCGATGGCCACCGTGATGTGGAGGTCGCACGCGCGGGCCAGCGTGGATTTGGGGTTCCCCGTCGCCGCGGCGGTGAAGGCGCCGATGCGCTTGAAGAGGGGGGCGAGCTCCACGAGCTCCTCGGTCTCGCCGCTGTTGCTCAGGGCGAAGACCACGTCCTCCTTCGTCACCATCCCCAAATCGCCGTGGAGCGCCTCGGCGGGATGCAGCGAGAAGGACGGCGTGCCCGTGCTCGCGAGGGTGGCGGAGATCTTGTGCCCGACGATGCCGCTCTTCCCCATGCCCGTGGGGACCACGCGGCCCTTGCACGCGAGGATGACCTCCACGAGCCTGCTGAAGGAGGCGTCGAGGCTGTCGCGAAGCCTCAGGAGCGCCTCCGACTCGACCGTCAGGACCTTCTTCGCGCCGTTCAGCGTCATAGCGGTTTCCTCGAGAGGCGGTGGAGCTCCTTCAGGCGCGCGGCCACGGCGGGGAACTCGCCCAGAGGGAGCGCGTTGGGGCCGTCGCTCAGGGCCTTGGCCGGGTCCTCGTGGACCTCGAAGAAGAACCCGTCGGCGCCCGCGGAGGCCGCGGCCTGGGCGAGCGCAGGGATGAACTCGCGCTGGCCCGAGGACTTGCCGCCCGCGCCTCCCGGGAGCTGGACCGAGTGCGTGGCGTCGAAAATCACGGGCCAGCCGAAGGAGCGCATGATGGGGATGCTGCGCATGTCCACCACGAGGTTGTTGTAGCCGAAGCTCGCGCCTCGCTCGGTGAGGAGGATGCCGGAGGCGCCGCCCTTCTCGAGCTTCTCCACGGCGTGCGCCATGTCCGCGGGGGAGAGGAACTGGCCCTTCTTCACGTTCACCACGCGCCCCGTGGCCGCCGCGGCGAGGAGCAGGTCGGTCTGCCGGCAGAGGAACGCGGGGATCTGGAGCACGTCCACGGACTCCGCCGCGAGGGCCGCATGCGCCGGCTCGTGGATGTCCGTCAGGACGGGCACGCCGCACTCCTTCCGGATGGCGGCGAGGATGCGCAGGCCCTCCTCGGGGCCGGGGCCCCTGTAGGACGAGAGGGACGTGCGGTTGGCCTTGTCGAAGGAGGCCTTGAAGACGAGCTGCCAGCGGTGCGCGCGGGCCCACGAGGCGAGCTGGAGGGCCAGGGCGCGCGCGTGGCGCTCCGACTCGATGACGCACGGGCCGGCGATGAAGAGCGGCTGGCCCCCGCCGGCGGTGACGCCCTTCGCGATGGTTACTTCACGCATGGCGTCCTCGCGTGTGGGGCCGTGGGTCGTGAGCTGAGAGCCGTGAGCTGTGAGCTGTGAGCCGTGAGCCGTGAGCCGTGAGCCGTGAGCCGTGAGCCGTGAGCGGAAAAGGACCAACCCCTCCGTCGAGCACATCGGCCACCTGGCACTGATCTCTCTTTCGCTCTTAGCCATTCCGCTCACCGCTCAACTTGTTCTTCTTCGCCCTTGACCTCTCCGCTCCCCGCTCAGGTTTCTCCTGCCCCTTCCGCTCACTGCTCCCCGCTCACCGCTCCCCGCTCACCTTTTTCTTATGGCTCGCCTCGACGAAGTCCCGGAAGAGGGGGTGGGGCGTCAGCGGGCGGCTCTTGAACTCGGGGTGGAACTGGCAGCCCAGGAACCAAGGGTGATCGGCCAGCTCCACGACCTCCACGAACTTCCCATCGGGCGACATGCCCGTGAACTTCAACCCGACCTTCTCGAGGGGCTCGAGGTAGGCGGCCTTGTTGTACTCGTAGCGGTGCCTGTGCCGCTCGCTGATCTCCAGGCTCCCGTAGGCCTTGTGCGCGAGGCTCCCCGGCGTCAGGACGCACGGGCACTTCCCGAGGCGCATGTTGCCGCCGTAGGTGTCGTCGCCCAGCAGGTCGCGGAGCTTGAAGAAGATGGGGTGGGGCGTCTTGGGGTCGAATTCGGTGGAGTTGGCGCGCTCGAGCTTGGCCACGTCCCGGGCGAACTCGATGCTCGCGAGCTGCATGCCGAGGCAGATGCCGAAGAAGGGGATCTTCTTCGTGCGGGCGTACTGGGCCGCGAGGATCTTGCCCTCCACGCCGCGCTCGCCGAAGCCTCCGGGCACGAGGACGCCGTGGACGCCCGCGAGCGGGCCCGCGGGTCCCTCGCGCTCGATGTCCTCCGCCTCGATCCACTTCAGGTGGACGCCCAGTTTGTTGGGGACGCCGCCGTGGATGAGCGCCTCGCGCAGGCTCTTGTAGGAGTCCTCGTACTGGGTGTACTTGCCCACGATGCCGATGGTCACCGTGTCGTCGGGGTGCTTGAGCCCGTCGAGGAACCCCTCCCACTTGTCCAGGTGCCGCTCGTGCAGGGGCAGGCCGAGGTACTTAAGGAGGATGTAGTCGAGCCCCTCCTGGGCGAAGAAGAGCGGGCACTCGTAGATGTGCTCCACGTCCTTCGCCGTGATGACCGCCTCCTCGGTGACGTTGCAGAAGAGGCCGATCTTGGCCTTCATGTCGCGCGGGATGGGGTACTCCGTGCGGCAGAGGAGGATGTCGGGCTGGATCCCGATGGAGCGAAGCTCCTTGACGCTGTGCTGCGTGGGCTTGGTCTTGAGCTCGTGGCTCGCGCGGATGTAAGGGATGAGCGTGAGGTGGATGAAGATGGCGTTGGAGCGACCGAGCTCGAGCTGGAGCTGCCGGATGGCCTCGAGGAAGGGGAGGGACTCGATGTCGCCCACCGTGCCGCCCACCTCCACGATGGCCACGTCCACGTCCTTGCCCTGGGCCTTGATGGCCTCCTTGATCTCGTTGGTGATGTGGGGCACGACCTGGACCGTGCCGCCGAGGTAGTCGCCCCGGCGCTCCTTCTCGATGACCTGGAGGTAGATGCGCCCCGCGGTGTAGTTGCTCCCGCGCCCCGAGACCTGAGTGGTGAATCGCTCGTAGTGGCCGAGGTCCAGGTCGGTTTCGGCCCCGTCGTCCGTGACGAAGACCTCGCCGTGCTGGAAGGGGGACATGGTGCCGGGGTCCACGTTGATGTAGGGGTCCATCTTCTGGATGCTCACGCGGAAGCCGCGGGACTCGAGGAGGCACCCGATCGACGCCGCCGCGATGCCCTTCCCCAGACTGGATACAACACCACCCGTCACGAAGATGAACTTGGCCATCCTTCCGCTCCTAACTCCGAATGTCCGGGCTTTTAAGTATACCACATCGCCGCCCGGAATGGGAGTTCCCGGGGAGCGTCCCGGATGCCGGCTTGGGGGCGGCCGGAGCGCGTCGGAAACGACCGCCCGGCGGGGACTGAGGCGGCTAGCGACCCTCGAGCTTCACGGTGTTGCCGCCGGCCGCGCGGGCCCGCTCGAGGGTGCACTCGGCGGCGATCGCGAGGTGGACCGGGTCGTCCGCGCTCTGGGAGCCGGCGATCCCCACGCTGAAGGTGGCGCAGAAGGTTTTGTCGCCCGCCCAGTGCTGGAGGAGGCAGAGGGCCGCGCGCAGTTCGTCCACGACCTGGAAGGCCTCCACCGCGGACGTGTCGGGCATGAGGACGGCGAACTGGTACGTGCCGTACCGGGCGATGAGGTCGGAGGCTCTCAGGCGCTGTTTCAGCAGCGTCCCAGAGGCCCTGAGGAGCCGGTCCGCGGCGTCGCTCCCGAACTTCTCCACGACGGCTTCAGGATGGTCCAGGTCGAAGAGGACGACGGCGCAAGGGCTCTTGCGGCGCCGGGCGCGGGAGAACTCCCGCCCCACCGCGATCCGGAACGCGGAATGGTTCAGGAGCGCCGTGAGGCCGTCCTTCCCGAGCGCGACGCGGATGGCCCGCGCGCGCTGGGCGCGGGCCGTCACCGAGGAGACGAGGTGGGAGGCGTCCACGGGCTTGGTGAGGAAGTCGTCCCCGCCGAGCTTGAGGGCGAGCATCTGGCGGTCGAGGCGCTTCTCGCTGGAGAGGAAGACGATGGGGACCCCCACGTAGTCCTCGATCTGCCGGATCACCGAGGAGAGCACGACGCCGTTGCAACCGGGCATGTAGAGGTCCATGAGGATGAGGTCGGGGTGGAACTTGCCGAGGGCTTCGAGCGCCTTGAGCGGGTCGCTCAGGACGTAGGTCGCCATTCCGGCTTTCTGGAGGACCCTCTCGTACAGGGCCGCCGTGGTGGTGTCGTCCTCCACGATGAGGACGCGGTAGGGGTCGAGCTTCTCGGAGGAGGTGAGGCCGTCGAGGGTCTCCACGAGGGCCCCGATGTCCAGGGGCTTCACGAAGTAGCCCCTGGCGCCCGCCTTCACGGCTTCCAGCCGGGCGAAGATGTCGCCCCGGGCCGAGATGAACACGCACGGGATGATTTTGGTGCGTCCCTTCTGGAGGCCGAGCACGGCCTCGGTGCCCGCGAACTCCCCCTTCTGAAACGTGATGTCCGCAACGATGGCGTGCGGAGCGGCCTCCCTTGCGGCGCGCACCATGGCCTCCGGCTCGGAGAAGGCGGTCACGGCGAACCCGTAGTGCGTCAGCTGGAGCGAGAGGCTCTGGGCGAGGAAGGGGTCGTCTTCGAGCAGGTAGACGGTCCGGAGGCTTCGGCCGGCCCCGCCCTGTCTGGGGCGGCCGATCTCCACGTGGGGCGGGTTCGTGGCGAAGCGCCGGGCGTCTTCGCAAGCCTGGCGGAACTGGTCGAGCACGGGTTCGAGCCTCGCGAACCACGCGGCGTCGGGTGAGGCCGCGGCAAGGATCATCTCGTGGATCTCGTGCTCGAGCGTCCGCGCCACCCCGGTGAGGTGTTTGAAGTCGAAGGACGCGCTGCCGCCGGCGAGCTTGTGGAGCTGGAACCGGAGCTCCGCCAGGCGCTCGCCCGTCTTGACGCCGTTGCGCAGGTCGCCGAACCCGGTCCTGATCCCTTCGAAGGAGGCCGGCAGGCTCTTGGCGAAGTCTACCCGGAGCTCGGTGAGGCGCTCCTGGAGCTCGCGGCCGCGGTCCGCGTCGGCCCTCGTCTTCTTGGGCGGCGGGAGGAGGGACTCGACGCGGAGGAGGAGGGCGGCCGTCGGGATGGGTTTGGTCATGAACCCGTCCGCGCCGTGCCGCTGGGACTCGTCGAAGTGCTTGGGCTTCGTGTAGAGGCCCGACATCAGGATCACCGGGATGTGGCGCGTCTTGGGCGCGGCCTTCACCCGGTCGCAGACCTGCCAGCCGTTGAGCTTCGGGAGGAGCACGTCCACCATGGCCAGCCCGGGCTGGCACTCGTCGATGAGGCTGAGGCCCGTCTGGCCGTCGTGCGCCGTCAGGACCCGGTAGCCCCGGTCGCCCAGCACCTTCTTCAAGGTTTCGAGGGTCGGGACGTCGTCGTCCACCAGAACGATCGTGGGTTCCATGGGGCCTCCGGTGGGAGCGGCTCGGCAGTCGACCAGATACACTCAACCTAGGGCCCCGCTCTACCCTTGTCAAACGGGGGCCCTTGCCACCGTCTGCGGGTTGGGCCATCCTATCTGAAAGGGAACGGTCCAGCCGCTCGGGAGGAGGGTCCCGTGTTCGATCAGCTCAACAACCTCATCGAGTTCATGCTCTCCGTCTCGCCGCAGGTCAGCGACCTGAACTTCTCCGTGGGGCGGGCGCCCCAGGTGGAGGTCAACGGCGAGCTGAGGGACGTGCCCATCAAGGGCCTCCAGCGCCTCTCCCCCTACCAGACGGAGCAGATCGCGCTCCAGCTCATGAAGAGCGACAAGCACCACATCCGCCGCCTCCTCAAGCAGGGCTCGGTGGACCTGTCCTACTCCATCACGGGCAAGACGCGGTTCCGCGTGAACATCTTCTCCCAGCGGGGCACCTACAGCATCGTCCTGAGGGTCATCCCGAGCGGCGTCCCCACCGTGGAGGAGCTCAACCTCCCGTCCCAGCTCAACAAGATCGCGGAGGAGCGCAACGGCATCGTCCTCCTCACGGGGCCCACGGGGAGCGGGAAGTCCACCACGCTGGCGGCCATCATCAACCGCATCAACCTGGACAAGGCGTACCACATCGTCACCATCGAGGACCCCATCGAGTACCTCCACCGCCACAAGAAGTCCACCATCAACCAGCGCGAGCTGGGCGCCGACGTCCCCTCCTTCGCGCTCGCCCTGAGGGCCGCCCTCCGGCAGGCTCCCAAGGTCATCCTGGTGGGCGAGATGCGCGACCTCGAGACGACCGAGATCGCCCTCGAGGCCGCGGAGACGGGCCACCTCGTCCTCTCCACCCTGCACACCATCGACGCGAGCAAGACGGTGGACCGCATCGTGGGCATCTTCCCCAAGGACGAGGAGCAGCAGATCCGCACGCGCTTCGCCCAGACCTTCAAGTGGATCGTGAGCCAGCGGCTCGTGCCCCGGGCCGACGGCCAGGGCCGGCTGGGAGTCTGCGAGATCCTCCGCACGAGCCAGCGCACCCGGGAGTACATCGCCAACGGCGAGGCGGAGAAGGAGGGCAAGAGCCTCGTGGACGCCATGAACGACGGCGCCCTCGACGGCATGCAGACCTTCGACAACGAGCTCGAGCGCCTGTGGCGCACGGGCGTCGTCACGAAGGACGTGGCGCTCTCCTTCGCCACGAACACGCCCAACCTCGCCCTCAAGATGTCCGGCATCGCGGCCACCGAGCGCGAGGCCCAGGCCACGGCCCGGCCTGACGCCAAGGCCGAGGCGGCCGAGGCGCCCAAGAAGAAGGGCCTCGGGGCCTTCTCCTCGGTGGCCCAGCCGGCGCCGCCGCCCCCGCCGAAGACGCCCGAACTCTCCGCCGACGTGGACGTCAAAGATCTTATGGAGTGACCATGCAGATCAGCTGCCCCTCCTGCAAGAAGACCATCGTCATCGAGGACTCCAAGGTTCCCGCCGTCGCCTTCAAGCTCAAGTGTCCCGGATGCGCGACGACCATCCCCGTGACGCCCCCGGCGCCGCCGCAGGCGCCTGCGGCCGCTCCACCCGCCCCGACCGCGGAGGAGGGACCCGAGGGATCGGTCGAGGACGCCATGAAGGCCGCGGGCCTTGAGCCGGGCTCCCCCATGTGGGAGCGCCTCAAGCACGAGGTGGCCCACCAGGTGCTGTGGCACCTCGGCGTCGTGAAGTACAAGGACGACGACGAGGACGAGGAGGAGGAGAGCAAGCGCCAGGCCCTGGTGGTGGAGGACGAGGTCATCTTCCAGCAGGCCATCACGGAAGCCCTGAAGTCGCTCCGGTACCGAGTGGAGGCGGTAGGCGACAAGCAGAAGGCGCTCGACGCCCTCTCCCGGAAGGCCTACGACCTCGTGACCGTGGACAACCGCCTCCCCGACGACCCCGAGGGAGGTTACCAGGTGCTCCAGGCCATCAACGCCCTGCCCCCCGACCAGCGCCGCCGCATGTTCGTGGCCTTCATCTCCGCCGACCTCGCCACCATGGACACGCAGTCCGCCTTCGTCCTCGGCGCCAACGTGACGGTGGGGAAGAAGGACCTGCGGAAGCTGGACAAGATCCTGCAGCAGGCCATCCGGGAGCACGACAAGATCTACCACATCTTCCGGAGCGTCCACGAGGAACTCCAGGGCCAGGAAGCATAGAGCTGGTGAGCTGGAGAGCTGGGGAGCTGAAGAGACAGAAATCGCTCCTGCTCGGCCTGAGCTTGGCGGTCCTCGTGGTGCTCGTGTGGTCGGGCATCCGCCCCACGGATCGGTTCACGTGGTTCCTCGAGGTGGTCCCAGCGCTGATCGCGTGGCCCCTTCTCGCTTTCACCTACGGGAAGCTCCGCTTCACGACGTTGACCTACACCTTCATCGCGCTCCACATAACGGTGCTCATGGTGGGCGGCCACTTCACTTACGCGGAGGTGCCCCTGGGCGATTGGGTCCGGGACCTCCTCCACACCACGCGCAACGACTACGACCGCGTGGGCCACTTCATGCAAGGCCTCGTTCCGGCACTCGTGGCGCGCGAGGTGCTCCTGCGCAAGTCGCCCCTGAAGCGGGGCGGGTGGCTCTTCGCCCTCGTGGCGTGCGTCTGCCTCGCCATCAGCGCGGCCTACGAGCTCTTCGAGTGGGCCACGGCGGAGGCCACGGGCTCCGCGGCCGACGCCTTCCTCGGGACCCAGGGCGATCCGTGGGACACCCAATGGGACATGGCCACCGCCCTCCTAGGCGCCCTCTCGGCCCTGGTCTTCCTTGCTCCCTGGCAGGACCGTCAGATGCGCAAGATGGACGCCGAGGGCGACGCACCAATTCGCTAGTTTTCTCTTCAGCTCCCCAGCTCTCCAGCTCTCCATCTCCTTCCTTCCAGCCCCCTTGACGCCGGTTCTCGCCCCCCGATAAGATGTCCGTCTGTGTCATAGGGATACCGGCGTTTTCTGTGCGAGGAGGGGACATGAAGGTTTACGGGCCGCAGGACATCCGCAACGTCGTGCTTC
>JBBIUU010000119.1:0-8819 GCA_037440125.1 Acidobacteriota bacterium
TGGACCATGCCCATCAAGGGCCGCATCGACATGCTCACCACCGGCGTGCGCACCCCCGTGGGCATCAAGGTCCTCGGCGGGGACCTCAAGGAGATCCAGCGCGTGGGCGAGGATCTCGAGAAGCTCATGAAGACCGTGCCCGGCACGCGGAGCGTCTTTGCAGAGCGCGCGGCGGGCGGCTATTTCGTGGACATCACCCCGCGCCGCGAGGGGCTCGCCCGCTACGGTCTGACGGTGGACGACCTGCAGGCGGTGGTCATGTCCGCCATCGGCGGCGAGACCCTCTCCATGACCATCGAGGGCCGGGAGCGCTACTCCATCAACCTCAGGTACCCACGGGACCTCCGCGAGAACCTCGACCAGCTCGAGCGCGTCCTCGTCCCGGCCATGGGCGGCGCGCAGGTGCCCATCGCCGAGCTGGCGGATGTCTCGGTCAGCTCGGGTCCCGCCATGATCCGCGACGAGAACGGCATGCTCGCCGGCTACGTCTTCGTGGACATCTCGGGGAGGGACATCGGGTCCTATGTGGAGGACGCGAAACGCCTCGCGGCGAGGGACCTCAAGCTCCCCACGGGGTACTCGCTCATCTGGAGCGGCCAGTACGAGAACATGATCCGCGTCCGGGAGCGCCTCAAGATCGTCGTGCCCATCACGATCTTCCTCATCTTCCTGCTGCTCTACATGAACACGAAGTCCGCCTTCAAGGCCGTGGTGGTCATGCTGGCGGTGCCCTTCTCGGTCGTGGGGGCGGTGTGGCTCATGTACGTCCTCGGCTACAACGTGTCGATCGCGGCGTGGGTGGGGATGATCGCGCTCATGGGTCTGGATGCGGAGACGGGCGTGTTCATGCTCCTCTTCCTCGACCTCTCGTACCACGAGGCCGAGAGGGCCGGCAGGCTCCGGAATCTGCCCGAGCTGCACGACGCCATCATCCACGGGGCGGTGAAGCGCATCAGGCCCAAGATGATGACCGTCATGGCGGCGGCCATGGGCCTCATGCCCATCATGTGGTCCACAGGCGCCGGCGCCGACGTCATGAAGCGCGTGGCGGCCCCCATGGTGGGCGGGCTCTTCACGTCCTTCCTCATGGAGCTCATGGTCTACCCGGCGATCTTCCTCCTCTGGAAGCGGCGCTCCCTGCCCCCTGTTGAGGGTGTGGAGGCCTAGATCCGATGCTCAGGAGAACTCGCTGGAGAAGGACGGCCCTCGTCCTCATCGTCCTGTCCGCGGTGATGCTCACGACGGGCCGCTGGTGGCCCGGCTGGTACTGGTCGTGGCGCACCGACAATCCCGTGCGGCGCGGCGCCGACCTCGCGGCCCGTGAGGGGTGCCTCTCGTGCCATCTCGCGATGGGCAGCCAGGAGACCGCCAACCCTGGGAGCCGCTGGGGCACGGTCCCCTCCTTCTTCCGCGGCAACGCCATGATGTACGTGACGTCGCCGAGGGACGTGGCCCACTTCATCGCCGAGGGACACGCACCCGGTGCCGCCGCCGCGCCAGCCAAGGCCAGTGGCCCCGGCTCACCTCCCTTCCGGATGCGCGCGTTCAAGGACCGCCTCGACGCCGGGCAGATCCGGGATCTCGCGGCCTTCGTCCTGGCGGCCGACGGTTTCGGCTTCCCGTCGGAGGGCCCCGTGGCCAGAGGCGCCGAGCTCTCCGCCAAGTTCGGCTGCGAATCCTGCCACGGCGCCGGCGGCAGCGGAGGCGTGCTGAACGGGAGGTCCTTCACGGGGACCGTCCCGGGGTGGATCGGGCCCGACTTCTCCGACCTCGTCCGCACCCGCGCCGAATTCTCCCAGTGGGTCCTGGACGGGCGGTCCAAGAGGATGAAGACGAACGCCGCGGCCGCCTTTTTCTTGGACCGAGCCAACCTCCAGATGCCCGCCTACCGGGGCGCCCTCGACGAATCGGAGGTGGAGCAGCTCTGGACCTACCTCCAGTGGCTCAGGGTGGATGCTCAGAGGACGGCGGCCGGGAGACCGTAGCGGTCCAGATGCCGCTGGAATATTGCGCGGCCTCCCATCCTTCTAATGGCCCTCGCTCCGGACCGACGCACCGGAGCACCGAACTCACCCGATCCTGGTCCGAGGGGCGCGCGTCACGCCCCGAGGCCTTAGGTTCTCCCACGGAGATTCAGCCATGAAGAAATCTGCAGGAATCCTCACCCTCCTCGTGCTCGTCCTGGCGATGGGCTTCGCCGTCGTCTCCCACGCCAAGGACGAGATGGGCGCGAAGGGCGCCAAGGAGCTCACCGTCACGGGCGAGATCGTCGACCTCGCCTGCTACCTCGACCACGGCGCCAGCGGCGCCAAGCACCAGCAATGCGCGCTGGCCTGCCTTAAGGGCGGGCAGCCCATGGGCCTCCTGACCAAGGACGGCAAAGTCTACCTCCTCCTCGCCGACCACCAGGACGGCAAGGCCTTCGACGAGGCGAAGACCTACGCAGCGCTGCAGGTGGAAGTCACCGGCCCCGTCGTGGAAAAGGCCGGGATGACGGGCCTCACCGTCGTGAAAATCAAGAAAGTCTGATCACCCTCGGGCCTTCCCGTGGCCCATGACGTCCGACTCTCCTGGGCCCCGTCACCCGGCGGGGCCCAGGGAGTCGAGATCGCTTGCAGAGCCGTTGAAGAGGGCAGGGCGATCGTGCCGGCCGTATCTTTTGGTAACACTTCCTTGACAGTGGTTACAACCGCACCCTCGGTTCCGCACGCGTGCGACGCGAGATTGCCCGCGGCCGCAAGCCGTTGCTTCTCAACGCGCTGAATTGGCACCCTATTTGCCTAACGGAAACACAGCAGGAGGGGCGCATGGGTGACAGGTGCACAATCTGTGGTGCCTCCATGGAGCCGGACCACGGCGCCCCGGTGCTGGTCCATGAAGGTCAGACCTTCCACTTCTGCTCGCTCGATTGCCTGAAGATCTTCAAGGCTTTCCCCGAGGCCTACACCCACGAGGAAGAGACGGAACTTCAGAGCATCGAGGATACCCGGCCCTGACGGGGCCCGGGACTCAGGTCGCGGCTTTCCCCAGGAGGAGCCGCGCGGCGAGGGCTCCCCTGCCCGCCTTCGCGTTGTCGTAAACCAGCCACACCCTGAGGGTCTCGCGGTCCAGCGGCGCCACGAGCGCGACCGGGCGCTCCTTCCCCGCCATGTCGACGGGTGAGGGCCAGGTCTTGCCCTCCCATGCCTCAAAGGCCCCGTCGGCCGCCAGGGCCTGCTTCAATGCCGCCGCCGTCCTCTCGGGTGAACCGGCCCGGAAGAGCACCGAGAGGGCGGTGCAGTGAAAAGAACCGCACTGCACGGCCGTGTAGGCCACGGGGAGTTCCTCGAGGCCCGTCAGCGCGCGAAGGTCCGACGAGAACCCTTCTGCGGCCTCAAGGGTGTCGGCGGGCCAGCAGTTGAACGCCGTCTGCCTGCCCAGAACCGCGGTCGGGAGGGGGCTGAAGTTCATCAAGCTCGTGGCCTGGGCGAAGAGCTCGCGCACGCCCTGTTCACCGAAACGCGAGGCCGGGAGGAGGGCCTGCACCACCACGGCGCGCTCGACCGGCACCGGGAGGTGGCTCAGCAGCCGCGAGAGGTAGAGCGCGCCGGGGTCGGGCAGCCGGAAACCCGAAGGCGGACGTCCCTCCTCCGAGTGCACGAGAGGATCGACCAGCGGCATCCCCTCCCCCGCCACGGGAGCCAGGTCCATCAACAGCGTGTCCCCCTCGGCTGCCCACCCGAAGACCTCCACCCGCGCCTTCTGATCGGGCGTGAAGAGGGCCACGACCTTCGCCTCTTCCAGGTGGGCGCGCGACAGAGGGAGCAGGACCTCCGCCGTCTCATCCTCGGAGAGAGAGATCTCGAGGGCGCCGAGCGCGCCCGAGAGCGGGAGGATCTGAGAGGTCGCATAGCCGCCCTCCCGCAGGGCCTCGAACATGGCGTGGGCCTGGAAGTCCTCGGCGCCCACGAGGGCGATGCGCATGGTCTCAGCGCTCAACGGGGGGCGCCTCCTTCGCGGGCCCTTCGCCGGGCTCCGCGGGTGCAGGGGCCTGGTCGGACGGACCCTTCTTCTTGAAAGCCTTCCCCCACGCCCACATGGCGGGCCCCGAGAGAGCGTAGGTGACCGCGATGGCCAGCATGACCGCCGGCGGGTTCAGGGCGATGAGGATGATGACCACGGCGATGAAGAAGACCATGGCCGAGGGTCGCCGCGCCCTCATGTCGAGGTCCTTGAAGCTCCAGAACCGGACCGTGCTCACCATCAGCCACGACAGGGCCACCACGTAGACGAGGCAGGCCATCGGAATGTAGTGGAGCACGGCCTCCTTCTGCGGCCCGGAAAGCCAGGCGGGCAGGTAGGAGAGCGACACCTCGTGGTTCGCCGCGCTGGCGACGCCGGAGGGCAGGTAGTAGAGGGGCAGGACCGCCGCCGCAGCCGCCGCAGGGATCGGCAGGCCCACGAACCAGCGCTTGTCCACGGTGCCGGCCTGGACGTTGAACCGGGCCAGCCGGAGGGCACCCGCCACTGGGAGCAGGAAGGCGAAGAACCATCCCGTCTTCCCCAGCTCGGAGAACCCCCAGTGGTAGAGCACGAGGGCGGGGGCGATGCCGAAGGACAGGAAGTCGGAGAGGCTGTCGAGCTCTTTCCCGAACTCGCTCGTAGTGCCCGTCATCCGCGCGATGCGGCCGTCGAGCCCGTCCAAGACCCCCGCGAGGATCACCATGGTCACGGCCCATTCGAAGTTGTGCTTCGACGCCAGGACGATGGCGTAGTAGCCGAAGAACATGTTCCCGACGGTGAAGAGGGAGGGCAGGATCGCCACCCCCTTCCGGATCTGGATGGGATTCCGCTGGAGCGAGAACCGCCTGACCCGCTTCGGGCTCATGGGGCGGTCCGCCAACGGGCCAGGACCGTCTCGCCCGCCCTCGTGACCTGGTCCAGGGACGCCACGACCTCCACCTCGGACGCGGGCAGGTAGAGATCCACGCGCGAGCCGAAGCGGATGAGGCCGATGCGCTCGCCGCGGCAGAAAGACCGCCCCGGCAGGGCCCAGCAGACGATCCGCCGGGCGATCAGGCCCGCGATCTGGACCACCTCGACCCTCCCCCGCGGGGTGGCCAGGGTGATCCGCATCTGCTCGTTGTCCAGGGAGGCCTTGTCGGCCCAGGCGGCCATGAACTTGCCCGGGTTATAGACCATGGCCCGGGTGGTTCCGTCCACGGGGGCGCGGTTCACGTGGACGTTGAAGACCGACATGAAGACGCTGATGAGCAGGCGCCCGTCCCCGAGGTCCTGGATCTTGATGAGCTTGCCGTCGGCCGGGGACAGGATGGCGTCCGCCGCCTCGCCGGAGGCCCGTTCGGGATCCCTGAAGAAGGCACACACCCCGAGGGCGGCCACGAGGGGCAGGATGGCCCAGAGCGGGTGCCCGACGGCGGCCAATACGGCGGCGGCGACGGCCAGGGGGCCGGCGAAGGGCAGAGCTTCCTCCCTGATGAGCATGGTCCCTCCCAGTTCATCCTAGCAGATGGGTCCTGCCCGGGGAAAGCTCGAGGCCTCCCCGACTCCCGTCCGTCCGTCGGAAACCCACCAAGGAATGTTGACAGGATGGGCCTAAGTATGTTAATATCATACGCTTGGCTGGAGGTCGCGGGGTTGAAGATCAGGTTCTCGGAAATCCTCCAACCCACTGAGATCCGTGAGAAAGTGGGCCCCCTGACCCTCGATTTCGGCCATGGCTACGAGGGGCACGTGGACCCCGTGGACCTGACCGTGCTCGTGGAGCCGGTCCAGGGGGGCCACCGGCTCGATGGAGGCTTCGACTACCGCGCCACCATCCCCTGCTCCCGGTGCCTGGAAGAGGCGGTCCTGGAAGGTTCGGCGTCCTTCCTCCTTGAGTACCAGCCGGCCCACCAGGCCCCCATCCCCGAAGAGGAGACCGAGGTCACGCTGGAGGAGGTCCAGGTCCTGTTCTACGAGGAGCCCGTGCTCGCCCTCGAGGACCTCGTGAGCCAGCAGATGTACCTGGAAATACCGGAGAAAGCGCTGTGCCGCGAGGACTGCAAGGGCCTCTGCCCGCGATGCGGCCAGAACCTCAACCCGGGGCCCTGCCCCTGCCCCCCCGAGACCGATTCCCGATGGACCACCCTCGGGCAGTTCCAGAAGAAACCATAGGAGATCTCCGATGCCTAATCCGAGACGCCGCCACTCCAAGACCCGCCGCGACAAGCGCCGCACCCACGACGCCCTCGGCGTGCCCAACCTGACCCCCTGCCCCAAGTGTCACGAGCCCAAGATGCCCCACCAGGCCTGCCTTGCCTGCGGGTATTACGACGGGCGCGAGGTCGTCAAGGTCGAAGAAGCGTGACCCTGAGATGACCATCCGCATCGCTCTAGACGCGATGGGGGGGGACAGGGCACCGCTTCCTGAGGTCGTGGGCGCGGTCGAAGCCTACCGCCGGTTCGGGGTCCACACGATCCTGGTCGGCGACGAGGAGAAGCTGCGCCGCCAGCTCCAGCAGCTCCAGGCGGAGGACGGCCTCTCGGTCGTCCACGCCGAAGAGGTGGTGGCCATGGACGACCCGCCCATCACCCCCATCCGCAAGAAACGCCGCAGCTCGCTCCGCATCGCGGGGGAGCTGGTCAAGTCCGGCGAGGCCCAGGGCCTCGTCTCCGCGGGCAACACGGGCGCCGTCATGGCGACGGCGAAGCTCGTCATCGGGGGCATCGAGGTGGTGGAGCGCCCCGCGCTCGCCACGTGGATCCCCAACCTCAAGGGCGCCTCCCTCGTCCTGGACGTCGGCGCCAATAGCGACTGCAAAGCCTCGCACCTCCAGCAGTTCGCCATCATGGGCAGCGTCTACGCGTCCCAGGTCCATGGCATCGACCACCCCCGGGTGGCCCTCCTCTCCATCGGCGAGGAGGACATCAAAGGCAACGACCTGACCAAGGAGTCCTTCAAGCTCCTCCAGCAGAGTGACCTCAACTTCATCGGAAACGTCGAGGGGCACGGGATCTTCGCCGGCGAGGCCGACGTCATCGTCACCGACGGCTTCACCGGCAACGTGGTCCTCAAGACCGGCGAATCTGTCTACGAGTACATCAACGGCGCCCTGCGGCAGGGTTTCGGCCGCAACCTGCGCACCAAGGTCGGCTACATGCTCAGCAAGCCGGTCTTCCGTGAACTGAAAGCCAAGATGGACTATGCGGAGTACGGTGGCGCCCTGCTCCTAGGCGTGAAGGCCGTGACCATCATCTGCCACGGCCGCTCCCAGCCCAAGGCGATCATGAACGCCCTGCGGCTGGCCCGCGATTTCTGCGTCGCCGGCCTGAACGAGCGGATCGTCGACCAGATCCATTCGCGGATGAAGGAAACCCCCAATGGCAAACATTCGGTCGCGAATTAGAGGAACGGGCCGCTCGCTCCCGGAGCGCGTGCTCACGAACCGTGAACTCGAGACGATGGTGGACACCACCGACGAGTGGATCACCACGCGCACGGGCATCAGGGAGCGCCACGTCGCCCGCGAGGACGAGTGCCTCTCCAAGTTCGCCGTGGAAGCCGGGCGGCAGGCCCTCGAGATGGCGGGCGTCAAGGGCGAGGAGCTCGATCTCATCATCCTCGCCACGGTGACCATGGACCAGCCCATCCCCGCCACCTCCTGCTTCGTGCAGGACATGCTCGGCGCCAAGGAGGCCGCGGCCTTCGACATGCAGGCGGGCTGCTCCGGCTTCGTCTACGCCCTCGGCGTCGCGGACCAGTTCATCCGCTGCGGCACCTATAAGAACGTCCTCATCATCGGCGGCGAGATCCTGACCAAGTTCACCGACTGGAAAGACCGGGCCACGTGCGTCCTGTTCGGCGACGGCTGCGGCGCCGTGCTCCTCCAGGCCGAGGAGGGCGAGCACGGCGTCCTGAGCACCTCCCTGCACGCCGACGGCTCCATGGCCGACTTCATCACGCTCCCGGGCGGCGGCTCCAAAATCCCCGTCAGCCACGCGATGATCGACGCCAACCTGCACACCATCAAGATGAAGGGCAACGAGACCTTCAAGATCGCCGTGCGCTCCATCGAGGGAGCCTGCCGCGACGCCATCCAGAAGGCGGGCCTCAGCCCCGCCGACGTGCGCTGGTTCGTGCCCCACCAAGCCAACACGCGCATCATCAACGCCGTAGCGGACCGCCTCGGCTGGCCGCCGGAGTCCCTCTACCTGAACATCGACCGCATCGGCAACACCTCCGCGGGCTCCATCCCCATCGCGCTCGACGAGATGGTGCGGGCCGGGAAGGTGGCCGAGGGCGACATCCTCCTCTTCGCCGCCTTCGGCGCGGGCCTCACCTGGGGCTCGGCGCTGGTGCGGTGGTAGAGGGATCGAGTCCACGAGTCGACGAATCAACGAGCCAACGAGGGGAAACCACATCATGAAGCTTGCTATTGTGTTTCCGGGCCAAGCGTCGCAGTACGTGGGCATGGGCAAGGACCTCGCGGAGCGCTTCCCCGAGGCCCGCATCGTCTTCGACACCGCCGACGCCGCCCTCGGCGAGCCGTTCCACGAGCTCCTCTGGAACGGCCCCGAGGCGGACCTCAACCTCACCGCCAACACCCAGCCGGGGGTCCTCGCGGTCTCCGTGGCCGCCTGGCGCGTCCTCCATGCCGCGAAGCCCGACCTCGCGCCCGCCTTCCTCGCCGGGCACTCCCTGGGCGAGTACAGCGCGCACGTCGCCGCCGGGACGCTGCCCTTCGACGAGGCCGTCCGCGCGGTCCGCAAGCGCGGCGAGTTCATGCAGGTGGCCGTCCCCGTGGGCGTGGGCGCCATGGCCGCCCTCATGGGCATCG
>JBBIUU010000120.1:0-1460 GCA_037440125.1 Acidobacteriota bacterium
TGATCCAGAAGCGCGGCGTCCTCGTCTTCGTGGGGTACGTGGCCAAGCCCGACCGATTCGAGCACATGCGCAAGTACAAGGCGCGCCTCGACGCCCTGGGCGTGCCCTTCATCTCCAACGAGTACAACGGGGCCTTCGAGCACGTGCCCTACCCCGAGGCCTACACGCCGGAGCAGCGAGCCGAGCTCCCCGAGTTCCTCTTCGCGGACCACTACTACCGGATGCTCGTGGAGCGCGATAACCCCAAGGGGAAGCCGTGCCTCGCGGGGAACCGCTACATCTACCTCTCCGGCGAAGGCAAGGTCCTGCGCTGCGGCATGGAGCGCAACCTGCCCTGGAACGTCTGGCAGAAGCTCGCCTGGCACGTGAACAAGGAGTGGCCGGCCAAGATGCAGCAGAAGCGCATCCAACGCCGCTCCCTGGGCAACATCCTGACTGACGACCTGAGGCTCGACGAGGCGCCGGGACGCTGCCCGCACACCTCGTGCACGTGCGGCAACGAGGCGCAGGCGTTCTACGCCGTGGGGAAGGAGTACCACCGGACGCGCACCCTTCGCGTCATCTACCCCAAGGACCGCGCCGCGGAGTACGAGGCGAAGTACCCCAACCTCAAGCCCGTCCCGGACGACACCGCCTCCTTCGAGTAGCTCCGAACTTCCCATTCCGAATTCCGAACTCCGAATTCCGAACTCCGAACTCCGAATTCCGAATTCCGAATTCCAAAGGATCCCCATGCTCGCCATCCTGATCACGCTGGACTGCGTCCGCGCCGACGTCCTCGAGGAGCGCTCGGGGCTCACGCCGAACCTGGACGCGCTGGCGCCCGAGTGGGCCACCTTCACGAACGCGTTCGCGCAGAGCCAGAACACGCTCAGCTCCCACCTGAGCATGCTCACGTCGAACTACCTGTTCCAGCACGGGGTCTACTCCAACTTCAGCCAGAAGGCCCTCCCGGCGCACGCCCTGCCCAAACGGCTCCACGACCGCGGCTGGGACTGCCGGGCCTTCACGAGCGTGGACTTCCTCGCGCTGCTCCTGGGCAACCAGGTGGGGCGGCCCGATCCGCGCTTCCCGCCCTCGGAGGACCGCTCCATCGCCGCGCGCCTGGCCCGACGCTACTTCGGGCGGCGCAGCGACGCCGCCATGACCCTCGACCGCGGGCTGAAGTGGCTCAGGAGCGCGAAGCGCAGGAAGGACGCCTTCCTCTGGATGCACTGCTTCGACGCTCACATGGCCTACGAGGCTCCCGCGCTCTTCCTCCAGCAGCACGTGCGCTCCGCGTACTTCGTGCCGCAGACGGTGCGCGAGCAGATCGTGGACCGGGGCTGGTTCTCTCCCGACTTCCCCGAGTACGACTGGAAGGTGCCCATCGACCACTTCCCGCAGCGCTACCGCGCCGCGGTGGCCTACCAGGACCACTGCCTCGGTACCTTCTTCGGCAACCTCAAGAAGGCCGGCCT
>JBBIUU010000120.1:1560-8790 GCA_037440125.1 Acidobacteriota bacterium
CGCCGGACCACGCCGTGCACCACCGCGCGGTGGCGCGCGAGGGCACCTGGGCCGGCATCATCAGCCTGCTCGGCGCGGGGATCCGCTACATCAACAACCTCATCCTCACGAGGATGCTCGGGGCCAAGTACTACGGCCTCTACGCCCTGGCGAACCAGATCGTCAGCGTGGTCATGGTCCCGGCGAGCCTCGGCCTGCCCACCTCCATGGTCCACTTCATCGCCTCCTCCTCGAGCACGGGCCAGTGGGGCAAGCTGCGCTGGGTCGTGCGGACGGCCTTCGCGGCGGCGCTCGTCTCGAGCCTCGTGGGGATGGCGCTCGTCATCGCGCTGGCGCCCTGGGCCTCGGAGGCCGTCTTCCAGAAGAAGGGCCTCATGCCTGCCCTCGTCGGGCTCGGCATCGCGCTGCCCTTCCTGGTCTTCTACGCCATCTGCGCGGGGGGCCTGCAGGGGCTGAGCCAGATCCGGGCCAAGGTCATCATCGAGCGCATCGCCCACCCGCTCCTCTTCAGCCTCCTGCTCGTGGCCGGGTGGTTCTTCTTCCCCTCCCTGCGCTTCGTCCTCGGGTGCTTCGTGGCCGCCGCCGTGGCCGTCGCGGTGATCTCCGCCTTCTGGTTCCGCAAGAAGTTCAAGGACGTGCCGCAGGCCCCGGGCCACGAGGCGGCGCACTGGAAGGAGCTCCTCTCCTTCTCGACGCCGGTCATGTTCATGAACCTCCTGAGCCTCTTCGTCCTGCGCTCGGACATCTTCGTGATGGGCGTCTACCGCCCCGCGGCGGAGGTGGGGGTGTACAGCATCGCGTGGGCCCTCGCGCAGGGCGTGAGCATGCCCACCGACGCCCTCGGTGCTTCCCTAGCCCCGAGCTTCTCGGCGCTCATGGGGAAGGGCGACCTCGACGCGCTGCGGCGGCTGTTCCACACCTCCACGAGGTGGCTGGCCCTCCTCGGCGGGCTCGTGGGCCTCGCGCTCATTCTCGCGGGCCAGCCCGTCCTCCACCTCTTCGGCAGGGATTTCCGGGACGGCTTCGTGGTGCTCTGCATCCTCGCCGCGGGCCAGATGTTCTCGGCCCTGCTGGGCGCCAACGGCACCCTCATCACGATGACGGGCCACCCGAAGATGAACCTCCTCAACTCCTTCTGCCTGGGGATCGGGAACCTCGGGCTCAGCCTGGTCCTCGTGCCGCGCTTCGGCGGGCCGGGCGCGGCCGCGGCCGCGGCCGCGTCCCTCGTCATCGTGAACCTGGCGCGCGCCGTGGAGATCTGGATCATCCTCAAGATCGGGCCCTGGGACCGGACCATCCTCAAGCCCATGCTCATCCTCATCGTGGCCTGCCTCCTCGGCGGCGGCGCGTTCGCGGCCTTCGGGCCCTACGTCGCCACCCCCGTGGGCCTGCTTGCCTTCGCCCTCATGTGGCTCGGCCTCAGACCCGAGCACGAGGACGCCGACCTTCTCCGCCGGGCCCTCGCCAGGGTGCGCGGGCTCAAGACCGCCTGACCTTCCGTACGGGAGACCCACCGATGCAGCCCATCCACCTCCGCCCGACCATCCGAGCGCTGGCCCTCCTCGCGGGCCTCGCGCTCGTCCAGGGCCGCACCGGCGCCACGGCGCCCCCGAACCCGCTGGCCTTCCCCGGCGGCCTCGACCTCGCCGGCATGGACAAGGCCGTCGCCCCCGGCGACGATTTCTACGAGTACACGAACGGCGCCTGGCTCAAGACCGCCGTCATCCCGCCCGACCAGAGCTCGACGGGGATCTTCGACGTGTTGGTGGAGCTCACCGATGCGAGGGTGCGGGAGGTCATCGAGACGGCCGCCGCGTCCAACGCGCCGGAGGGATCGGAAGGGCGCAAGATCGCCGACTTCTACGCCGCCTGCATGGACGAGGCGGCCATCGAGGTGCGAGGCCTCGGCCCCGTCAAGCCCGAGCTCGAGGCCGTCGCCAAGATCTCGGACCGGAAGACCCTCAGCGCCGCGCTGGGCGCCACGCTGCGCGCGGACGTGGACGTCCTCAACACGGCGAGGCTGCACACGTCGAACGTCCTGGGTCTCTGGGTGGCGCAGGACCTGAGCGACCCCAAGGTCTACAGCCCCTTCCTCCTCCAGGGCGGCCTGGGCATGCCAAGCCGAGAGTACTACCTCGACCCGGCGCCCGAGATGGCCAAGATCCGCGAAGCCTACAGGAAGCACATCGCCTCCGTGCTCCGCCTGGGCGGCGTGTCCGGGGCGGAGGCCAAGGCGGAGAAGATCTTCGGCCTCGAGACGGCCATCGCGAAGGCCCACGCGAGCCGCGTGGACACGTGGGACGTGCGCAAGGGCAACAACCACTGGCCCCGCCAGGACTTCGAGAAGAGGGCGCCGGGGATGGACTGGGCCGCCTACTTCGAGGCCGCGGGGCTGGGCAAGCAGGGGACTTTCGTCGTCTGGCAACCCGGCGCCGTCACGGGCCTCTCGGCGCTCGTCGCCTCGCAGCCCGTGGCGACCTGGAAGGACTACCTCGTCTTCCGGGCCCTCGACCATGCTTCGCCGCTCCTGCCCAAGGCCTTCGTCGAGGAGGCCTACGGGTTCTACGGCCGCACGCTGAGCGGCACGCCCGAGATCCCGCCCCGCTGGCGGCGGGCCGTGGACGCCTCCAACGAAGCGCTCGGGGACGCCATCGGCAAGCTCTACGTGGCGAAGTACTTCCCGCCCTCCGAGAAGGTGCGCGCCCAGGCCATGGTGCACAACATCATGGCCGCCTACGCCAAGCGCATCGACGCGATCGCGTGGATGGCCCCCGCCACGAAGGCCAAGGCCAAGGCCAAGCTCGCGACACTCAAGGTCGCCGTGGGCTACCCGGACAAGTGGACCGACTACGCCTCGCTGACGGTGGACCGCGCCGACGCCCTGGGCAACCAGGAGCGCTCCGAGCGTTTCCAGCTCGCCCTCGCTCTGGGCAAGCTCGGCAAACCGGTGGACCGCGACGAGTGGGTCATGACGCCGCAGACCGTGAACGCCGTGAACCTGCCCGCCATGAACGCCATGAACTTCCCCGCGGCCATCCTCCAGCCGCCCTTCTTCGACCCGTCGCGTCCCGAGGCCATCGACTACGGCATGACGGGCGCCACCATCGGCCACGAGATCTCCCACAGCTTCGACGACCAGGGCTCCCTCTTCGACGAGACGGGCAGGCTGCAGAACTGGTGGACGAAGGAGGACATGGCACACTTCAAGGCCGCCTCGGCGCGCCTCGTGAAGCAGTACGACGCGTACCGGCCCTTCCCCGACCTCGCCGTCAACGGCGCCATGACCCTGGGCGAGAACATCGCCGACGTGGCGGGCCTCGCCGCGACCTACGACGCCTACCTGGCGTCCCTCGGCGGCAAGGCGGCGCCGACTGCGGACGGCCTGAGCGGCGACCAGCTGTTCTTCGTGGGCTACGGCCAGAGCTGGCGGGAGAAGTCGCGGCCCGAGGCGCTGCGCCAGCAGGTCCTGACCGACGGGCACGCGCCCGCCGAGTACCGCTGCGACACGGTGCGCAACTTCGACGCGTTCTACGGCGCCTTCGACGTGAAGCCGGGCCAGAAGCTCTACCTCGCCCCGGCGGACCGCGTGGAGATCTGGTAGGCGATGGCGCGCAAGCTGCTCGTCGTCGGTCTCGACGGCGCCACGTGGGACCTCGTCGGCCCCTGGGCCGAGTCCGGGGAACTGCCCCTCTTCAAACGCCTCATGGCGGAGGGCGCCTGGGGGCCGCTGCGCTCCGTCACGCCCAACCTCACGCCGCCCGGTTGGACGACGGCCTTCACGGGCGTGAACCCCGGGAAGCACGGCATCTTCGACTTCTTCACTCTCGACCCCGGCGCCGAGAGCCCCCGCGTCATCTCCTCCGCGGACCGGAAGGCGCCCGCGCTCTGGGAGATCCTGAGCCACCACGGCCTCCGGAGCGGCGTCTTCAACGTCCCCAGCACCTACCCCGCCGACAAGACGGAGGGCTTCTTCATCACGGGGATGGGCACGCCGGGCCTGATGGGCCCGTGGGTCCACCCCGAGGAGGCGAAGGACGGGCTGAAGAAGGAGTTCCCCTCCTTCCGCATCGGGGCGGACCACCACCTCATCGAGCGCGGCGACTACGAGGGGTTCCTCGACGAGCTCTACGCCCTGACGGACACCCAGGAGGAGCTCGTCCTGAGCATGGCCCGGCGGCACGACCCGCAGGCCCTCGTCTTCGTCTACGACGACCTGGACCGCGTCATGCACTTCTACTGGCGCTTCATGGACCGCAAGCACCCTCGCTTCGAAGAGGCGCCGCCCCGCATCGCGAACGCCATCCGCGACTACTACCGCCGCATCGAGCAGGGCATCGAGAAGCTGCTGGATGCCATGGGCCCGGAGACCGACCTCGTCATCCTCTCGGACCACGGCTTCGGCCCCCTGCACACCGACGTCTACCTCAACCGGGTCCTGAGCTCCCTCGGCTACCTCGCGCCCAAGGCGGTGGCGGAAGAGCTCGTGAGGAAGCCCCTCTGGAAGCGGGCCCTGCGGTCGCTCGTGCCCCAGGGCGCGCGCACGTGGCTGCGGACCAACGTGAAGGCCTCGCCCCTCGGCAGCCCCCTCGGCTTCATCGACTGGGAGCGCACGCGCGCCTTCTACGCCTCCGTCTCGGGGCGCTCGGTCTACCTCAACCTGCAGGGCCGCCAGCCCCACGGCACCGTGGCGCCCGGCGCCGAGTACGACGCCCTCCGCGAGGAGCTCAAGCGCCGCATCCTCGACCTGAAGGACCCCGCCACCGGCGACCCCGTGGCCCTCGCCGTGCACGACCGCGAGGGAGTCTACTCGGGTCCTTACGTGGACCAGGCGCCCGACCTGGTGATCCAGGAGGACGGGCGCTACGCCTACCGCATCGACTGGTCCGAGCACGACTTCGCCCCTGCCAGCCAGTACGGCGTGGACAAGTCGGGCTCCCACCGCATGGACGGCATCCTCCTCCTGCACGGGGCCTCGTTCAAGAAGGCCTCCCTCGAGGGTGCCTCCCTGCAAGACGTGACCCCCACGCTCCTCGCGGCCCTCGGCCTCCCCGTCGGCGACGACATGGACGGCCGGGTGCTCGGCGAGGCCTTCTCCGCACCGCCCCAGGCGCGCACCGCCTCCTACGCCGGCCTCCGCGGCGGCTCGGGCTCCGCCCTCGGCGGCGACGAGGAGGCCCAGCTCGCCGAGAGGCTCAAGGGGTTGGGGTATATGTAGGTTAGACGTCAGACGTGAGACGTTAGACGGAAGGACACACACCATAAAGCGCGCACACGAGAGCCTGAGATCTTGGCAACTGAGCATGGAGCTCGTCTCAGCGCTCTATGACCTCACGAGCGCTTTTCCCGACTCGGAGCGCTTCGGATTGACTTCACAGGTACGGCGAGCCGCGGTCAGCATCCCTTGCAATATCGCAGAAGGGGCGGCGAGAGGATCCAGTCCGGAGTTTGTTCGGTTTCTGAGAATCTCGAGAGGATCTCTGAGCGAACTGGAGACGCTGCTTACTATCGCCAGAAACCTCGAGCTCCTCACCGAACAGAACCACGCTGAGCTGATGGGTAAATGCGAAGCTATCGGCAGTTTGATCGAGGGGCTGTCAAGGCGACTCAAGAAAAGCATCGCTTCGGACGAGCCCGCCGAATATGAAGAATAGGAAAAGGTATCGGATGAAATGGGCAGAGTGCCCGGCTGGGCCAAAGACCGTCTCGTGTCCTCTCACGTCTCCCGTCTTACGTCTCACGACCTCTGAGGGCTTCCTTCGATGAGCCGCGTCATCGTCATCGGCTGGGACGGGGCGACCTGGTCGCTCCTGGACCGCCTCATCGCCGACGGCAAGCTGCCGAACCTGCAGAAGCTCGCGGGCCGCTCGGTGCACTCCACCATGGTCTCCGCCCACCCGCCGGTGACTGCCCCCGCGTGGGTCTCCCTGGCCACGGGCGTGAACCCCGGCCGCCACGGCTGCTTCGACTTCAACAAGACCGACGGGGAGCTGGGCAAGCTCAGGCCCCTCCAGGCGTGGGACATCGCCGAGAAGACCTTCTACGAGGTCCTCGAGGAGCGGGGCCGCAAGGTCGTCCTCATCAACCTGCCCGTGACCTACCCGCCCCTCACCAAGCACATCACGCTGACCTCCCTCCTGACGCAGGGCGACAACGCGGTCTTCCCCGAGGCGCTCAAGGAGACGCACCCCGCGCTGAAGGGCTACCGCTGCTTCCCCGACACGGCGCTCCGCGGCAGGGGCGAGGTGGAGGCCTACCTCAGGGACATCCGCGCCCTGGAGGCCGCCCGGTTCGAGTGCCTCAAGGCGCTGTGGGACGAGCCCTGGGACGTCTTCTTCTGCGTCGTCTCCGGCGTCGACTGGGTGAGCCACGAGGCCTTCCCGCAGCTCGTCGAGGGGCGGTACGACGAGGCCGCCGAAGCCCTGGGGATGTTCCAGGACGCGGACGCCTACCTGGGCTGGGTCCTGGGGCGCCTGCGCCCCGACGATCACCTGCTGATGGTGAGCGACCACGGGTTCTGCACGGCGAAAGGCATCTTCTACCTCAACGAGTGGCTCGAGGACCGGGGCTTCCTCATCCCCGATTTCGAGCGCGCCACCTTCCCGCCGAGCCACCGCATGGAGGAGGCCGCCGTGAAGGCCGCCCAGGGGAACACGGCGAGCCTCCCCGAGTGGGTCCTTCGCCGGGTGCACCGCGGCCCCGTGGCGCGGTTCTTCGCCAAGGTCGCCCGCAAGCTCGGGGTCACGTGGCCCCTCAGCCTGGCGGTGGATTCCGCGCGCAGCAGGGCCTCGACGCTCACCGCCGAGTGCCACGGCATCACCGTGCACGACGACTCGGTCTTCTCGGACGGCTGCGTCTCGCCGATGACGGTCCGCAGCGTAGAGGCGAGCCTCGAGGAGGCGCTGAAGGCCCTGCGGGATCCCGACGGCGAGCCCGTCTTCTCCTCGGTCGAGCGCCGCGAAAGCGTCTACCACGGTCCCAAGACCTCCGAGGCCGCGCACCTCCTCCTCGGCCCCGACCGGTGGGGCGTGGCGGCGGCCATCAAGGCCCTCAAGAACATCCCCTTCGTGAGGCACCCCGTGGGCATCCATGCCTCGGAAGGGATCTTCCTGGGCGCCGGGCCGGCCTTCGCGAGCGGCCGCCTCCCCGCGCGCACCATGGACATCACCGACGTCGCGCCCCTCATGTTCCACCTCCTGGGCGAGCCCATCCCCGAGCTCCTCGACGGCCAGC
>JBBIUU010000121.1:0-8367 GCA_037440125.1 Acidobacteriota bacterium
GTTAGGAAGTTAGGAAGTTAGGAAGTTAGGAAGTTAGGAACCGACAAGAGACGACAATCGCAGAGACGACGACGGGCCGGGAGAAGACTCCCGGCCCGTTTCCTTTGCGAATGCATCGACATCTATTTTGAGACGGATTCCTTGGGGTGGCCCCCGGTGGCCCCGATGATCCACGCCTGGACCTTCTCGTCGGCGTGGCCGATGGGCACGCAGAGGACCTCGGGCAGCTCGTAGGAGTGGAGCTCGCGGATCGTCTCGCGGACCTTGCCGAAGCACCCCTCGCGCGTCTTGATCACGAGCAGGAACTCCTCGTCGTCCCAGATCTCTCCCTTCCAGCGGTAGATGGAGCGGATGCGCTTGATGATGTTCACGCAGGCGGCCTGGCCGCGCTCCACGAGCGCCTCCGAGATGTTGATCGCCTGCTCCTCCGAACCCGCGGTGGTGAGCACCAGGACGATGGGTTCCATGGATCTCCTCCCCTCACGAACGCCCACAGGATAGGGGCCCCCCCCCAGGGTGTCAAGAAACGGAGGGTCTTGGAGCGACCGCGGGTCTCCGGCGGCGCTCAGCCCCGCTCGAGGAACTCGCGCGTGAAGCGCTTGCCCGCCTCCACCCCCGGCTGGCCGAAGGGATCGATCTCGAAGAGGGCCGCGGCGTAAATCGTGGCCGCCATGAAGACGAAGAAGGCCTCCCCGAGGGCGTGGGCGTCGGGGGCTCGCAGGTCGTACTGCGCCATCGGGACGCCCGCTTCCACGAGGGCTCGGGAGGTGCCCCGCCAGAGGCCGCGCTGGATCTGCCCCACGTTGTGCACCGCCTCGGGGAGCCCCGCGAGCGCCCTGGCCTGATGGGAGAGGGCCGGCCCCGCCGCGTCCGCCGTGAGGAGGAGGATCCAGCGGTGGGCCGGGCCGTCCACGAAGAGCTGGAGGAGGGAGTGCTGGTCCTCGCTGCCCGTGCACGCGAGGGGCGTGGCGCCCACGCGCGGGGCCTCGGGGCCGTCGCCCAGGCGGCGCCCCAGGGATTCGCCCCAGAGCTGTTGGATCCAGAGCGCGAGGAGCCTGCATCGTTCGCCATAGCCCCAGAGGTCCACCTCGACCTTACCCTTCGAGTAGAGGGCGAAGAGCGCGAGCGCGAGGGAGAGCGCCGGGTTGGCGGCGCCCTGGTGGAGGAGGGACTTGTCGGCGCCGGCACGGGCACCCGCCACGAGAGCCGTGGGATCCACACCGTCGAAGGCCGCGGGGAAAAGCCCCACGGGCGTGAGGACCGAGTACCGGCCGCCCACGGCGGCGGGGATCTCGAGAGAGGGGATGCCCTCCTCGAGCGCCCAGCGCTGGAGGCGCCCCTGGCCCGGTGAGGCGGTGATCACCACGCGGTCCCGCCAGCGGTCGGGCACGGCGCGCCTGAGGTGGTCGAGGGCGAGGGCCGCGTTCGTGAGGGTCTCGAGGGTCCCGCCGGACTTGGACACGATGTTCAGCGCGGCACGATTCCAGGGGATGGTGGCGAGGCGTCCCGCGAGGGTCTCCGGGTCCACGCCTTCGAGGAAGCGCACGGCGCTGCCGGGCCTCGAGCAGATGACCTTGGGCCCGAGGGAGGAGCCTCCGATCCCAGCCACGACCAAGACGTCGGCCTCGCGCCGGAGGGCCTTGGCCTGGGCCCGAACCGCCTGGATGACTTCGGGAGGCGGGGGCAGGTGGTGGAAGGGGTGGCCCTCGCTCCTCGCCTGGGCCAGGAGGGCATGCCGGAGTCCCTCCAGGGCGGGCCCCATGCGCTGGAAGAGGTCGGGGGCGAGGTGGGGCGAGGCGGGATCGAGCAGGTGGTCCAACGACAGTTCAGGCATGGTGAATATTATGACAACGGGATGGGTTGCGGGCAACCGGGCCGAGTCTCACCGGAGCGCGAAGAAAAGGAAACGTCCCGGCGGAGCATGGTGCGCTCCGCCGGGACGCCACGGATCACGGGGTCCCTACTTCCCCTGCGGCGGGGGCGGCTGGATCCCCAGTAGCCTCATCAGCTCAGGCGGATCGTTGACCTGGCGCACGAGCTGGTCCATGGATCCGGCGGAGGGGATGGTGGGCCGGTTGGGATACTTGGCCAGCTCGGCGAAGAACTGGCTGGCGTAGGGTCCGACCACGATGCTCATCCAGCCGTGGTCCTCGCCGGAGTAACGCCCGGGGGAAGTCCTCAACTCACCCCGGGTCGGGGCCGCACCCCTGAACATCATGTCGTACTGCTCGCCCGGATCCCAGTAGAGGTTGTAGACCGCCGGGAAATCCAGGTTGAGTTCGGGCCCGAGCCACGTGTCCTTGGAGGTGAAGAGCATCTTGAAATTGTCCACCCGGACGCCGCCGAAGGACAGGTCGTTGATGTAGAAGAAGTGGTCCCTCTTGGAGGGACCCTTGCCCAGGACATAGTCGCTGTTCTCGATGCCGTCGAAGACGATGCCCTTGCCGTTGTTGTCCTTCCAGATGTGGGTGGGTGGCGTGCCGCCGGCCAGCTGCACGAAGGTGGGCCACCAGTCCATGTGGCACATGATGCCGTTGGCGACGGTGCCGGGCTTGATGTGGCCCGGCCACCACGCCATGGCCGGGACTCGGAAGCCGCCCTCGAAGCTCGTGCCCTTCATGCCGCGGAAGGGCGTGTAGCCCGCGTCGGGCCAGGCGTCGATCCACGCGCCGTTGTCGGTGGTCCAGACGACGAGCGTGTTCTCCGAGATGCCCGCGTCGCGGATCGCCTGCAGGACCTGCCCCGAGTTGTCGTCGAGCTCCATGAGGGCGTCGAGGTACTTGCCGCCGCCGGGGGACTTTCCCTTGAAGCGCGGCGAGGGGTTGTTGGGGTTGTGCACCTTCATGAAGCAGAGGTACATGAAGAAGGGCTGATCGTCCTTCGCGTGGGCCTGGATGTATTTGATCGCGTCGGCCCGCATGACGTCGTCGATGGTCGCCAGGTCGTTGTAGCCGAACCGCTTCTTGACGACCTCCGGAGGCTGTCCGGCCTTGCCGGACCACTCGCTCAGGTTGTACTTCTCCCACATGGCCATCATCTTCGGGTTGTGGATGGGGAAGTCGGGCTGCAGATCCGGCTGGTCGTAAGCGTAGACCCCGGCGTAGTAAGGCAGCATGTCGTACATCTCGTCGAACCCGTGCAGGGTGGGGAAGGTGTCGGGCCGGTCCCCCAGGTGCCACTTGCCGAACTGCACGGTCCTGTAGCCGAGCTGCTTCAGCGCCTCGGCGACGGTGGGATCCTCGGCCCGGAGGCCGTTCAAGTCACCGGGGGCCAGCACCACGGAGAGGGCCGTCCTCAAGGGGATGCGCCCCGTGATGAAGGAGGCGCGTCCCGCCGTGCAGCTCGCCTGGCCGTAGTAGTTGGTGAAACGCATGCCCTCGGCGGCCATGCGGTCCAGCTGGGGGGTCGGCGCCCCGCGGGTCTCCCCGCCGCCGTAGCACCCCAGGTCGCCCCAGCCCACGTCGTCGGTCATGATGACCACGAGGTTGGGCTTCTTGCCGGCGTTGGCGGGGGCCGCCCCCTGCGCGGCGCACAAGACGGTGGCCGCGATCAGCAGGAAGCCGAGCGCCGTCCACCTCCACGCCCTTCCAGATGAATCCCCAACAGCCTTTGCCATGGTTCCTCCCCTCTGTTCGGTGCTCGGTGACTTGCGCCGGTTATCTGAACCTTGCGCGTTCCGACGACGGGCCCGCGATCATGCCCACACCCCAAGAAACGGGCCGTACCTGCAACATAGACCACGGGGCCCGATGATTCAACCGACCGCGGGGAAGGGCAGGGCGGGAATGGGGACGGTGTCTCCGGGCGTTAGTTCCTCCTGCAGGCGTATAATTCAACCCAACCCAAGGACGCCCGAGGGATCGAAAGGAACCTCCATGACCGAAAAGAACAGGCCCCAGCCCGGCATCGCGAGAGAGATCGAGAACCGGGAGTGGGTCGAATCGCTGGACAACGTCTTCGACGAGCAGGGCGCCGAGCGGGTGCGGGAGCTGCTGTGGCACCTCCACATCCGTGCGTCCCACTACGGGGTGCGGCCCCACTTCACGGCGAACACGCCCTACCTCAACACCATCCCCCGGGACCTCCAGCCGCCCTTTCCGGGCAACCGCGAGATCGAGCGCCGGATCAAGAGCCTCATCCGCTGGAACGCCATGGCCATGGTCGTTCGCGCCAACCGCGAGGAGCACGGCATCGGCGGGCACATCTCCACCTACGCCTCCGCGGCGACCCTTCTGGAGGTAGGGTTCAACCACTTCTTCCGGGGGCGCACCGCCGAGCAGGAGGGCGACATCATCTACTTCCAGGGGCACGCCGCGCCGGGCATCTACGCGCGGGCTTTCCTGGAGGGGCGGATCGGCGAGGCCCAACTCCGCAACTTCCGGCGCGAGCTCCGCCCCGGCGGCGGACTCTCCTCCTACCCGCACCCCTACCTCATGCCCGAGTTCTGGGAGTTCCCCACGGTCTCCATGGGCCTGACGAGCATCTTGGCCATCTACCAGGCCCGCTTCAACCAGTACCTCGTGGACCGTGGCCTCAAGCCCGCCTCAGACCAGAAGGTGTGGGCCTTCATGGGCGACGGCGAGATGGACGAGCCCGAGAGCCTGGGCGCGATCACGCTCGCCTCCCGGGAGCAGCTCGAGAACCTCATCTTCGTCGTGAACTGCAACCTCCAGCGCCTCGACGGCCCCGTGCGCGGCAACGGCAAGATCGTGCAGGAGCTCGAGGCGGCCTTCCGGGGCGCCGGGTGGAACGTCATCAAGGTCCTCTGGGGCGACGACTGGGACCCGCTCCTGGAGAAGGACCGGGACGGCCTCCTCGCCAGGCGCCTGGGCGAGCTCGTGGACGGGCAGATGCAGCGCTACACGGTCTCCGACGGCGCCTACATCCGGCAGGACGTCTTCGGCGCGTCGCCCGAGCTCCTCGCCATGGTGGAGAACCTCTCCGATGAGCAGATCCGCAAGATGAGGCGCGGCGGCCACGACCCCGAGAAGGTCTACGCCGCCTACAGGGCCGCCTTCGAGCACCGCGGATCGCCCACGGTCATCCTCGCTCAAACCATCAAGGGCTACGGCCTGGGCGAGGCGGGCGAGGGCAAGAACATCACCCACCAGCAGAAGAAGATGAACGAGCAGGAGCTGAGGGAGTTCCGGAGCCGCTTCGGCATCCCCATCTCCGACGACGAACTGGGCGAGGTGCCCTTCTACCGGCCGCCGGAGGGCAGCGAGGAGATGAAGTACCTCCTGGAGCGCCGCGCCGAGCTGGGGGGCTTCGTCCCGAAGCGGACCGTGGACCTCACGCCCATGGAGGCCCCGCCCGACGACCTCTACTCAGAGTTCTACGAGGGCTCGGGGGACCGCGAGGTGGCCACGACGATGGTCTTCGTCCACCTCCTCGCCAAGCTCCTGAAGGACCCGCACCTGGGCAAGCTCATCGTGCCCATCGTGCCCGACGAGGCGCGCACCTTCGGCATGGAGAGCCTCTTCCGCCAGATCGGCATCTACGCCCACCCGGGCCAGCTCTACGACCCGGTGGACCGCGACATCCTGCTCTACTACAAGGAGGCGAAGGACGGCGCCATCCTGGAGGAGGGGATCACGGAGGCGGGCGCCATGTCCTCCTTCATCGCCGCGGCGACGGCGTACGCCACCCACGGCCTCCACACCATCCCCTTCTTCATCTTCTATTCGATGTTCGGCTTCCAGCGCGTGGGCGACCTCATCTGGGCCGCCGGCGACATGCGCGCCCGGGGCTTCATCCTGGGCGGCACCGCCGGCCGCACGACGCTGGCCGGCGAGGGGCTCCAGCACCAGGACGGCAACAGCCACGCGCTCGCGCTCACGGTGCCCAACCTGCGCGCCTACGACCCCGCCTACGGCTACGAGCTCGCGGTCATCGTGCGCGACGGCATCCGCCGCATGTGCGTGAACCAGGAGGGCGCGCTCTACTACATCACGCTCATGAACGAGTTCTACGCCCAGCCCGCCATGCCCAAGACGCCCCACGGCCAGTTCTTCACCAACGAGGACGGCATCTTGCGCGGGATGTACCGGTTCAGGTCTTCCGAGGCCAAGGGCCCGAAGGCCCACCTCCTGGGGAGCGGGACGATCCTCAACGAGGCCCTCAAGGCGCAGGGCCTCCTCGCGGAGCGCTTCGGCGTGAGCGCCGACGTGTGGAGCGTGACGAGCTACAAGGAGCTCTACCGCGGCGCCACCGACGCGGAGCGCTGGAACGCCCTCCACCCCGGCGAGGCGCCGCAGGTCCCCTTCGTGGCCCAGGCCACCGAGGGCGAGAAGGGCGTCTTCATCGCCGCGAGCGACTACCTCAAGGTTCTGCCCCTGGGCGTGGCCAAGTGGCTCCCCGGCCCCCTGCAGGCCCTGGGGACCGACGGCTTCGGACGGAGCGAGAACCGCGCGTCCCTCCGCGACTTCTTCGAGGTGGACGCCCGGCACATCGCCCTCGCGGCCCTGCACCAGCTCGCGCGGCGGGGCGAGGTGGACGCGGCTACCGTGAAGCGCGCCATGGGCGAGCTGCAGATCGCGCCCGAAAAACCCAACCCGGTGTGGTCTTGAGGGAGCTGTCATGATCAGAGACGTCAAAATCCCCGAGCTCTCCGAGAACGTGAACTCCGCGGACGTGGTGAAGGTCCTAGTGAAGGTGGGCGACGCCGTGGCGCTCGAGCAACCGATCCTCGAGCTCGAGACCGATAAGGCGGTCTTCGAGCTGCCCTCCACCGAGGCCGGCACCGTCACGGAGGTCCTGACGGAGAAAGGCCAGAGCGTGAAGGTGGGCCAGGTGGTCGTCCGCGTGGAGACCGAGGGGGCGTCGGCGGTCGCCCCGTCCCCGAAGCCTCAGGCAGCCGCGGCCTCTGCGCCGGCCGCCCCCGCGCGGGCCGCCTCTCTGCCCCTGACGCCGCCCCCTGCGCCGCCGCGGCCCGCCGCGGCTCCGCCGGCCCCCGTGGTCGAGGCATCTCCCGCGCCGTCGTCCTCCGCGCCCGCGGCGCCGTTGCCTTCAGCGCCTGCGGCGCCGGCGGTCCGCCGCCTCGCCCGGGAGTTGGGCGTGGACATCACCCAGGTCCGCGGCACGGGGCCCAGGGGCCGCATCTCGGCGGACGACGTGAAGATCCACGCCAAACTGGTCATGGGTGGCCAGCCGGCGGCCTCGCCGGGCACACCGGTTTCCGCCAGGGCGCTGCCCGATTTCTCGCGTTTCGGGGCGGTGCGCCGGGAGCCCATGACCAAGGTCCGGCGCATCACCACCGAGAGCATGGCGCACGCGTGGTCCACGGTGCCCATGGTGACGCAGTACGACAAGGCCGACGTGACAGACCTCGAGGCCTTCCGCGCGCGGCACGCCAAGAAGGTCGAGGCGGCGGGCGGCAAGCTCACCATGACGGCCATCCTCGTAAAGGTCGTCGCGGCGGCCCTGCGCGCCTTCCCGCAGTTCAACGCGAGCGTGGACGTGGAGCGAAGCGAGATCGTCTTCAAGGAGTTCGTCCACGTGGGCGTGGCCGTGGACACGGACCGCGGCCTCCTCGTCCCCGTCGCGCGCGACGCGGACCGGAAGAACATCACGGCCCTCGCGGCGGAGATCGCCTCCCTCGCGGAGAAGGCCCGCACCAAGCGGATCACGCCCGAGGAGATGGAGGGCGGCACCTTCACCCTCTCCAACCTGGGCGGCATCGGCGGCGTCGGGTTCTCGCCCATCGTCTACTGGCCGCAGGTGGCCATCCTCGGGGTGTCCCGCGCGGAGACCCAACCCGTCTGGCGCGGCGGGGCCTTCGAGCCGCGACTCGTGCTGCCCCTGAGCCTCTCCTACGACCACCGCCTCATCGACGGCGCCGACGGGGCGCGCTTCCTCCGCTGGGTCTGCCAGGCCCTCGAGGAGCCCATGCTCCTGGCACTCGAAGGGTGACCGGTGGAGTTCGTGAGTAGGGGAGTAGGGAAATGATCAAGAAGCTGGAAAGCCTGCCTGCGCAGGATAAAGAGAAGATCCGCGGCGGTACGGGCAAAGCTTTGGCGGTGGACTACCTGGCCCCCGACGAGATGGCCGGCGTCCTCTCGGCCGGACGGATCACCCTTGAGCCGGGGGCCTCCATCGGCGAGCACCCGCATCCCGAGACCGAGGAGCTCTACCTCGTCCTGGAAGGGACGGGCACGGGGTTCCTTGACGGCGAGGCCTTCGAGGTTGGTCCCGGGGACGCCTGGGTCTGCAAAGCCGGGCAGACGCACGGCCTGCAGAACGACCCGCACGCGCCCATGACCTTCTTCGCGGTGCTCACGAGGAAGAGCTGAGCCCGGTAGCGAAGGGTAAGGCTAGGGCGTGTTCACGCTATTGCATGGGCTCTGGGATGAAGTTCCTTGTTGAACG
>JBBIUU010000122.1:0-8170 GCA_037440125.1 Acidobacteriota bacterium
AGGGCTTCTGGAAGCTCGTGGAGCACAGGTAAGGGGTGAGCAGTGAGCGGTGAGCAGTGAGCGGTGAGCGGTGAGCGGTGAGCAGTGAGCGGATGACGAGGAGACGATCGATGGTTTGGGCTCCTCGGCTCACGACTCACGACTCACGTCTTTCAAAAAGGGTTCCCATGACCGGCAACGAGATCCGATCGTCCTTCCTGAGGTTCTTCGAAGAGCGCGGACACCGCGTGGTTCGCTCCTCCTCCCTCATCCCCGCGGGGGACCCCACGCTCCTCTTCGCCAACGCGGGCATGAACCAGTTCAAGGACGTCTTCCTCGGCGCGGAGAAGCGCGACTACACGCGCGCCACCTCGAGCCAGAAGTGCGTCCGCGCGGGCGGCAAGCACAACGACCTCGAAAACGTGGGCCGCACGGCGCGCCACCACACCTTTTTCGAGATGCTCGGGAACTTCTCCTTCGGCGACTACTTCAAGGAGGGGGCCGTGGACTTCGCGTGGGACTTCCTCACGAAGACCTGCGGCATCCCGGCGGAGCGCATGGTCGCCACGGTCTTCAAGGGCGAGGGGAACATCCCCCGCGACGCCGAGGCCCACGGCTACTGGACCAAGTACTTCCCGGCGGACCGCGTCCACGAGCTCGGCATGCACGACAACTTCTGGTCCATGGGCGACACCGGGCCGTGCGGGCCGTGCTCCGAGGTCCACTTCTTCCAGGGCGACCACCTGCCCTGCGCCGAGGTCGAGGCGGGGCGCGAGTGCCTGGGCGTGGCGTGCGACTGCGACCGGTGGATCGAGATCTGGAACCTCGTCTTCATGCAGTACAACCGGGACGCGGAAGGGAACCTCGAGCCCCTCCCTGCCCCCTGCGTGGACACGGGCATGGGCCTGGAGCGCCTCGCCACCGTCATGCAGGGCAAGCTCTCCAACTACGACACGGACCTCCTCCAGCCCTACCTCCAGGAGGCGGCCCGCCTGAGCGGCAGGACCTACGGCGAGTCGGAAGCCGTGGACGTGAGCCTGCGCGTCATCGCGGACCACGTGCGGGCCTCCACCTTCCTCGTGGCCGACGGCGTCATCCCCTCCAACGAGGGGCGCGGCTACGTCCTGCGCAAGATCGTCCGCAGGGCCCTCCGCCACGGCAAGAAGCTCGGCCTCGAGAAGCCCTTCCTCCACGGCATGGTGGGCCTCGTGTGCGAGCACATGGGCGGGGCCTACCCCGAGATCGTGGAGCACCGCAAGATGGTCGAGACGGTCCTCCTCATGGAGGAGGAGTCCTTCGCCTCGACGATCTCCGTGGGGCTCAAGAAGCTCCTCGAGGTGACGGCGGCCCTCACCGCGCCCAACGACAGGGAAATCCCCGGCGACGCGCTCTTCAAGCTCTACGACACCTTCGGCCTCCCCATGGACCTCACGGAGGACATCGCGAAGGAGCAAGGCCTCACGCTCGACATGGCGGGCTTCGAAGCCTGCATGGAAAAACAGCGGGAGATGGCGCGCCAGTCCTGGAAGGGCGAGGTGGACACCCAGACCTTCCGGGGCCTCTCGGAGGAGGGGATCACGACCTCCTTCGCGGGGTACACCACGACCCGCCTCGAGGGCGCCAAATGCCTCCTCATCATGAAGGACGGCGAGCGCGTGAGCAAAGTCTCCGCGGGCGAGAAGGCCGAGCTCGTCTTCGACCGCACGCCCTTCTACGGCGAGGGCGGCGGCCAGGTGGGCGACCGCGGGACCGTGGAGTCGGAGAACGGCGTCTTCCGGGTCGCGGACACGCAGAAGCCCGTGCCGTGGCTCTTCTTCCACCGAGGCGAGGTGATGACCGGCGAGATCCGGGAGGGCGACACGGCGGCGCTGGAGGTGGACGCTGAGGCGCGCGCCGCCACGATGGCGCACCACACGGCCACGCACCTCCTGCACGCCGCCCTGCGCGAGGTCCTCGGCACGCACGTCAAGCAGGCGGGCTCCCTCGTGGCGCCCACGCACCTGCGCTTCGACTTCCACCACTTCGCGGGCGTGGAGCGCGAGCTCCTGGGCGGCATCGAGGAGTGGGTCAACGGCGCGGTCCTCAAGGACGTGGCGCTCCAGACGCAGGTCATGCCCATCGAGGAGGCCGTCAAGTCGGGCGCCATGGCGCTCTTCGGCGAGAAGTACGGCGAGGAGGTCCGCGTGGTCTCGGTGCCGGGCTTCTCCAAGGAGCTATGCGGCGGGACGCACGTGGCGAGCACGGGGCGCATCGGCCTCTTCAAGATCACCTCGGAGCACTCGGTGTCCTCGGGCGTCCGGCGCATCGAGGCCGTGGCGCACATGCCCGCCTACCGGTTCATGAAGCAGCAGGAGGACTTCCTCCACGCCGCGAGCGCCCACCTCAACCTGCCCGTCGAGAAGGTGCCCGCCTCCGTGGAGCAGCTCGTGGCGGACAACAAGCGCCTCGAGAAGGAGCTCTCCAAACTCCGGCTGAAGCTGGCCTCCGGCTCGGCGCCCGACGAGGAAATCCAGGAGGTCGAGGGCGTGAAGCTCCTCGTGCGGCGCGTGGACGGCCTCAACGCCTCGGAGGTAAAGAACCTCGCCGACACCCTGCGCGACCGCATCAAGTCGGGCATCGTCGTCATCGGCAACCACCTCGACGAGAAGGCGAGCCTCACGGTGGCCGCCACGAAGGACATGCTCGACCGCATGAAGGCCGTGGACCTCGCGCGGCCGCTGGGCAAGATCATCGGCGGCGGCGGCGGCGGGAAGCCCGACATCGCCGAGGCGGGCGGCAAACTGCCCGAGAAGCTCGACGAGGCGCTCGCGGCCGCCAAGGAACACCTGAGGGAAATCCTGAAGAGATAGAGCTGGCGAGCTGGAGAGCTGGGGAGCTGGCGAAAGATGCGGAGGGGCCGCCCGAGGGCGGCCCTTCGTGTGTCTGCGGTGGGCGAAGGGCTCAGGCCACGTCGAAGTCGCGGGTGAGGTGGTTGCGCCCGGCGGCCTTGCTCCGGTACATCAGGCCGTCGGCGCGCTGGACGATGCTCTCCGCGGTGTCTCCGGGCCGAGAGAGCGTGACGCCCATGGAGACGGTCACCCGGTGGTCGCGCGCCTCGACCTTGAGGCTCGACTGCTCCACGAGCATGCGGAAGCGCTCGGCGATGGCGGCCAGCGACCCCTCTTCCGCGGCCGTGACGACGACCACGAACTCGTCGCCGCCCCAGCGCCCGATGAAGTCGTTCGAGCGGGTGTTGCTCAGGAGGGTCTTGGAGACCATGGTCAGCATCTCGTCGCCGAGCGCGTGGCCGAAGCGGTCGTTGACGACCTTGAGCTCGTCCACGTCGATGAAGAGGACGCCGAAAGTGTGCCCGTAGCGCTCGAACTCCGCGATCCGATCGCGGACGCACATCTCCGTGTACCGGCGGTTCCCGAGGCCCGTCAGGGGGTCGAGGAGCGCGATCTCCTCGAGGGTCTCGATCTTTCGCAGCGCCTCTACCTGGCTCGAGATGTCGCTGAAGACCTGGATCGCGCCCTTCATCCTGCCCTCGTCGTCGCGCACGGGCATGACGCGCACGCGGGCCGGGATGCGGTGACCGCGCCTGTGGAGGAGGTAGGCGTCCACGTCGCAGATGGTGCCGGCCTCGAGCGCCGAGGTGAGGGGGCACCCCTTCTCGCAGAGCCTCTGGTGTTCCTCGTCCACGTGCATGAGGAGGGTGTTGGGGCAGCGCTCGCCAACCATCTCGTCGGAACGGTAGCCGGAGATCTCCTCTGCGGCTCGGTTCCAGTAGGTGATCCGGCGATCCATATCAACGAAGAACATGCCCACGGACATCTGGTCTAGAATCCAGCGATAATCGCTGCTACCCAACTCCATGCGCCTGTCTCCACATGATACTTAGAGCATAAGATAACCACCTTGTTCCGAAAAAGCAAGGGGACTGTGAACTATTAGCACGAACGTGTAACACGTTGGATTTAATAAGAAAAAGTGTAAAGAAGCGTCGCTTCTTACACATGAAATGCACGGGGTATACAGATTCTTGGGCTGAAACGTGAATTCTGTAAACAGCCCTCGACATGCAAGTTGGTGACGATAGGGGACGAGAAGGTGAGGTGGGGTGGAGGCACCGAAAACCCGGGGGCCCGAAAAGACCCCCCGGGCCTTGCGGCTACTTGGTCCTCGGCTGGGCGTCCTTCTCGAGGTCGCTGCGGAGGCCCTCGGACTGGTCGTTCTGCACGGTGGCGCGGACGAGGATGTCGAGCGGGCTCGCGGGCTTCTTGTAGTACGCCTGGTTCAGGTCGGCGGCGGGCTTGACCACCGTGCCATCGAAGGATGCGCCGATGTAGGCGCCCTTCGAGCGGCTGAAGGAGAGGATGTCGGCCGTCGTGGCCTTGGTGCCCTGGCCCACGGGGCCCGCGGCGATGCTCACCTCGGCGCCGAGCTTGAAGCTCGAGGTGAGGAAGGAGTCCACGCCCCTCTGCGTCTGGATGAAGAACATGACCTCGGACACCTCGCCGCCCACCAGCAGGCCCACGGAGACGCTCCCCATGCGGTAGAAGGCGGGCTGGCTCCAGGTGCCGTCGGCGTTCCGCGTGAGGAGGACGCCCACCCCGCCCGAGCCCCCGAAGATGAACCCGCCCTTGCCCTGGGTCGGGACGATGAGGATGCCCTTCGCCTCGCCGATGTGCTCCTTGATCCACTTCATGTTCGGGTCGGTCACTAAATTCCGAAGCGTGGTCCGGGCGGACTGCACGGTCTCGTTGGCCTCCACGGCCTTGTCGGCGGCGAGGGCGGGGAGGGCGAGGGCGAGGAGCACGGAGAGGGCGAGGACGACGGTGACAATCTTCTTGGACATGGACGAATCCTCCGAGGGATGCCGGGCGGGCCCGGCCGCACCGACCCTAACAACAACTCCGGGGCGGGCTCCATTGCTCTTGTCGGGGGAACTTCTGGGCGCGAGGGCGATCATCGCGCTGAGTATACCGCGCAGGATGTGCATCCGCCATTGGGGCGCCCGACTCACCCCCTTCTGCCGACCGGCTCGTCGAGTTGCCACCGGGCAGTACAGGCCCTATATTTTGACTATCTTCAAGCCGCGTAGCTGTCGGAACGGGGGAGGCGCATCGGGAAGCCCTGGGCGCGAGGGACCTGCGGCCTCGCCCTGCAGGTGGAGGGCGTCGCTCGAGAGGAGGAACGGACATGCGGAGAGACTTGGTTTTCGCGGTGGTCCTGGTCGCACTCACGGCGATTGGCTCAACACTCGGGGCCGCCCAGCCTCAGGAGGATTCCTCCAAGCCGGTCACCGGGGGCTGGAACTTCGTGTTGACGCCGCTCGACGCAGGGGGCAAGCCGGGGGCGAGCAGCCTCTCCCTCCAGATCGGGCTCCAGGAGACCGCCTCGATGGTTTACGCCACGTGCTGCGGGGGCGAGCGCCTCCTCGGGGACCGCCAGGGCGATCGCATCCGCCTGCGGTTCCTCTCCCACGGCGTGAACGACCGCGACGTGAAGGCGGGCGGCATCGAGACCCTCGGGGGCATGGAACTCAAGATCAAGAACAAGAACACGCTGGAGGGCGAAGCGGTGGTGATCGCCACGGGCGAGGGGGCGGGCGTCTTCACGAGCTTCGCGGTCACCGCGCACCGGGGGACGGGCGGCGTGAGCTGGTCCCCGAGCGAGATTTGCGAAGACCTCCACCTCGGCGACATCATCTCGGACGTCTTTGGCGACCTGACCGAGCAGGCCTTCGTGCCCATGGACGTCTGCAGCGCGAACAAGGACGGGGGCGGCTTCTACGTCTTCGGACAGACGGGTCCGGGCGACCCGTCCAGGCCCTTCGCCACCACCACCGTCTACGTCCCCATCGAGGTCTCGGGGTGCCCCGTCTACCACTCGGACCGTACCTACAACTTCACGATCTCGAACGGGGGCACCATCGACACGATCCAGGAGCTGGAGACCTACCTCCAGGCGGCCGCCAGCTTCCTCGCCCTGTTCCACGTCAACGCCCAACAGTTCATCCAGGACGTGGACGCCGTCTTCTCCCAGGTGCCGCAGTTCGCCATCTCCCTCGGCGTGAGCACGAACACCCTTTTCGTCACGCTCTACATCACCCTCGGCGAGAACGTCTCCTCGAACGTCTGCTCGCAGATCCAGAACTCGGCCCTCGTGCGCGACATCCAGGCGGTTTTCGACCGTGGGCACGGGTTCACCATCAAGTGCGGGCAGAGCATCGGCGACACCTACGACCTGAAGCGGCAGATCATCCCCTCGTTCACCTGGCCGCTGGACTGCACCACGCCGGTGATGTTCATGTACGTCCTGGGAACGATCAACGTGAACTACAACTGAGGCGCTCGATCGATTCGTAGGTCTTCCCGCCGAGCGCCGGCGCGTTGGCTCATCGGCTATCGGGCTCGATCTCTCCAGCGGCCTTCCCGCCAACCACTGGCTCGTGGGCTCGTGGGCTCGTCGACTCGATCCCTCTCTACGGCTGCGAGCTCAGAATGCTCCGCGTGTAGGTGACGTTGCCCTGCTCGTCGAGGAGCTGGGCCGTGGCCCATTCGCCGTCGATGGACCACATCGTCCAGCGGTTGTTGCCCAGCGCGTGGCACCCCGAGATCCCGTCGAGCCACTGGACCACGCCGTCCACCGTGAAACTGTCGTCGAAGATGTGGACGTGCCCGCAGAGGTAGACGTCCACCTGGTGCTCCTTGAGCACCTCCCAGAGCTTGTCCCGCTGGCTCTTGTAGTGACCGAGGGAGGCGACGCCGAGCCATTCGGGTGACGTGGCGAGGCCGCCCCCCGAGCCCACGGCCGTGTACTCCGAGGACTTCAGCTCGTCGGGATCCCACTCGTCGATCCCGAAGAGGTTCGAGCTCGTGCCCGAGGTCTGCCGGTCCCACTCGACTCCGTCCAGGGAGGTGACCACGGTGCCGCCGTCTCCCACGGCGATGAAGATCCCGGTGCTCGTGAGGGCGTTCAGGTTGGCGGACACCCCCGAGTGCTGGGTGGTCCACGTCACGCTGTCGGGGGAGGTGAGCACGGTCCCCGCGTTGCCCGCCACCGCGAGGAGGGGCCGGCCGTAGGACGCGCCGCCCGTGACGGCTTTGAGGTCTTCGGTGGTTCCGGAGACCTGAGCGGCCCAGGTCGAGGCGTCGTGGGAGGTGAGAAGCGTGCCGCCCGCACCGACCGCCACGAAGACCTTGTGCCCTGGGACGGATCCCTGCGTGACGCCGAACAGATCCTGACCCGTGCCGGAATGCTCCGCCCTCCAGGTGATCCCGTCGCTGGAAGTCAGGATCGTGCCGCCCGAGCCCACGACTACGAAGAGTAGGCCGTCGCTGAAGACCGCGTTGAGGCGCTGGGTTGTCCCGGAGCTCCGGCGCGTCCATGTGCTTGCGCCGATGGGGCAGGTCAGGATGGTTCCGGCATCCCCCGCGGCCACGTAGAGCGGTCCCAGGGCGACCCCCCTCAGGGCGTGGTCGGTCCCCGAGGCCTGCTGCGTCCAGTTCACGCCGTCGTCCGAGACGAGGATGGTGCCCGAGGAGCCGACCGCGGTCCGGCCGGAGATGTCGTACAGGTCGGTTTGCGTCCCCGATGACCCGACGCTCCACCGGATGCCGTCCGGGGCCCAGGCTTCCGGGTGCCCGTACACGAAGATGTGGCGGACGTGCGCCTGCTGTGCCGCCCTCAGATCCGCGTCCAGCCAGGCGATCACCTCGTCGTGCAGGTCGTAGAGGTCGTAGTCGGCGGTCGTCGCATGGGCGTCGAAGCGGCAGGCATCGATGGAGGCGAAGTGGGAGTTACCGTAGTCGAAGGAGAAGGTCGTTCCGACATAGTGCGGCGGCCCGTTCTGCGGCTGGCTGGGGAACTCCTGGTTGAAGAGGTCGAAGGGGTCGAACGCTGGGGGGCACGACTCGACCTCGGGCGCCGAGCCCGCGCAGGCGGGCCTCATCTCGTGGTTTCCGGGGCTGATCGTGAAGGCGGCCTGGGGGAAAGAGGAGGCCTCGACCAGCGGCTGGATGGCCGCCTTGAAGACGTCGTACATCTGCTTTGTGGAGTCCAGGTCGCTGTGCCCGATGAACAGGTCGCCCACGTGCACCGTGAAGGGGGGAGCCAAATCGGTGGCGGTGTTCAGGATGGCTTGGAACCCCGGTGTCACGTGGACCGTGTCGGTCGCGACCGCGTCGCCCCGGTTGTCCCCCATGTT
>JBBIUU010000123.1:0-5690 GCA_037440125.1 Acidobacteriota bacterium
CTTCTCGAACACCCTCTCGGCCTCGCCGAGCTCGCGGGCGCTGGGGGTGATGAGGGTCTTGGCGTGGATGCGCAGGCGCGTCCCGGCGCGAAGGGCGGTGCGCACGTCGGCCTCGCTGACGAAATCGAGGACCTCCTGGCTCGGCGCGTTCGCCGGCGCGGCCACAGCGTTGGCGCCGGCCCGCTGCGTTGCCACGGGCTGGGCCTGGGGCGGGCCGAACTTCTGGGCCACGAACTGGACCGCGGCATCCTCGAGGCCGGCCGAAGCGGGCACGAGGGGCTTGAGGGGCACGGCCTTCTCGTCGGTCACCGGCCTCACCTCGTAGCACACCCTCTTCCGGTCCATGAGGTGGAGCGGGGTGATGTTGTCGCTGGTGATGTTGTTCCCCAGGGCGCCACAGCCGAGGGTCATGGAGGGCGGGAGGTTCGTCGTGTACCCGATGGCCCCGTGGGTGCCCGGCGTGTTGATGAGGATGCGGAAGACGGGCTTCTTGAGGGCAAACTGCCGGACCACCTCGAGGTCCTGGGTGTGCAGGCAGAGCGTGTGCCCGAGGCCGCCGTACTCGAGCACCTCGATGCAGCGCAGGCACCCCGCCTCCCAGCCGTCCGCCACGTAATAAGACAAGACCGGCGAGAGCTTTTCGAGCGAGAGGGGGAAGTCCCGCCCCACGCCCTCCTCGGGGACGAGGAGCGCGCGCACGCCGTCGGGCACGGAGAACCCCGCCATCTGGGCGATGACCTGCGGCGAGCGCCCCACGACCTTGGGGTTGAGGGCCCCGTTCTTGTCCACCATGAGCGCCTCGAGGAGGGCCTTCTCGCGCTCGTTCGCGAAGTACCCGCCCCATCGTACGAACTCGTCCTTCGCGGCGTCCGCGAGGGGGGCGTCCACGATGACCGACTGCTCGCTCGCGCAGATGGTGCCCCAGTCGAAGCACTTGCCCGCGAGCACGTCCTTCACGGCCTTTCGCAGTGCCGCGGTGCGCTCGATGAAGGCGGGCACGTTTCCCGGGCCCACGCCGTAGGCCGGCTTGCCCGAGGAGTAGGCGGCGTTGACCAGGCCCATGCCCCCCGTGGCGAGGATCACGTTCGTGCCGCGGTGCCGCATGAGGGCCTGCGTGTCGGCGATGGAGGGGTTGGGCAGGCACGCCATGAGCCCGCGGGGCGCCCCGGCCGAGACGGCGGCGTCGTGCATGACGTCCACCACGGCCTTGATGCAGTCCTTGGCCGCGGGGTGGGGCGAGATGACGATGCCGTTCCGGGCCTTGAGGGAGATGAGGATCTTGTAGATGGCCGTGGAGGTGGGGTTCGTCGAGGGGATGACCGCCGCCACGAGGCCCATGGGCGAGCCCACCTCGTAGATGCCCTGAGCCGGATCCGAGGAGATGAACCCCACGGTCTTCATGGGGCGGATGTACCGGTAGACGTCGTCGGCGCCGAAGCGGTTCTTGACGACCTTGTCGGCGACGATGCCGTAGCCCGTCTCCTCGTGGGCCATGCGCGCCCACTTCTCCAGGTTCGGCATGCACGCCTCATGCATGGCCGAGAGGACCTTGTCCACCTGCTCCTGGGAGAACTCCGCGAAGGCCTTCTGGGCCTGCCGGACCTGGTTGACCGCGCGGTCCACGTCCTGGACGGACACGGCCTAACCCCGCGGGGCCCTGGTTTTGGTCTTACTGACTTTCTCCAGCTCTCCAGCTCCCCTCCCCGGCTCACCAGCGGAGGACGGCTTCGGCAGAATCCCCTCCACCTGGTCGTAGGGCATGGGGATGACGTGGACCGAGACCAGGTCGCCGATGCGCCGGGCAGCGGCGGCGCCGGCGTCCACGGCGGCCTTCACGGCCCCCACGTCCCCGCGGACCATGACGGTCACGTAGGCGCTTCCGATGTACTCCTTGCCCGTCAGGACGACCTTGGCCGCCTTCACCATGGCGTCGGCGGCCTCGATGGCCGCAACGAGCCCGCGCGTCTCGATCATCCCCAGGGCTTCTTGCTCGAACACGGGGTCCCCTCCCTCTCAGAGCGAGGATAGAAGAGCCCCCCAGGGCTGTCAACCACGGTTCGTGCGGGCGCCGAGGGTCGAAGCGCAGGCCGAAGACTGTTTCCATCGGGAACACTTGTGGCCCTCAGGCCTGGACACCCGTCCCTAAAAGGCGCATAAATAAGAGGGTTTTCAATGGAATGACCCTTGCTAAACCCCTACGAGGAGGAGACGGTGCGAGGCATCTCAGACCGGTGCGGAAGAAGGGCGGGAGGCACGCGGGGCTCGGCGGGGTTCACCCTGATCGAGGTGCTCGTCGTGGTGGCCATCCTGGGGATGATCGCGCTCATCATGACGCTCAGCGTGAGCAAGACGCTGAAGCGTCAGCGGCTCGAAACGGCCGCGCACGAGGTCCAGAGCTTCCTGAACAAGGCGTACACGTCGACCACCTCCACGGGGCGGGCCGCCTTCGTCGTGGTGAGCGCCCCGGCGACCGACGGGTCCCGCACCATGCGGCTCTACGACGACACGGGGAACAACGGCGTCCTGGATACGAGCTCCGACGTGGTCCTCGGCACGCAGCTCATCCCCGGCGACCTCGTCATGGCCAACCCGCCCACCTCTAGCGCCTACAGGAGCTGGCCGGCCACGAGCACGAGTAATACCTTCTTCATCGAATGCGACACCATGGGCAGGGCCGTGGATCCTCCCAACAGCAGCACGAACAGCTCCACCACGGCCGGTGTGCCCATGGCCCTGCCCTCGGTGATTTCCGTGACGCACAAGGAGATGGGGACAGGAGGGAACCTCCGGCCCAACATCGCCTTCCTCATCAACGTCAACCTCCTTTGGCAGCCGACGATCCAGAAGTGGGTCAACGGAGCGAGGGTGCAGTGATGCGAAACGTCAGAGCCCAGACGCCCGACACGGGGCGAGCGGAACGCGGGAGCAGCCTCATCGAGGTCATGGTGGCGCTCATGATCATGCTCTTCCTGATGATCGGCGTCCTCCAGCTCTTCAGCATGGCCTACCTCGTCAACCTCGGCGCCGGCGCGCGGACCGAGATGACCCAGAAGGCCGAGCAGGTGGTGGAGAACATGCGCTACCTCCAGTACCTCACCAAGGCCGCCCCCAAGGGGCTCGGCCAGACCGCGCCGTCGAACGTCGGCATCACCTTCCCCATCACGGCCGCCGCAACGGGGACGCTGGATCCCACGACGAGCACCTACTGGGGGCCCGCGGGCGCCAACGTCTTCCCCACCACGGGCACCAACACCACGCCCTACCAGATCTCGTACAGCATCGCCGACGCGACCACCTGGTGGCGGGTGACGATCAGCGTGCAGCGTTCCACGGCGAGCGGGGCCCGCCAGTACCGCGGGGCGGGCATCTCACTGAAGAGGGTGGACTATGTCGCACAGCTGCCGAAGTAGCGCCCAGCGCGGGTTCACCCTCATCGAGGCCACCATCTCGATGGCGCTCCTGCTCATCGTGCTCCTCATGTCCATGACCTTGCTGATTTCCATGCGGGGATTCTCCCAGAGCCAGGAGCTCGTGACCCAGCCGAGGCAGACGGCCCGGCGGGCCCTCGACTACCTCACCTACTACGTCCGCGGCGCCGCCGACTTCAACGAGACGGCCGAGTCGCCCAACTCCATCGTGTGCTACTACAACACCAGCACGGCCACGACCAACCCTCTCCAGGCGACCTACAACAACATCACCGACACCGACATCGGCGACACCGGCACCGACATGATCACCCTCGCCGTGCCCACGTGGGACGCCAAGGCGCCCTTCACCGGCACCCCGGGTCCCTCGATCCCCAGCGCGACCGCCTACAACATCAATTTCACCGCGGGCTGCGGCTCCACGGCCGACGTGGCGGCGAACCTCGCGCTCTTCAAGAACCTGACGGGGGCCCACCTGGAGGGCTCCACCCTGGTGAGCCGCGTGCTCACCGTCGTCGATCCGAGCAACGGGGCGTGGACCTACTACAAGATCACCGCCTATCCGACGACCTCCACGTGCTCGGGCACCGGCAACCTCGGACTGACGTCGAACCCGACGCCCTACCTCTCCCCTCCGAACGGGGCTCCGAGCGTGGGCAACCCGACCCTGAACTTCGTCCAGTACGCCACGTTCCGCGTCAAGAACACCCAGCTACAGCAGAAGGCGGACATCTTCAACCCGGCCAACACGGCGGCGAGCGAGGACGCCCTCTTCAACGTCCTCCTGCCCGACGTGGAGGACCTCCAGATCGCCTACGTCTACGACAACGGCAACATCTACAACGCCAACGCCACGGCGTGGTCCTCCACCAACCAGGGGGGACGAATGGGAACCACTTTCCCGGGCACGTCCACGGTTACCGACGTACCTACCCAGGCTGGGCCCACGGGCACGCCGGGAGCCTTCGATGTGACCCACGTGATCGGCCTGAGGGTCTCGGTGACGGCGCGGTCGGCGAGGATCCCCTTGAGCATGGCCCCCACCCGGAACCTGCCCTTCCGGCCGGCCTCCGAGGACCGGGCGGCGCAGCCGGCTCCTGCGGCCCGCACCACCTGCTACTACCACTACCGGATGACCTCGACCATTCTGTTGCGCAACCGCGCGCTGGGGATGTGACCATGAACAGGGAGAGAGGGAGCGCCCTCGTCGTCATCGTTCTCGTGGTCTTCGTGCTGACCATGGTGGGCATCGCCGGCGTCCTCTACATGACCATGGAGGACCGCCTCTCGGGCAACGCCAAGCTCACGCAGGAGGCCCTCTACGCCGCGGAGATCGGCCTGCGCGCCGGCGAGAGCCAGGTGGGCGCCACGTGCGCCACGGGAAGCCCGGCCATCACCGCCCTCCTGACGGGCTCCACGACCTACCAGCCCCCGGGCGCGGGCTACCTCGCCTACTCCCTGGGGACCTCCTATCAGAACGTGAGCGTCCCCATGCCCTCCGGCGCCCGCGACGCGGCCACCTACAGCATCTACGTGCGCAACAACATCGACGACCTGGCGGGCAGCTCGCAGACCTCCGACGCGGACCAGCGGATCAACATCATCGCCGTGGGCACGGTGAACGACCCCACGGGCCGGGGCATCACGAAGATCCTCGAGGAGCAGATGTTCGTCGGCGGGGCCGGCGGCGGCGAGCGCCTCATGAAGGGCGGCAACCAGGGCGGCACGGGCGCCGCGGGCATCGGTGGCTGATCGACGGCGGCGACGCCGGGAAGGAGCGTGTTCCATGTTCGACCAACTTACGAGACAGAGGGTGCTCGGGTTCTGCCTCCTGGCGCTGACGGGGCTCTTCGTCCTCCCCGCCTGGGCCGACGAGGGCTACGACCCCATGCTCCAGATCAGCAACCAGTTCGCCAAGCCGAACGTCCTCATCGTCCTCGACGTCACGGGGTCCATGGCCTACGAGCAGACCTCGGGCACGAACGTCGGCGTGGACACGTTCGGGCTGCCGGACATGAACTGGCAGTCCAGCGTCGAGCCCGCGGTGCCCGGTCGGCCGACGGCCGTGCGGGGTGCCAGCTGCGGTACCGATAGCCGCGGCCGGACCCTGTATTACTGGACTTGTTCCATCCCGGACATGACCTACACGGTGACCTACACGCTGACGCCGACCTACAACGACGCCAGCCGACTCGACGTCTTCAAGAACGCCCTCGGCAACTCGGTGCCCCTCTACAGCGGCAACACGGTCACCTGGCCCTC
>JBBIUU010000123.1:5790-8091 GCA_037440125.1 Acidobacteriota bacterium
AGCGGCAGCAACCAGTACAGGCTCCCCGTGAACGTCCCCACGAACTTCAAAGCCAAGAGCCAGGCCTACATGGATCTGACGAGCCTGCCCACCCCCCTCACGGTGGGCGCGACCACGGCGATGACCAACTATCGCTACGTCACGAGCACGTGCACCACGGGCTGCCAGGACTACGCCTTCTTCGCCACGAACCCGACGGCGGTCTACGACGCGTTCGTCACGATCCTCGGGGCGATCGCCGCGGGCGATTACACCACCGCCGCCCCCGTGGCTAGCGCCACGTCCACCACGGGCACCCTGGCCATCCTGCCCTCCACCGAGTATCCCCTCTGGAAGGGTCACCTCTACGGGTTCGACCTGACCAAGACCGTGGGAAGCGCGGGCTACCTGAAATGGGATGCAGGCTACAACCTCACCTTCAGCACGGGCAGCGCCGAGAACCCGGCGGGGACCGGAACCAACGCCGCCTACGTATCCCCCGCCAACCGGAAGATCTACACGTGGAACCCCAGCACCCTCGCCCTCGTGCAGGTGACCCAGGCGAACCTTTCGAACCTCAACACCGCGTGCGGTTCGTGCGGGCTCACGGCGAACGACGTGAACTTCATGATCGGCTACGACGGCTCGTCGTCCACCTCGACCACCGTCCGGCCCTGGGTCCTGAGCTCCACCATCAACTCCACGCCTGCCATCGTCCAGGCCCCCGAGAAGTTCAAGCAGAACAACCTCGAGGCGCACGACACCTTCGAGAACACCTACAAGACCCGCGTGCCCCTCGTCTGGATGGGAGCGGACGACGGCATGCTCCACGCCTTCAAGATCGCCGACGGTAGCGAGGTCCTCGCCCTCGTGCCGCCGAACCTCCTGGCCCTCCAGAAGACCTTCCGGGCCAACTACGCCCTATACGGCTCGACCAAGGCCCCGACGGGCCAACCGGGCCTCCCGAGCCAGCATATCTATGGCCTTGCTTCCTCGCCCCGGTACGGGGACATGTACTTCTCGGCCGATTCGGCCTACAAGACCCTCATGCTCGTCACCGAGGGTCCGGGAGGCAATCTGGTGGCGGGGGTGGACGTGACCGACCCGGTGGGGAGCCTGGCCGCGAGCACCGACCCGGTCACGATCAAATGGAGCAAGACGGGCTCCGACTGGACGGGCCTCTATCAGACCTGGAGCACGCCCGCCACCGGAGCGAGCGCACGGAACTCGGGCAGCACGCCCTCCACCTGGTCGGGTCTCTCAGGAGCGGGCTTCAACCCGAGCAGTACCGTGACCAGCCCCGTCGTCCCCAAGGCCTTCACCTTTGATGCGACGGACGGGAGCCTCAAGTCGACGCAGCCCACCCTCACCAACCGCAGCACGCCGCCGAACGCCCTCGTCGGAAACCAGACCTTCGCGGACAGCGTCATGTACCAGATGTCGGCCTCGGCCTACTACCCCGACAACGTCGTGGACCTCGCCCTCCAGGCGGACCTCAACGGCCGGATCTGGTTCATCCCCGGAACCTCCTTCGGGAGCTGCAGCGTGGGCATCGACGCCACGGCGAAGGCGGGACAGCAGCAGCCCATCTACTACCCCCCGACGGTGAACGCCTACACGGACTCCAGCGGGGTGAACGTAGACCTCTACGCCTTCGGAAGCGGCACCGTCTACGAGAAGTCTTCAAACGTCACCGGCACGAACATCGGGACGAGCGGGTACTACACTCCCAGCATCTACCTCGTCGTGAAGCCCCAGAACACGACGGCGGCCACGACGACCCAGATCCTCCGGATCCCCATCAACCAGCTCTACGTCCCCGAGGACCTCACGAACCACTCCACCGACCCCGCCAATCCCACGCCGTGCTCGCTGCCGAGCAATTGGGAGACGGTGGGCACCTACAATCAGGTGCTCTGCAGGAACAACACGCACGTCCTCATGGGCCACAGGACGCAGATCACCGCGCCCCCCGCGCTCTTCGTCCCCATCGCGGGCGTGACGGGCGACCCGGTGGCCGTGTTCCTCCTCTACGACCCGGACCAGGGCTGCGCCGGCGAAGCCTACATCGTGCAGTTCAACTTCAACACGAACGGCGGCACGGGCAGCTCGACGGCCCCCGCGCTCGTCAAGACCTTGGCCTACGATGCGGGCGTGGGCGCGGCCAGCGGCTTCGCCGTGGCCGGCAGTTCGGTCATCATCGCCAAGAGCGCCGTGGGTTCGGGCAAGCAGGCGGGCGTCAGCACCGTCCCCGGCCTCAACCCGACGGCCGGCATGAGCAACCCCGTCCCGGTCTGGTGGCGCGAGCTCAAGTAAGAACGA
>JBBIUU010000124.1:0-8069 GCA_037440125.1 Acidobacteriota bacterium
AGCGGTCGCCTTTTTTCTCGGCCTTGGTCGCCATGGCCGCGGCGTCGGAGCCGCCCCAGCCCCCGCCGCCGCCCCAGCCGCCCGCGTGTTCCTCGCCGCCGCCGTAGCCGCGGTCGGCCGAGGCCGCGCCGCCGCCACCGTAGGCGTGATTGAGGGAATCGCTGCTGTAGGACTGCCCGTAGTGGCCCGCCGAGTCGTGGTCCCAGCTGTCCATGTTGTTGACGTTGCCCGAGTGCGTGTTGCCCGTGTAGGAATTGTAGCTGTGGACCTCGCCCGTGTTCTTGTTGTAGGAGGCGGTGGTGTCCCCGGCGTGGGCCACGCTGCCGTTCTCGCCCTTCACCCCCTCGCCGTACGCACCCTGGTAGGCCTGCCCGCTGCGCTCCACGCCCGTGGCGGCGTTGTAGGAGTGGACCTCGCCCGTGTTCTTGTTGTACGACGTGGTCGTGGCACCGTAGTGAGACACGTTCCCGTTGTAGCCATGGTAGGTGCCGTCGGCGGTGCCGTAGCCGTGGTAGTAGTTGTTGTTCACGTACACATTGCCGTGGTACCAGTCGCAGTGCCACGCGTCGGCCCACGCCGCGCCCACCGCCACGCCCGCGCCGAAGGCGAAAGCGCCCGCGCCGGGGAACCAACCCGGCCACGGGGCGTAGACCGCCGGGGGGTAGTACCAGGGCCCCGGCACCCAGGCGCCGTAAACCACTGCGGGGTTATAGGCCGGCACGTAGACCACCTGCGGGTCCGCGGGGGCGATGACGATGGTCGTTCCGGTCTGCGTCACCGTCTGCTGACTGGAGGTCTTGAGATTCCCTGCGGTCTGGGCCTGTTGCCGGAGCGTCTGGATGGCGTTCATGACGCCCTGCTTGTCCTGGAGGAAGGCCTCGCCGAGATCCTGCGTCCACTCCAGGCTCTGGAACATGCGCGTCAGGATCTGCGGGAACTGCATCAGGCTGACGATGGCGGGGTCCCAGCTCTGGGCCTGGGCCGCCTTCTGGGCCTGGTCCGCCGTGGCGCTCTTGTTCTTCTGCAGCCACTCGTAGGCCTCCACCACTTGCGTCGGGTAGGTCGACGCGATGAGGACCTGCGTCACGAGGACGTCGGGGTAGAGGGCGATGGGCGCCACCATCTGCTGGAGCTTCAGGGGCGAAGGCGCCTGGGCGTCGCCCATCGCGGAGGTGGAGGGCAGGCTGCTACCCTGGGCCGAGCCCACGGCGTAGGTCTGGTTCCCGACGGTGACGGTGTTCTGCGCCGGGGCCTGCAGGCCGATGGCCGCCAGGCCTAGTGCGAGCGCCAGGATGCTCGCTCTGCGAATGATTGGCACGGTCTCGCCTCCTTTCGAATCGTCCAACGCTACCCCCTGACCCCGAGGAGCGTATCCCCAGGGGAGCCTTGACCTATCGGGGCGCCCCTCTGCGCAGCGCCCCCAGGGGCTGCCGCGACAGCGCCGTGTGAACCGCGTCGAGGAGCACCGACGACTCCAGAGGCTTGCGGAGGTAGGCCGAAGCCCCCAGCGCGCACGCCTTCTCGCGGGTCGGCGCGTCGTCGTGCGCCGTGATGATCACCACCGGGACCGCGCCGCCCTCGGCGACGAGGTGAGCCAGGAGATCGAGTCCCGACATTCCCCCGAGGTGGACGTCGAGGACGAGACAGTCGAAGGTGCCCTGCCCCGACGCGTCGAGAAAGGCCTGGGCCGAGGGGTACTCCTCCGCCTGGAGCCCATCCACGCGCAGGACGCGCTTGAGCGCCCTCCGGACCGAAGCGTCGTCGTCTACCACCGCCACACGCGGTGCCTGGGGGACCATGGCCGATCGTGCTCCGGGGCCCACTCGCCGAGTCCTGCCCGCACCCACGGGCGCACCGGACGTGGCGCGGAGTGTCACATCTAAATGTCTGCCTGCTATGAGGGAGGGGGCCATTGGACCTTGGTCGTATCCGGGAAACACGGCCTGGTGTCGGGGAGGGGATCAGCCGGCCCCGTCGCCCCGGGAGAGCCGCCCGGCGATCTTCACGAGGTCGGCCACGGAGCCCGCGCCCAGCTTCTGCATCACGCGACCCCGGTGCACCTTCACCGTCTTCTCGGCGGTGCCGAGCTCGAGGGCGATCTGCTTGTTGAGGCGTCCCTGGGCCACGCGGTCGAAGACCTGGCGCTCGCGCGCCGTGAGGGTGGACAGCCGCTCGCCGAGGGCCTCCCTCTCCTCGCGGTCCCTGCGGGCCTGGCGGCCCGTCGCCAGCGCCTCGGAGACCGCCGCCAGGAGCACGCGCGCCTCGAAGGGCTTGGTCAGGAAGTCCACCGCGCCACCCTTCATGGCGCGCACCGAGGTGGGGATGTCGCCGAGGCCGGTGATGAAGACGATGGGGAGACACTCGTCCCGGACCTCGAGCTCCTGCTGGAGGTCGAGGCCGTTGAGGTCGGGCAGGTGGACGTCGAGGATGAGGCAGCCCGGCTTCGCTCGGGAGGGAGACTGGAGAAACTCCGCAGCGGAGGAGAAGGACTCGGCGGCGTGGCCCGCGGAGCGGAGAAGCCGGGAGACGCTCCTCCGAACCGACGGGTCGTCGTCCACGACGAAGACCGTCTCGCCCTTCACGTCGCTCGCGCCCTGCCTCATCGCCTCGCCCTCTCCAAATGATTATACCGCGGCGTCCCGGCCGGTCGGCGCCTTTCGCGCGGCGGTCTCCTTTGAAGCAGAAAGTGGCCCGTCCCGGGGGTAGGACGGGCCGGAGGAAAGGAGGGGTGGATCGTGAAACCCGGGAGGCGTCGAGGCTCGAGGGGTGCCTCCGTCAGGGCAAAGATTGGGCCGGCGGCGGGCGGGAAGCTATGGGACCTTGGTCCAGGGAGGAGGGGCCGACTCAGCCCTCGGCGGGAGCAACCGGAACCGCGAGGTGGAAGGTCGCGCCTCCCTCGGGGCGGTTCTCGGCCCACAACCGTCCCCCGTGCGCCTGGACGATGCTCCTGCAGATGGCGAGGCCCATGCCCATTCCCTGGGGTTTGCTCGTGTAGAACGGCTCGAAGATCCCCTCGAGCTTGCCCTTGGGGATGCCCGGTCCCGTGTCCTCGACGGTGAGCCTCACCTCGCCCGTCCCGTGGCGCGAGCATCGCACGGCGAGGCGCCCCCCTTGCGTGCCGGCCATGGCCTCGAGGGCGTTGACCATGAGATTCACGAGGACCTGCTGGAGCTGGATCTTGTCCCCGCGGACCGCCGGGAGGCCCTCCGCGAGGTCCAGGCTCAGCATCGCATCCCTTTGCAGGATGTCGGGCATCACGAGCGACATGACCTCCTGCACCACCTCGCGGAGGTCCAGGACCTGCATGTCGGCGGCCTGCTTCTTGAGCGCCGCACGGAGGTGCCGGATCATCTCGCTGGCGCGGCGGTTGTCGGAGACGATGTCCTGCAGGATGTCGGTGAGCTCGCCCGCGGCCACACCGCCCCGCTCGAGAAGCAGCTGGGCGGTCTGGGCGTTGCTCTGGATGGCCGTGAGGGGCTGGTTCAGCTCGTGGGCGAGGGAGGCCGTGAGCTCCCCGAGCGTCGCGACCCGGGTCACGTGGGCCAGCTCGTCCCTCAAGGTCTGGGCCTCCTCGTCGGCGCGGCGCCTCTCCGAGATGTCGCGGACGATGGCCCACATCCCCGAGGGCCGTCCCTCCTGGTCCTTGAGGAGGAAGGTCCGGAGCTCCACGGGGAAGACCGTCCCGTCCTTCCTGCGGTATTCCTTCTCGTAGACGTCCGAGTAGCCGCGGCCGAGCACGTGGTCCCGGATGACGGCGGCCTCGGCCGAATGCCATCTCTCGGGGGTGATCTCCTGATAGGGCAGGCCCGCGAGCTCCCCGTCGGAATACCCCAGCATCTCGCTGTAGGCCCCGTTCCACTCGAGGATGCCGCCCTCCATGTCCACCCGGACGTAGGCGTCCCGGAGACTCTCGTAGAGCCCGCGATACTTGGCCTCCGATTCCCTCAGGGCTTCCTCCGCCAGACGCCGATCGGTGATGTCCACGATGGCCGCCATCGAGCGGAGGGGTCGTCCCTCGGTGTCGCGGAAGATGGTCCCGCTCACGGAGACCCACCGGATGCTCCCGTCTTTCCGTACGTACCGCTTCTCGGTGGACCAGTAGGGCGCCTCGCCGGCGAGGACGCGCCCGTACTGCACGACGTCGTGGGGCTCGTCCTCGGGATGGGTGATGTCCCGGTAGGTCAGGTTCCGGAGCTCCTCGAGGGAATACCCCGTGATCTCGCAGTACTTCGCGTTCGCCTGGAAGAAGCGCCCCGTGGGCAGGTCCACCTGCGCCATCCCCACGGCCGAGAGATCGAACATGGTCCGGAACTCCTGCTCGGCGAGCCGGGCCGTCTCCTCCATGCGCTTGCGCTCGGTGATGTCGAAGGTGACGCCCATGAGGCGGGGCGGTGAGGAGGCGGACCCGGAGAGGACCCTTCCGCGCGAGGCCAGCCACCGGAGGCCCCCGCCGGGCAAAACGACTCGATACTCGACGCCGGAGGTCCTATCAGGGATGGAGGCTGCAGCATCCATGGCGGCGCGCGCGCGGAGCCGGTCATCGGGGTGAATGGCGGCGAAGATGCGCTCCACAGTCACCGGCTCCCCCCCGTCGATGCCAAAGAGCTCTCGCACCTTCGGGGTGACCCAGAACTCATCCCAGAGAGGACCGAGAATCCAGAAGCCGGAACCGGCGGCCTCCGCGGCGAGGTGGAGGCGCGCCTCGCTCTCGCGGAGCGCCTCGTCGGCGCGACGGCGTTCGAGGGCGTTTAGGAAGATCTCGCCCAGTACTCTGACTCTCTGGACCACGGAGTCGGGCCAGGAGCGCTCCTCCCGGAGGGACTGAAAAACGATGGCGTGTCCCGCGGCCTCTCCCGAGAAGAGGGGAACGCCCAGGTTGGATTTCACACCCAGGATGCGGGCCCCCTCATGATCCACACGGCTTTCCTCTGGAAGGTCATCGAGCCTCGTGAACACGATGGGCTCGCCACGCCGAAAGTACATCTCGTAGCTCCAGGGAAACACTCGGCGGTAATCGATCCCCTCGGGGAAGGGAGGGATTCCCTCGGCCTGGCTCAGGTGAGTGACGTGGAAGCGTCCCTCCTCGGGCTCAAGTCCGATGATCCCGCACCGGTCGCATCGGAAGAACTCGCGAAGCTGATCGAGAGCCAGGACGATCTCCCGGTCCAGCTGGTCGTGAGGGATTCGGACGAACCGGGCGGACAGCTCGGAGATGAGCCGTTCGAAGCGGAGCTGCTCCTCGAGCCGTGCCTCGAGCCCGTCCCCTTGGGGCTTGGGGCTTCTCCTTCGGGTCCTGGGATGAGGCGTCTTGGTTCCTGCATTCAAGGCGGAGTCCCTCAACTCGTCGAATCGAACGCCTGCAACGCAACTACAACCATCATTTTACGACGAAAAGCAGAGCCTTCGAACAGGGATCCGTCGGACGATGGCCGCCATGAAGGTGAGACCAAGGTCCTATGGAACCGGAGAGCCGTCGGAACGGATGATACACACTGGATCAGGGGACCGGAACGCCGGGTGCGACCGGCGGCCTCGGCGTCGGTTGAGGCCCAGGTGCGGGCCCCCATAGAATGCGGGAGGACGGCAATGACCAAGTTAGGCGGTGGGAAATTTCTCGGGGGGGTGCTGATCGCAGGGATGCTCATCGTCGTGTCCGTCGCCGCCTCGGCGGACCTGACCAGAGTCAAGGGCGTGATCAACGGCCGGAGCGGCGACACCATGACGGTCCAGACGCAGGGCTCGGGCAATGTGACGGTCCAGCTGACGCCCACTACCAAGGTCGTGGATCAGCAGAACCTCTTCGCGAGACAGCAGTTCGCCGTCACGGCGCTGGTACCCGGGCTCCAGGTCACGGTGAAGGGGACGTACAACGCCCAGCAGCAGCTCGTGGCCACCGAGGTCTTCTTCTGGGGCCAGGACCTGAAGCGCGCCCAGGACATCCAGGCGGGGGTCACGCCGGTGGAGCAGGAGGTGGCCAAGCAGCAGAAAGAGATCGCGGCCGAGCAGAAGGAAAGCGCCGAGCACGCCGCGGAGATCGCCGCGAACAAGGCGGCCATCGACGCGGCCATCAAGCGCTTCGGCGAGATGGGCGACTACATCATCCGCGGCGAGGTCACCGTCCTCTTCGGCAACGACCAGACCGCCGTGGCCGCGGAGTACAAGCCCCAGCTCCTCAAGCTCGCCGAGCAGGCCAAGACCTTCAACGGCTACATGATCATGGTCCAGGGGTACGCTTCCAAAGTGGGGAGCGCCGCCATGAACCAGAGGCTGAGCGCCGAGCGCGCCCAGAACGTGACCGTGTTCCTCGAGCAGCAGGCGCAGGTCCCCCTGACCCACATGCTGGCCCCCGGCGCCATGGGCACCAGCAAGCAGGTCGCCTCCGACAAGACCTCCGAGGGGCAGGCCGAGAACCGCCGCGTCGTGGTGAGGATCCTCCAGAACAAGGGCATCGCCGGCGCGAGATGATCCGCCGGTCTTCACCGAAGAGCGATTCTAGGCGGCGCGCCCGGCGACGGGCGCGCCGTTCGCGTTCGGGCGGCGGGGGGCGCGAAACGCGAGGCGCGAAATGCGAAAGACAAGAGAGCTCACCACGGAGAGCACGGAGGACACGGAAGAAGACGGACCAATCCATCTCCAACCCAAGAGGGAAGACCGTAGAGCAGTTGCCCTGTGGGAGCCGCCTCCCGGCGGCGAAGCCGTTCGTAATTCGCCCCCGCACCCTTCATCCCATCTCACCGCCGCAGGAGCGGTCTCCCGACCGCGATCTTCTCCCTCGTGGGAGCGATCGCCCGATCGCGTTCCTCCTCTCTTGTGGGAGCGATCGCCCGATCGCGAATCTCGAAAAAGTCGCCGTCAGGCGACGGCTCCCACGACGACCGAGGGTGGACTCGAGGCGCGAAGCGCCGAGCGTCCACCCTCCTTCTTCTTGGAGGCGGCACCCCCGCCTCCGGGCACCCCGTGGCCCCCCGTGCTAAACTTTTTGCTCATGACGCCCTCGGAATTCATCCGAAAGTGGAAGGACGTTGCCCTCACGGAGCGCTCGGCGTGCCACGAGCACTTCCTCGACCTCTGCGCCCTGGTAGGGCACCCAACTCCTGTCGCCATGGACAAGACGGGCGACACCTTCACCTTTGAGAAGGGTGTGAGCAGGGAGGACGGCGGCCAGGGCTGGGCCGACGTGTGGAAGAAGGGCTTCTTCGGCTGGGAATACAAGGGCCCCCACGCGGACCTGGCCAAGGCCTACGCCCAGCTCCTGCGGTACCGCGAGGCCCTCGAGAACCCGCCCCTCCTCGTGGTGTGCGACATGAACGTCATCGAGGTGCACACCAACTTCACGGGCACCGCCGGCGTGGTGCACACCCTTCCCCTGGCCGAACTCGACGGCCCGCGCAACCTCGAGGTCCTCCGCGCCCTCTTCCACGATCCTGAAAAGCTCAAGCCCGGCGTCACGAGCCAGGCCATAACCGCCCAGGCGGCGAGGCACATCGGCGAGCTGGCCCAGCGCCTGCGCGATCGGGGCGACGACCCCCATGCCGTGGCGCGTTTTCTCGACCGCCTCGTCTTCTGCATGTTCGCCGAGGACATCGGCCTCCTCCAGGACAACCTCTTCACGCGCCTCCTCGACAAGACCAAGGCGGACCCGGAGCGCTTACGCAACACCGTGGGCCAGCTCTTCGACGCCATGGCCTCGGGCGGCACGCGCTACACACCCACCACGTGCTTCGAGACCTTCCCCTTCCCGTGGCCGCCGGGGCAGGAGCCTCAGGAGGACCCGAGGGTCCAGGCCATCGCCGCCGCGGCGAAGGAACTCAACGCCCTCCGCGAGGCCTGGCTCAACCCGCCCGAATGGACCAAGACCGAAATCCTCGAGTTCCCCGTCTCCCGAGGCGGCCCCTGGGCGAGGTTTATCGTCCCCGAATCCTGTCATTCCGGGCGTCCCGCCGAAGGGCCCCTGGGCCGGAATCTCGAGGTGCCCTCTGGAAAGGGCGAGATCCTGAGAGGGGAGCCCTCCGGAGGTGCCCTCAGGATGACAGGCTGAGAATGACTTCCCCTCCAAGGGGCCCTCAGGA
>JBBIUU010000125.1:0-7991 GCA_037440125.1 Acidobacteriota bacterium
CCCTCCTCGTCGTCGAGCGCGTGGGCGAGGAAGGCGTGGTCGCGACGGGAGAGCGCGTCGGCCACGGCGCCGTCGAAGGCAGTGGCCCAGATGGGCGTGGCGTAGTGGCCGCGGCGCATCTGGCCGAAGGCGTCGCGCAGGTTGTGGACCATGTTGCCGCTCCCCATGATGAGCACGCCTGCGTCGCGAAGGGGGGAGAGCGCCGCGCCGAGGTCGAGGTGGTCCGCGGTGGGCAGATTGCCGTCGATGCTGAGCTGAACCACGGGCACGTCGGCCTCCGGGAAGGTGTGGAGGAGGACGCTCCACGTGCCGTGGTCGAGGCCCCAGTCTCCCCGCGGGCCCGCGTCGTAGCCGGCCAGGAGATCGGACACGCGCTCCGCGAGCGCGGGATCGCCCGGCGCGGGGTACTGGATCTCGTAGAGGGGCGGTGGAAACCCGCCGAAGTCGTGGATCGTGGCGGGCCTCTCGTCGGAGGTCAGGTGCGTGCCCCGCGTGACCCAGTGCGCCGAGACCGCGAGGATGGCCTTCGGCCGCGGCAGGACCTTCCGCAGGGACCGAAATCCCTCGCTCCAGCGGTTGGCCTCCAGGGCGTTCATGGGGGACCCGTGCCCCACGAAGAGGACGGGCATCCTCGAGGAAGTGGAGGTGTCTTGGTCGCTCATGGCCTGCCCTCCCAGCGCGGCGGGTCGGGGCCGCGCGTCAACTTCCCTTGCAGGAGTCTTCGATCTTCTCGCGCACCCTGTCGGCGGTGCGACCCTTGGGGACGAGCTCGAGGTACTTCCGGCAGGCGGCGCACCCACTCGCGACGTCGCCCTTCTTCTCGCAGCACGTCGCCACCCCCAGATAGGACGCCGAGAACCACGGGTCCAGCTCGAGGGCCTTGCGGTATTCGCCGAGCGAGGCGTCCACCTTACCGGCGGCGAGGAGGCCCTCCCCGTAACTGTCGTGGGCGTTGGGATCGGAGGGCGCCGCCTTCACGTACTGCTCGAACACCACGAGCGCCTCGTCGGTGCGCTTGGCGCCCAAGAGGAGGTAGGCGAGCGCGTTGTAGGGCACGCCGCGGTCCGGGGCGGCGGCGATGGCCTGACGGTAGAGCGCCTCGGCTCTGGCCGTGTCCTTGGCCCTCAGCGCGATGGAGGCTTCGGCGAGGAAGCCCCGGCAGGGGTCGAGTCTGGCGATGGCCGCGGCCTGTTCGCGGGCCTTGTCCACGCTGCCGCCCATGAACCCCGGTGCCTGGAGGTAGAACTGGAGGAGCGATTGGCGGGCCCCGACGTCCTTGGGGTCCAGCTCCACCGCGCGATTCATCTCCGCGCCGCACTTCTTCGCGTACCCCGGCGCCTTGAAGAGGCTCGAGGTCGCCGCCTTGTTCCCGTACTCGCTGCCCAGCCACCGGTGGAGGTCCGACCGCCGGGGCTCGATCTGCACCGCCGCCTCGAGGAGTTCCACCGATCGGTCGTAGTCCCGGTCGAAGGCGCTGACGGTCAGGGCGAGGTAGGCCTTGGCATCGGCGTCCTTGGCATTCGCGACCACCGCCTTGTCGAGAGCGGCCTTGGCCTCGGCGTAGCGCGCCTGCTTGTAGAGGGCGACGCCCTCCTGCGTGGCGTTCGGAGCACTCGGGGGATCGGCGGAGCGCAGCGGGAGCGAGAGGAGCAACGCGGAAATGAGAAGTAGCGATCGGAGGGTGATCTTCACGGTGGAGCGTCTCCTCTCTCGCGCTCGGACGTTCTCCATCGGGTGCCCTCGTGCGGGTTCTCTCAGTCTATCACGCAGGCAGGCCCAAGACACGAGGGGCGGCGCCGAAGCGCCGCCCCGTCGACCGCTGCTCGGATCGGATCCTACTTCTTCTTCACGGGTGGTTTCGTAGGAGCCGGCGCGGGCGCCGGAGCCACGGTCTTCTCCCCGGGTTTCGCCTCGCCTCCGGTCCCGCCCGGGGCCTCGCCCTTCTCCTCCGGCTTCTCGGGACCCTCCTCGATCTCCAGGGTCTTGAGGCGCGTGGGGGTTTGGTACGAGAGCTCGGGGCGGTACCATTCGCCGTGCCCGTCGTAGTGCTGGGTCACGGCCATGATCCGGGCGAAGATCTTCTTCCCCTCCTCGCCCGCGGCTTGGGTGAAGGCGCGGTCCGACTCGGCGTAGTCGCCCTGGTCCTTCGCGTTGGAGACCACGAAGAAGCAGGGGATCCTGTCGCCCACCACGATGCTGTAGACGTTCCACGGGTCGCCGTAGCCCACCTTGGCGGCGAGCTCCGCGAGGCCCTTGCAGAGGCCCACGAACTCCCCCTCCTTGCCGGGGACCACGCTGAAGGTGTCCACCCAGCGGTACCGGGCTTCCTCCTCGCTCAGCCGGGGCTTTGGGGGCTTGTAGGAGGCGGAGGTCACATGGGCCACGATCGTCCGGCTCGAGCCGGAGATGGCGTCGTTGATCCGGGCGTCGAAGCTCGACCACCGGGCCTTGTCGGGGCCCTTGTAGAGCGCCGACCACGCCTCGTGCATGGTGTCGAGGTCGCCCATGGAGGCCATGGGCGTCACGTAGGTGTAGGTGAAGTCGGGGGCGCTATAGGTCCACAGGTCGAAGGCCGGCGAGTCCGCCTTCTCCTCGGTCAGGAGCGCCACCATGTCCTTCACGGCGGCGACGTACGCCTCGCCCTTGGAGGGCTTCACGTGCTCCTGGAAGACCACGAGGAGCTCGCTCTTCGCGGTCGCCTCCTGCGCCCAGGCCCCCAGGGACGAGAGCACCGCTGCGGCGCAAAACACGGATGTCACGGCTCTGCAAAATCTCACGCCTGCCTCCCGGGCTTCCGCCCCGCTGCATGATCCTCGAAGATCTAGCATGGGTCCGCCGGGGCGTCCCGTCAACGGCCGCGCGTGGGATGTGTGCCGCGGCGACGGCTCAGCCGGCGGGCGAAGCCCCGTGTTCTGTGCGCGCGATGATCTCGTCCTGCAGGGCGCGGGAGAGGTCGCAGAAGTAGTCGCTGTACCCCGCGACGCGCACGATGAGGTCGCGGTGCTCCTCGGGGTGGCGCTGGGCCTCGCGCAGGGCGTCTGCGTTCACCACGTTGAACTGCACGTGGTGGCCGTCCATCTTGAAGTAGGCCCGCACGAGGGCCGCGAGGCTCGCGATGCCGCGCTCCCCCTCCAGGAGGGAGGGCGTGAACTTCATGTTAAGGAGGGTCCCGCCTGTCTTGATGTGGTCCATCTTGGCCGCCGAGCGCAGGACCGCCGTGGGCCCCTTCCGGTCCGCGCCCTGGACCGGCGAGATGCCCTCCGAGAGCGGCGTCCAGGCCCGTCGGCCGTCGGGCGTCGCGCCCGTGACAGAGCCGAAGTAGACGTGGCAAGTGGTGGGGAGCATCTCCACGCGGTGGCACCCCCCCTTGCCGTTGGGGCGCCCGTCCACGAGCGCGATGAGTTCGTCGAAGGCCCGGACCATGAGGTCGTCGGCGAAGTCCTCGTCGTTGCCGTACTTGAGCGTGCCGTCGAGGAGGTGCTTCCGCAGCACCTCGTGGCCTTCGAAGTCGGTCCCCATCGCGGACAGCAACTGAGGCAGGGTCTCCGAGCCCTCGTCGTAGACCACCTGCTTCAGCGCCGAGAGGCTGTCCGTGAGGCTGCCGATCCCCACGAACTGGATGAAGGTGTTGTTGTAGCGAGCCCCGCCCGCGTTGTAGTCGCGCCCCTTCGCGATGCAGTCGTCGGTGATGACCGAGAGGAAGGGCGCGGGCATGAGCTCGGCGACCATCCGCTCTACGAGGAGGTTCCCGCGGATCTTGATCTCCACGAAGTGACTCAGCTGTGCGGCGAAGGCGCCGAAGAGGTCGTCGAAGCTCCCGAGCGCCTCGGGCGAGCCCGTGGCCGGGCCAAGCCTCGTCCCCGTCCTCGGGTCCACGCCGTCGTGGAGCGCGAGCTCGAGGACCTTGGACAGGTTGAAGTAGCCCGTGAGGATGTAGGCCTCCTTCCCGAAGGCGCCCACCTCCACGCACCCGCTGCACCCGCCGGCCCGCGCGTCCTCCAGGGTCTTGCCCTGACGGAGCTGCTCCTCCACCACGGCGTCGGCGTTGAAGACCGAGGGGAAGCCGTAGCCCTTCCGGATGACCCGCAGCGCGTGGGCCAGGAAGGCGTCGGAGGTCTTGCGCGAGATCTGAACGTTGCTGCTCGGCTGGAGGAGGTGCATCTCGTCGATGACCTCCAGCAGGAGGTGCGAGACCTCGTTGGATCCGTCGGAGCCGTCGGCGAGGAGCCCGCCGAGGTTGAGGTTGGCGAAGTCGGTGTAGGTGCCGCTCTCGGCCGCCGTCACACCCACCTTCGGGGGCGCGGGGTGGTTGTTGAATTTCACGAAGAAGGTTTCGAGGAGCTCGCGGGCCCCCGCCTCGGTCAGCGTGCCCTCCTCGAGCCCCCGGCGGTAGAAGGGCAAGAGGTGCTGGTCGAGGTGCCCGGGGCTGAAGGCGTCCCAGCCGTTGAGCTCGGTGATCACGGCGAGGTGGCAGAACCAGTAGGCCTGGAGCGCCTCGTGGAAGTCCCTCGGGGCGTGCGCGGGGACGCGCCGGCAGACCTCGGCGATCTTGAGGAGCTCGGCCCAACGCCGGGAATCGGTTTCGCCCGCCGCGAGCGCCTCGGCCGCCTCCGCGTGGCGTTCGGCGTAGAGGATGGCGGCCTCGCACGCCGTGTCCATGGCGCGGAGTTCCTCCCGCTTGTCGTAGGCTTCGGGGTCGGTGGCGAAGTCGAGGGCGGCGACGGCGCGGGTGATATCGCCCCGGAAATCCCTCAGGCCGCGCGTGTAGATCTTCCCGTCGAGGACCGTGTGCCCCGGCGCACGCTGCTCCATGAACTCGGTGAAGATCCCGGCGCCGTAGGCTTCGTGCCACTCGGCGGGGAGCTGCTCGAAGAGGCGCTCGCGCATGGAGCGGCCGCGCCAGTAGGGGATGACGGTCCTCTCATAGGCCTCGAAGCAGGAGGGCGGCACGTGGTATCGGGTCTTCTCCCGCGTCGAGAGGATGCTCAGGTCCTCCAGGCTGTGGCACGTGAGCTCGGGGTACGTGGGCACCGCCTTGGGCCTCGGCCCTCGCTCGCCCACGATGAGCTCGCCCTCGCCGATCCAAACCGTCTTGCGCTCGCAGAGGTCCCTGAAGCAGAGGGCCCGCATCATGGGCACGGAGTGCTTGCCCTCGTGCTCCTGGTAGAAGGCGGTGACCAGGAGGGCCCGCTCCTCCGACAGGGTCGGCTGCGCGTCGAGGCTCTCGCGGCGGAGGCGGGCGGTGCGCTCGTTCATGGGGTCATCCTCCGATCTGTACCGCCATCCCGGCGGCGCGGAAGGGCGCCGCGAGGGCGTCCAGGGCCTCCGGGGAGGGCGAGGGGAAGGGGCCGAAGCGCGGCCGATGGCCGAGGCGGAGGGCCTTGTCCACGCCGAGGGCGTGGTAAGGCAGGAGGCAGACGCGCTCCACGCCGGACAGGCGCCTCACCAGATCGGCGGCCTCCGCCATCTGCCCGACACCGTCGTTGAGGGTGGGCACCACGGGCATGCGGATCCAGATCCGCGCGCTGCTTTGAGCGAGGGCGGCGAGGTTCTCCAGGATGGCCGCATTCGAGACGCCCGTGGCCTCGCGGTGGACGCGGTCGTCGAGGGCCTTGAGGTCGTAGAGCACGAGGTCCGAGAGCGCGGCGGCGGCCAGGAGGGTCTCGGCCGGCGCGAAGCCGCACGTGTCGAGGGCGGCGGAGAGGCCCCCGTGCCGGCACGCCTCCAGGCACGCGAGGAGGAACTCGGGCTGGGCGAGGGGCTCGCCCCCCGAGAAGGTGACGCCGCCTCCCGAGGTCTCGTAGAAGGGCCGGTCGCGCACGACCTCCGCCAGGACCTCCGCCACGGACACTTCGCGGCCCGGCCCCTCCGAGAGATCGTGGGAACGGCTCTCGGGGTTGTGGCACCACGCGCAGTCGAGGGGACACCCCTTGAAGAAGACCGTCGTGCGGATCCCCGGCCCGTCGTGGAGGGAGAAGCGCTGCACGTTGACGATGCGGCCGCGGGGGGAGCTCACGGCGCTCCTCCCGAACCGTTCCGGGCGAAGTAGTACTGCCTGATGAAGGGCTCCTGGACGGCGTAGGACCAGTGGACGTCCCTCAAAAAGTCGGCGGCGCCCTTAGAGTCACCTCGCTCGAGCAGGTCCACCACGGCGTCGTGCTCGAGGACCGAGGCCTCCTCCCACGCCTTCACGAACCCCGAACGGCGCGGGAAGTCGTAGAGGCGCTCCTTGAGGAGGCGCACCGTCCGGGCGAGCTGGGGGTTGCGGCAGCGGTCGAGGAAGAGGTCGTGGAACTTGAGGTTGTGGTCGTAGTAGGCCGCGAAGTCGTCCCAGCGGAGGGCCTCCTTCATGCCTCGGCTCAAGACCCGAAGTGCCTCTAGGTCCGCCGCCGCAATCCCCGGCGCGGAGGCGAGGAGCGCCGCGCCCTCGAGGGCGCCCACAATCTCGTAGATGTGCCGGATCTCTTCGGGGCCTAGGGCGTTCACCCGGACGCCCCGGCGGGGGAGGATGGTGACGAACCCCTCGTTGGCGAGCTGGAGGAGGGCCTCCCTCAGGGGCGTGCGGCTGGTCCCCAGGTCGGCCGCGAGCGCGTTCAGGTCGAGCTGGCTGCCGGGCTCGAGCTCGCCCCGGTTGAGCTGGGCCTTGAGAAGCTCGTAGACCTGCTCCCTGAGAGACCGATTGGAGACCGCCATGAGGTTCCCCCTGGCCCGGAGTGACGCCCCCCCCGAGCCAACTGATATCTAATATATCAGTGGTCAGTCCTGATTGCAAGTGATTGCTTTAGAAATGCTTAGGGATGTCCGGTGGACTTCAGGTGCCTTACCGCCGACCCTTCCGGCCGAGCTCGGCGACCTCCGCCACGGCCGCGACCGCCGCGTCGACGTGGGCCTCGTTGTTGAAGGGCCCGATGCCGAAGCGTACGGCGCCGTGCATCTTGTCGGTCCCCAGGTGCTCGTGGACCATGGGCGTGCAGTGGAGGCCCGTCCTGCAGGCGATGTTGTAGTCCACGTCCAGGAGGGTCCCCACGTCGCCCGCCTCGAAGCCGGCCACGTTGAAGGACAGGACGCTGATGCGCCCCTTCCCCACGTCGTCCGCGCAGTAGAGCGTCACGCCCTCGATGGCCTTGAGCCCGTCGCGCAGGCGGGTCCAGAGCGCCGTCTCGTGCCGGTGGACGCGGTCGAGGCCCAGGCGGTTGACCCACTCCACCCCGGCGTGGAGGCCGGCGATGCCGAGGAGGTTCGGCGTGCCGTACTCCATGCGGTAGGGGTACTCCTCGAGGTGGTGGCGCTCGATGCTGCGCACGCCCGTACCGCCGGCCCGGGTCTGACGGATCTGGACGCCCTCACGGACGTACATGCCGCCGATCCCCATGGGGCCCATGAGGCTCTTGTGGCCCGTGAAGCAGATCACGTCCGCACAGAGCTCCTCGACCTTCACGGGGACCATGCCCGCGGTCTGCGAGGCGTCCACGATGAGGGGGATGCCCCGCTCGCGGCAGGCGCGGCCCACGGGGGCCAGGTCTTGCACGGTGCCGAGGACGTTCGACCCGTGGTTCATCACGACGGCCTTCGTGTCGTCGCGGAGGCACGCCACCACGCGCTCCGGGTCCACGTAGCCGTCCGAGTCGAAGTCCACCCAGTCCACGCGGAGGCCCTCCTCCTGGAGGTGCCACAGGGGCCGGATGACGGCGTTGTGCTCGACGTGGGTCGTGACCGCATGGTCGCCCGGCTTGAGGAGGCCGAAGATGGCGAGGTTCAGGGCATCGGTCGAGTTGTAGCCGAAGACCAGGCGGTTCGGGTCGGTGCCCCCGAAGAAGGCGCAGAGGAGCTTGCGCGTGTCGTCCACCAGGCTGCCGGCCTCCAGGCAGAGGTCGAAGCCCGAGCGCCCGGGGTTCACGCCGTGCCGGCGGTAGAACTCGTCCTGGAAGACGTAGACCTCCTCGGGCTTGGGGAAGGAGGTGGCGCCGTTGTCCAGGTAGATCATCTTGAGC
>JBBIUU010000126.1:0-3202 GCA_037440125.1 Acidobacteriota bacterium
TGCGCGGGCTCGGCGCTCTACCTCTACGCGTCGACGGTTCCCGGCGCGACCTACAGTTGGACGGGGCCCAGCGGGTTCAGCTCGTCCCTCCAGAACCCCGTCATCCTGAATGCGCCGACGGCCGCCGCCGGGGTCTACTCCGTGACGGCCACGGTGGGCGGGTGCACGTCGGTCCCGTCCACGACGACCGCAGTGGTGAACGCGGCAACCGCCTCACCGAGCTTCACGTCGGCCCTGCCCATCCCCGATGTGGCCTCGGCCCAGGCCCAGCAGGTCGTCACGGTCACGAACACGTCGGGAAGTTCCATGCCCACGTCCCTCGCCTTCACCTGGGCCCCCGCCTTCACCTTCAGCGCTCCCTCCACGAGCGTGCCGCTGGGGTTCTGGCAGGAGATGCGCCCGTACGGCTCGCCCTACATTCCCACCTTCGCCTGCTCCATCCTGTGGAGCGTCGCCTCGAGCACCTTCTTCGCCGACGTGAACGGCAACGGGGCCTACGACCCCGGGGTCGATCACCCTGTCTCCGTGGTCGGGAACACGGTCACCCTCTCGAGGACCCTACCTCCGGGATCGGTAGAGAGCGCCGACGTGGGGTACCGCCTCGTCCTGCAGAGCGCGCTCATCACGAGCCCCGACGCGGGGAACTACCCGGTCACCGTGACGTTGGCCCTGAGTTGCGGGACCTGGAGCGCCGCCCTCAGCCAGTCCATCCAGCCCTCTTCGGCAGGCTGCCCGCCCGGAGAGAGCCTGAATGATCTCGGCAACGTGGTCCGCGTCACCAAGTCGGGGAGCACCTTCACCGTGTCCTGGAGCGGCGCGCCGACGCCCACGTGCGCGCTGGAATACGCAGCGTTCATGTCCACGGACTGCAAGACCTGGACGGCGTACGGCCCCCTGGCGACGGTGGCCACGTCGCAGAGCTCCGTGACCGCCGGGCTCGGCCTCAACGTGGCCTACATCCTCGTCGCCGAGATGGGGCCCGACGGGATGATGGGCCCCCTGGGCGCCTACGGGCAGTGACCTGACGGGCCTTCGGGCCCGCTCTCCGCACCACCACCGCGCCGCCCCTTTTCGGAGGGGCGGCGCCACCTTGCTGGGCGGCGCGAAAAGGGAATGGTGCGTCGCTCATCCCTGTTGGGTATAGTGACCGCCGGAGGGCCGCGCGGAGATTTCTCGCGCCACGGCCCGTATCGACTTCAAGCGATGAGAGGAGAACCACGATGACCAAAGTTCCTGCGTACGCCGCCCCCTCGGCCAGAGAACCGCTGAAGCCCCACACCGTCGAGCGCCGGGACCCCGGCCCCCACGACGTTCACATCGACATTCTCTACTGCGGCATCTGCCACTCGGACATCCACCAGGTCCGCGACGAGTGGGGCGGCTCCATCTTCCCCATGGTGCCCGGCCACGAGATCGTGGGCCGCGTGAAGGTCGTGGGCGCCGAGGTGAAGAAGTTCAAGGTCGGCGACATGGCGGGCGTGGGCTGCATGGTGGACTCGTGCCGCGAGTGCGAGCCCTGCAAGGAGGACCTCGAGCAGTTCTGCCACAAGGGCGCCGCCTTCACCTACAACGGCACCGAGATGGACCGGAAGACCCTCACCTACGGCGGCTACTCCACGCAGGTCGTGGTGGACGAGCGCTTCGTCCTGAAGGTCCCCGAGGGGCTCGACCCCGCGGGCGCCGCGCCGCTCCTCTGCGCGGGCATCACCACCTACTCCCCGCTGCGCCAGTGGAACTGCAAGAAGGGCGACAAGGTCGGCGTGGTGGGCCTGGGCGGCCTGGGCCATATGGCCGTGAAGCTCGCCGCCTCCATGGGCGCCGAGGTGACCATGCTCAGCACCTCGAAGGCCAAGGAGGCCGACGCCCGAAAGCTCGGCGCGCACGCCTTCGCGCTCACGAGCGACGAGGCCACTTTCCAGAAGCTCGCCGGGCACTTCGACCTCATCATCAACACCATCTCGGCGCCCCACGACTACAACAAGTACCTGGGCATGCTCAAGCCCAAGGGCGCCATGGTCGTGGTGGGCGTGCCGCCCGAGGCGACGCCCGTGCACGCCATGTCCCTCATCTTCGGTAACAAGCGCCTCGCGGGCTCCCTCATCGGGGGCATCGCCGAGACGCAGGAGATGCTCGACTACTGCGGGAAGCACAAGATCGTCTCCGAGATCGAAATCATCCCCGTCCAGAAAGTGAACGAGGCCTACGAGCGCATGCTCAAGGGCGACGTGCGCTACCGGTTCGTCATCGACTGCGCGAGCTTGAAGGGCGGGGATTAGGGGAGTGGGGAATTAGGGGAGTAGGAAATCGTCCTCGCGCGTCTGGCTGTGGGAGCGACCTCCAGGTCGCGAACCATTCCTCCCGAACGTCAGATCCGTCGTAGGAGGCCTCTTCCGAGGCCGATCCTTTTCCTAGAGAATCGCGGTTTGGAGACCGCGATGGCACCGACGCGGCGATGCGTCGAGGGGGCGATGCGGGGAGGGGGCGACGCGGGGCAGAACACGAACAGGCGGCAACGCCTCCAGTTCTTTTCCTCCCCGCTACTTGCTTCCTGCTCCCGTCATCCTGAGGGCGCCTTGGAGGGGAAGTCAGTCTCAGGATCCCAGCTCAGGGGTCGTTCCAAGGGTAGCCTGGGATGACAAGCACGTCTTCGCGGGATGGCGCGAGATTCCAGCACAGGAGCCCGCTGCTGGCTCAGTCTGGAATGACGGCACGATGGGGTCCCGCAGAGCTCCCGCACCCGTCGTTCCGGCGACCGGAGGGAGTCCAGAATCTGGACGGATTTTCGGATGTGGGATTTGGGACTTGGGAAACGAAGGCGAAATGCGTTGTTCTCCCCTCATCACCCATCACCTGATCACCCGATCACCCGATCACCCGATCACCCGATGACCGGTCCCCGCCGACCTCTTGCATTAATAGTCATTAATGACTATATTGTGGCCATGGCGAATAGTCACGTCTTTCGGCGTGCGGTCGCCGGGAGGCCGCCGTGCCCTTCGTCCCGCTCATCAACCGAACGGCCTTCACCTTCTACTCGGGCGCCATGTCCGCGGAAGGGCTCGTGCGCGCCTGCGCCGAACGCGGCTACGGGGCGGCGGGCCTCTGCGACCGGAACGGGCTCTACGCCGCGGTGCGATTCTACAAGGCGGCGAAGAAGGCGGGTATTAAGCCGATCCTGGGGGCGGAGATCACGGAGGGGACA
>JBBIUU010000126.1:3302-7707 GCA_037440125.1 Acidobacteriota bacterium
GGCGAAGAAGGCGGGTATTAAGCCGATCCTGGGGGCGGAGATCACGGAGGGGACAAAGCGGAATTCGGAAAGCGGAAAGCGGAAACGAGAGGAAAATCCGAAAGGTGAAGATGGCAGTGCTTCATTTCCGAATTCCGCACTCCGAATTCCGAATTCCGAATTCCAAATTCCGAATTCTGCCCCATTTCCGAATTCCGAATTCCGAATTCCGAATTCCTCCCTATTCGCCTTTGCGAAGACCGACGAAGGCTACGCACGCCTCTGCGCGCTCGTCACCCGCCGCAACCTGGAACCGGACCGTTTCGACCTGGCGGCGGAGGCCGCGGCGGCGACGGAGGGCGGGCACGTGGCGCTCGTGGCCTCGGACACGGCGCTCCTCCACGCGCTGAAGCGTTCCCACGGTGCAGAGGATGGCGGCGTCTTCGCGCGCCTCTCGGGGGACCCGAAGGCCGACGGCGAGGCCCGCGCCGCGGCGGAGTGGCTGTCCCTGCCGCTCCTCGCCGCGCCCACGGCCTCCTTCGCCGAGCCCTCGGGCTACGCCGTCCACCGCGTCCTGCGCGCCGCCAAGCACCTGCCGCCCGAGGCCGCGCCCACCGACTTCCTCCTCGCGCCCCACGAGGCGGAGGCGCGCTTCGGGCGCGACCCGCGCGCCCTCGAGGCCGCGGGCGAGCTGGCGGCCTCGTGCGACGTGACCCTCCCCCTGGGCGACTGGCTTCTGCCTACAGCACCCGTAGGACCAGGAGAAACGGAGGCCGGGAAGCTCCGCGCCCTCGGCTACGCGGGCCTGGCGAAGCGCGTGCGCAACGTCTCCATGCCCTACGTGGAGCGCCTCGAGCGCGAGCTCGAGGTCATCGTGCGCCTGGGCTTCGCGGGGTACTTCCTCGTGGTGGAGGACATCGCGCGCTTCGCCCGCGATCAGGGCATCCCCAACATCGGCCGCGGCTCGGGCGCCTCGAGCCTCGTCTCCTACTGCCTCTTCATGACCCACGTGGACCCCGTGGCCGAGGGCCTCTACTTCGAGCGCTTCCTCAACCCGGGGCGCCGCAACCCGCCCGACATCGACCTCGACTTCTCCTGGCGCGAGCGGGACCACGTCATCCGCCACGTCTACGACACCTACGGCGACGACAGCGTCTGCATGATCGCCACGCACAACACCTTCTCGGCGCGCTCGGGGTTCCGCGAGGTGGGCAAGGCCATGGGCGTGCCCGAGGAGGAGATCGGTGTCATCGCGCGGGCCCTGCCCCACACCTCCTTCGAGCACTTCGCCGAGGCCCTCGCCTCGCGCCCCGAGGCGCGCAGGGCGCCCCTCAAGGACCGCCCGTGGCAGGACCTCCTGGAGGTGGCGCGCTGGATCGACGGCTTCCCGCGCCACCTCTCCGTGCACTGCGGCGGCGTGGTGGTCTCGCCCATCCCGCTCACGAGGCGCCTGTCCCTCGAGCGCGCCGCCAAGGGCGTGGCCATCACGCAGTGCGACATGTACGACGTGGAGGAGCTCGGCCTCGTGAAGATCGACCTGCTGGGCAACCGCTCCCTGGGCGTCCTCGTGGACGCGGTGGCCGCCGTGAAGGACCACACGGGCCAGGCGCCCCCCGTCTTCCCGCCCGAGCGCCTCTACGACGACGCGGCCACGAACGCCGTCATCTCCGGGGGCCGGAGCATGGGGTGCTTCTACATCGAGTCGCCGGGCATGCGCCTCCTGCTGCAGCGCCTGCGCACGCGCACCTTCCCCGACCTCACGGCGGTCTCCTCCATCATCCGGCCCGGCGTGAGCGAGTCGGGCATGATGGAGGCGTACATCCAGCGCCGTCTGGGCGAGGCGCCCGCGCAGTACGCGGCGCCCGAGCTCGAGCCCATCCTGCGCGAGACCTTCGGCGTCATGGTCTACCAGGAGGACGTGATCCGCGTGGCGCACGAGTTCGTGGGCCTCAGCCTAAGCGAGGCCGACTCCCTGCGCCGCGCCATGAGCGGCAAGTACCGGAGCCACGCCGAGATGGAATCGCTCACCGGGTCCTTCTTCGAGAAGGGCCGCGAGCGCGGCATCGGCGAGGGCGTCCTTTGCGAGCTCTGGGCGCAGATCCGCTCCTTCGCGGGCTACGCCTTCTGCAAGGCGCACAGCGCCTCCTTCGCCCAGCTCTCCTACCAGGTGGCGTACCTCAAGGCGCACCACCCCGCCGAGTTCTTCGCGGCGCTCGTCAACAACCAGGGCGGCTTCTACGGCACGGCGGCCTACGTGGAGGAGGCGCGGCGCTGGGGGATGACCCTCCTCCCGCCCGACGTGAACGCCTCCGAGGACGAGTTCGCCGGGAAGGGGAGATTGCTGCGCTGCGGGTTCTTCACCCTGCGCGGCCTGCGCCCCGGCGCCCTCGACGCCCTCTACGAGGAGCGCGGCGAGGGGCCCTACCGCTCCTTCGCCGACCTCCGCTCGCGCCTGCGCAAACGGCTGAGGCCCGCGGAGATCGAGATCCTCGTCCGGGCGGGGGCGTGCGATTCGTTCGGGGGCGAGCGCGGCGGGATGATTGCGCAGCTGTGTTCGGGAGAGGGAGGGAGATGCTCAGAAAGCGGAATTCGGAAAGCGGAAAGCGGAAACGGGGGGAGCGAGGTCTTCCATTTCCGAATTCCGAATTCCGAATTCCGAATTCCTCCGCCGCTCTCCCTCAGCGAGCTCCTCACCGGCGAGGTGCGCGCCCTCGGCTACGCGCCCACCGCCCACCCCCTGACGCCCATGCTGGGATGGGCGCAGGAGCGGGGCTACACGCACGCGGGGGGCCTCGCGGCGAAGGCGCCATCGCGGGTGCGCGTGTGGGGGCAGGTGATCACCTACAAGCGCATCCCGACGAAGAGGACGAAGGAGGCCATGGCCTTCGTCACCCTCGAGGACCCCACGGGCCTGTGCGAGCTCGTCTTCTTCCCCAAGGCCTACGCGCGCTTCGGCGCCCTCATCACCTCGGGGCGCCCCCTCGTGGTGGAGGGCAAGGCGGAGGACGACCGCGGGGGCCTCACCCTCACCGTCGAGCAGGCGTGGGCCGTGCGCGGCATCGTCGTGCCCAAGCCCGTGGAGGAGAAGCCCGCATCGGAGGGCGTGGCGTGAGGTGCTGCTTCTCCCCGTCATTCCAGACGTTCCTTCGAAGGGCTCCTGTGCTGGAATCTCGCCGGTTCCCGCAAGCAGAGGCGAGATCCTGAGACTGACTTCCCTTCCAAGGAGCCCTCAGGATGACCTGCATCCCCATCGTCATTCCAGGCGGCTCAGTCGAAGGGCTCCCATGCTGGAATCTCGGCGGCGCCGTCCTCATGCCCCACCCCCCTCCGCGGCCACGGGGCCAGGCCCGAGCGTGAAATAGAACGTCGCGCCCTTGCCCTTCTCGCCCTCGGCCCACACGGTGCCGCCATGGCGCCGGACGATCCGGTGCACCGTCGCGAGGCCGATGCCCGCCCCGGGGAAGTCCTCCTTGTCATGCAGCCGCTGGAATGGCTGGAAGAGCCTGTCGACATGCGCCATGTCGAACCCCGCGCCGGCAGACGTTTCCCACCCGAGGCCCAGGGCCGCGTCGCCCCAACGTGGACCCAATCGTCACATCTCGGACCTCGCGCCGGTCAAGGAGCGGGCTGGAAGCGCGTCTCACCCTTCGAGTTTAGGGCGGCAGGAAACCGGTGTCCAGTTGGGGCCCGACACGGACCTCTTGGCAGGCACGGCGCCTTTCGGCGGGTCGCGCGACGTGTGTTCAGCGCGCGAAGGCGAAGGCCGCGTCGCCGTCCCTTCTCGGGCCCGACGACGCGGCCGGTGGATCTATCCGACGGGACGAAAGCACGTCCCTTGCCAACGAGCCCGGAACGACCTCTGCTCCCGGGTCCCCTGTCGCGGACGGCGGAGGAAATCCGTTGGGAATCCAGATGTTCCAGGGCTCTAGTGGCGAGGCTTCCCATGTTTCCCTGGCGGGCTGGCCGCTCGGACCCCCCTTTGGACGTGGATGAACGCCGCGCCATTTTGATGTGGCGGACCCCGGCCCGCGCCACTTTGGCCGCCCGCCGAACACCGGAATCCCGAAAATGAGGGCGATCGAGGCCCTTTTGACGAGGAAATCCACATGGCACGGGGGTTGCTTTGGATTGAGCTGGAGTGAATCTCGGACAAGGGGCCTGACTCACCCCAGCTCCGGAGGGTCCGGGGCAACACCACCGAGAGACACCTCCAAACCTCCGAAGGGCCTGCTACCTCCCGGCGGGCCCTTTTCCTTTTGGGGTATCGAGGCTCGAGATTCCAGCACAGGAGCCTTTCGAAGGGCCGTCTGGAATGACGGGCTCGGAGCCGTCATCCTGAGGGCCGCTTGGAAGGGAAGTCAGTCTCAGCCGGTCATCCTGAGGGCTTCTTGGAAGGGAAGTCAGTCTCAGGATCTCGCCTCTGCTT
>JBBIUU010000127.1:0-7573 GCA_037440125.1 Acidobacteriota bacterium
CGCGCTCGCCCGGCGAGGGCGCCCTCGGCGCCTGGACGGCCTGCTCGTTCAACAAAGAACTTCATCCCAGGGCCCATGCAATAGCGTGAACACGCCCTAGTTTGGAGGCGGGCAGCAGGCGAGGGGGTCCGGGGGAACGGGGAGGTTCTTGCTCTCGGAGAACTCCCGGGCGTCGTGACACCATTCACCCTCTTTCCAAACAAGAAAAGGCAGGGGCCGGAGCCCCTGCCTTTTTGCTTCCTACTGTTTTGTTCCTACCAGGACCAGGTCTGCGTGGCCTCGCCGCCGTCGGGGTTCAGGAAGCGGAAGGTCTTGGTCACGCCTCTCGGCACCGCGGCCTTCAGGCTCGCGCCGCCGCCGAGCTTGACCTTGCCCGTGTTCTTCCAGAGCACGTTCGTCCACTCAGTCCCGTCGATGAAGACCCTGATGCCGTTTTGGAGGTTGCTCCCCGTCGCGACGATGCTGAAGGGCGGGGCGACCTTCTTCATGAGGGTGATGACCGGCGGCGGGGCGTTGCTGACCGTGATCGTGCCCGACTTGATGGCTGCCGCTGCGCCCAGCGAGGCCGTCACGGTCCAGGTGTAGGTCCCCGCCGTGGTGTAGATGTGGGCCGGGTTGGTCCCCGAGGCGTGCGCGCTGCCGTCGCCGAAGCTCCAGTCGTAGGTCACGGCGCCCGTGCAGTTGGTGGGCGTGCCGGCCGCGGAGAACGTGACGTTCAACGGTTTGGAGCCCGAGGTCGGGCTGGCGTTGGCCGAGAGGTTGAGGTAGCACGCCGTGCACCCGACGGGGATCTCGATGGACCCGGTGAGGGTCTTGTTGCCCGCGTTGGAGCTGTTGAGTTGGATCGTGTACTGGAGGGGCCCCGTGTGGGACCCGTCGGCCGCCACGGTCCAGTCCAGGAGCGCGTCCCTTCCGGGGTCGAGGCTGGCGATGGTCTGCGTGGCGGCGCCTGCCTTGAGCGTGAGGCCGGCGGGGAGGGTCAGCGCCGCGGAGATGTTGGTCACGGGGACGGTCACGCCCGGCGCCGAGTTCGCGAGGTACAGCGCGATGTCGAAGGGGTTGGGCGTCATGACGTCGGACTGGCAGTCGAGCTCCACGGGCGCGGAGATGGAGCTGGCGAGGGGCGGGTTGGTGTCCACGGCGATGCCGCCGAGGCCGTAGTAGGTCGTGAAGGTGATGGACTGCCCCGCGCCGACCGTATAGCCGTCCCAGTAGGCGCAATACGCGCTGTCTCCGGTGATCGAGCCCTGGGGGTCGATGGTGTAGTAGAAGGTGTTCGTCTCGTCGAACACGTTGGGCCAGGCCACGATCTGGAGCATGCCGGGAATCGGGACCGCGAGGCCGCCGCGGAGCGTGCCCTGGGCCGTGACGCTGGGGTTGTTCAGGTCGTTGAAGACGAAGAAGTAGGGGGGCACGTTGGCGCCCTGCCACTCCATCTCGGTGGTCACGGAGCCCGTGCCGGGGACGCGGAAGGGGGCGCCGTCGTTGTCGTCGAGGTCGGTGTCGAGCATGACGCGGCAGCCGACGGTGTGCGCCACGGAATCCAGGTTGTCGATCTTGTAGCGGATGGCGTAGGTGTCCTGGTGGCCCGTGCTCGAGCCGGTGACGAGCGTGAGGTACTGGTGGACGCGCAGGTTCGTCGTGCCGAGCTGCCAGACGCCCTCGCTCGTGTCCCCGACGGTCGTCGGGGCCTGGATGATGTTGCCGAAGACGTGGTCGTACTGGTTGTTGTTGTCGAAGAAGCCGTCGTCCACCCGGATGGTGCTGAACGAGGACCAGGGGTAGCTGTTGTGCCCGTAGAGGATGATGGGGCCGTTCGGGACGCCGAAGGTGAACTGCCCGGTGGTGTCGTCCACGTGGCTCTCGATGTACTCCGAGTAGGGTCCAGGGCTGTAACTGGTGACCTTCTCGGGGGGATGTTTCTTCATGTCGGTGGCACCAGCCGCGACGCTCGCCAGCAGCACCAGGGCGGCGAAAAGGGCCACGAATCGCTTCAACGTCATCTGCATGAATGCCTCCTTAAGCTCCACAGCGATGCCGCTCTTCACGGCGTTTTGGTAACGACTAATATAAGGCATTTCTTCCCGCTGTGAAGTGACCGGGCTCACAAGGGCTGGCTTCCTCCGGGCCGTTGAGGCTATCCTGACAGCTCTTCGAGTGGAGGGGTTGGATGGAGAGCAAGCCCGGGACCAACCTGGAGGCGGTGGAGGCCCGCGAGAGGGAGTGGCTTCAGAACGTCTACAGGGGGGGCCGCGAGGCCGAGCTCACGGTCCGGTCGGTCCTCCTCGGCGCCCTCATCGGCGCCATCATGTGCCTGAGCAACCTCTACGTGGGGTTCAAGGCCGGCTGGAGCCTGGGGGTCACCATCACGGCGGCCATCATGGCCTTCGCCATCTTCAAGGCCCTGCGGGTCACGCTCCCCTTCCTCGTCAAGCGGGACATGGGGATCCTCGAGAACAACATCCTCATCACCATCGCCGCGGCGTGCGCCTTCATCGCCTCCGCGGGGCTCTCCAACGCCGTTCCGGCCCTCACCATGATCTCCGGGCGCACGCTGCCCACCTGGCAGCTCGCCCTGTGGGTGGCGGTCATCCTCTTCCTCGGTCTGTGCATGGCCATCCCCATGAAGCGCCAGATGATCAACGTGGAGGACCTGAAGTTCCCCACGGGGTTCGCCACCTCCGAGGTGCTCAAGGGCATGTACGCGGAGGGCGGGGACGCCATCCAGAAGGCCCGAGCCCTCTTCGGGGCCCTCGGCGTGGGGCTCGTCATCGCGTGGTGGCGGGACGGAGTCATCGGCCTGCCCAAGCGCGTCGCCGGGCACTTCTCCCGCGACCTGGGGGTCCTCCAGTGGAACCGCTGGGCGGAGGCCATCCCGGCCACCATGATCCCGGCCTCGTGGTCCGCCCTCGGGGTGCCCCTCGCTCGGCTGACCCTCTCCTTCGAGGGGAGCCTGATCATGGTCGGGGCGGGCGCCATCATGGGCATCCGCGCGGGCGTGAGCCTCCTCATCGCCGCCGTCCTGGGTTACGGGGTCCTCGCCCCCATCTACATCGCCAAGGGCGACATCACGCACGACCCGCCCGCCGTGGTCGCGGCCGACGGGTTCGACGACGCGGCGGTCGTCTCTAACGCGGCGGACCTGGCGTTCCCCGTGACGGTCCGTGAAGGCGAGACCCTTGCCTTCACCCTCGAGAGCGCGGGCCAGGCCCCCCGCCTCCTGGCGCGGACCTGGAGCACCACGGCGACCTTCAAGGACGCTCCCGCGCTTTTGGCCGCGCTCAACGCCCCGAAGCTCGAGGACGGCGCCGTCAACCCCTTCGCGGGGGCGCTCCTCTTCGAGATCGACAAGGCCACCCACAGGATCGGGGCCCGCACCTCGGTGGCTATCGGCGCCGAGACGGCGCTCGTCTTCGCCGAGGGGACCAAGAGCCCGGCTCTTGGGTTCCAGGCGGGTGCCGCGGCGCGCGCGCTGCGCTTCCCCCTGGCGGTGCCTGCGGGGGCCGTCCTGGACCTCGCCGCGGGCCAGATGACGGGCCCCCAGACAGAGCTCGTCAAGACCTGCCTCACCTTCAGCTGGAAGGACGCGGCCACCTACGCCGACGGGACGGCGCTCCTGGCGGCCCTGAACGCCAAGACCCTCCCCGACGGGTCGGCCAACCCCCTGGCGGGGAAGGTGAGCTTCCAGCTGCAGCGCGACCACCTCGTGGCTCGCGCCGATGCCTTCCGGCAGTGGGACGCGGAGCTGGAGGTCCTCGACACGCCGGGCGCGGGCGTCCTGGGGTTTCACGCCGGCCAGCACCGCCGGGTGAACTACGGCGGCTTCCGCAACATCGTCCGCTGGCTCATGTGGCCCGGCGTCGCCATGATGGTGACCGCGGGCCTCCTCTCGTTCTTCATGCAGTGGCGCACCGTCCTGCGCGCCTTCTCGGGCCTCCTGGCCATGTTCTCCAAGGGGAAGACCCTGAGCGCCCACGAGGACGCCCTCGCGGCCGTGGACGTGCCCGGCTCGTGGTTCGCCATCGGCGTGGTCATCACGGGCATAGCGGCGGTGATCCTCCAGATGTGGTTCTTCGGGATCCACTGGTGGATGGGCATCATCGCCGTGGTCATGTCCTTCTTCCTCGCCATCGTGGCGTGCCGCGCCACGGGCGAGACGGACATCACGCCCGTAGGGGCCATGGGCAAGATCACCCAGCTCATGTACGGCGCGCTCGCCCCGGGCAACACCACCGCCAACCTCATGACGGCCAACGTCACCGCGGGCGCGGCCACCTCCTCGGCGGACCTGCTCCAGGCCTGGCGGTGCGGCACCATGGTGGGCGCGAGCCCCCGCAAGCAGTTCGTGGCCATGCTCCTGGGCGTCGTGGTGGGCTCGGCCGTGGCGGCCCCCGTCTACAACATCCTCATCCCGAACGCCGACGTGCTCGGCACGGACAAGCTCCCCGCGCCGGCGGCCCAGACCTGGTACGGCGTGGCCATGCTCCTCTCCAACGGGCTCCACGCCCTGCCCGTCTCGGCGCGGTGGGGTCTCCTCTGGGGCGGCCTGGCCGGGATCGTGATCACCCTCTGCGAGCGCTTCTGGCCCAAAACCCGCAGGTTCCTGCCTTCGCCCACGGCCATGGGCATCGCTTTCGTGGTGCCGGCCTACAACAGCGTGAGCATGTTCTTGGGCGCCTTCGTCGCATGGATCCTCGAGAAGCGCGCGCCCGCCTTCGGGGACAAGTACACCGTGCCTGTGGCGTCGGGCCTCATCGCCGGCGAGAGCCTCATGGGCATCGCCGTGGCCATGCTCATCGCCTTCGGGATGATGTAGGGGAGCGGGGAGCGGGAAGCGGGGAGCAGAAAGCAGGCTGAAAGGCAGCCACTTCAGGTCTAGCCTGTCTCCCGTCCGAAATCCGCCCTTCTGCCCTCGTATCCGAATTCCGATTTCCGATTTCCGAATTCCGAGTTTCGAATTCCGAATTCCGAAATTTCCCTTTCGCCCTTATACTTCCCCCATGTACAACACCTTCCTCGACCACCACGTCCACAGCCAGTTCTCCTGGGACTGTGAGTCGTCCCTGGAGGCGCTGGCGGCGCAGGCGAGGAAGGTGGGCGTGGGAGGCTTCGTCCTCACCGACCACATCGAGTTCGACAAGTCGGACCCGGGCTTCGGGTGCTACGACTACGAGGCCGCGCGCGTTGCCTGGGAGGAGCTCGAGGAGGTCACCCCGGGCCTCAAGATCCGCTTCGGCGCCGAGGTCACGCACCAGGAGAAGCATCTCCCCGCCATCCGCGACTTCCTGCACACGCACCGCTACCACTGGGTCATCGGCTCGGCGCACTACGTGGGGCGCGAGGAGATCGCCACCTTCATGGCCCGCGTCGAAACGGAGGAGATCCCCCTCGAGGAGTGCCTGGGCGACTACTTCACGACCTGCCTCAAGGCCGTGGAGAGCAATCTGTACGACTGCCTCGGCCACCTCGATTTCCCCAAGCGCTACTCACGCCGCGGGCCCGTCTACACGGGCGCTTTCTGGCTGAGGCACTACCAGAAGCCCGTCCTGGACATCCTCACCGCGTGCCTCGACATGGGCGTCTTCCTCGAAGTGAACACGGGCACCTACCGCGTGGGGTTCGACGAGCCCTACCCGGGGTGGGCCATCCTCGAGGTCTACAAGGAGCTGGGTGGATCCGAGGTGGTCCTCTCCTCCGACGCCCACCGCCCCGAAGACCTCGGCACGGCCTACGGCGCTGTGGTCAAGGAGCTCGTGCGGCGGGGGCTCTCCGTCCGGAACGGAGTGGCGTAGAGATAGAGCCGGGGAGCTGGAGAGCCGGAGAGCTGGGGACGAACCAAGGCAACAACTGAGAGGGGTTCGAACTGATCAAGAAGGCCCGGGAGACCGGGCGGTTCGCGCGTCGGGACCGCCCTCAAGAGAGGGTGATGACCGTGCCCTCGTCGGCGGCGTCGAGGAACCCCAGGGCGCCGGCCACGTCGTCCACCTCGGGGATGAGGTCGCCGCGCTCCAGGCCCATGAGCTGGAGCGTGTTCGAACACGCCAGGAGGCGGGCGCCCATGCCGTGGGCCGCCCGCAGCCCTTCTAGGACGGGCAGCAGGTCGTAGCGGCCCATGAGCCGGAGGAGTGCCCATCGGCCCGCGCCAAGCATGTGGAACCGCCCCATGCGCTGGCGAGCCGCGTCGTCCCCGTTCAGGCGGCCGAAGAGGCGGGCGAGGAATGGCCCCCGAGGGCGGGCGTCGGGCCGCTTGAGGAAGTTCAATCCCCAGAAGCTGAAGAAGAGGGTGACCTTTCGGCCGGAGGCCAGCGCGGCGAGCGCGAGGTTGCAGGCCGCGAGGCCCTTCTCCATGTCTCCGGACAAGATCAGCAGGGTCAAAGGTGTGGGCGCGGGCGGGCTTTCGGGCACGGTGGCCTCCCCCATCGGCTCCGGGACGCACCGGGATCCGGGCCGGAGAAGCGCTTAAGATACAAGACGTTAGGCCGACCTTTCAAGTCCTCGACCAAGCACTCCCAGAAGCCATGAACCGTCACCTCCGTTCACGCATTGGGTGTGTACGGCGTATCTCGGCATTCATTCTCTTTGAAATCACAGGGTTAAGTCCAAAATGGGGTCGGAGGGGGGTGAACGGGATACCACGTTCCGGTCGCGAAAACCCTCAGCCATTTGTATTGTGTTGATAATGAAGGGCTTAACTCCATATCGAGTGGCAGGCACGGTACTTGCTTAGTAGTGCCCTTCTTTTCACGGGGTTTAGGGTATCTGGAACCATGTGGGAGGTCAGAGATGGGGACTCGCGGTAAGCTGTTGGTCGGTTTCCTCGTGTTCTGCCTCTGCGCCAGCGTTCTGCAGGCGCAGGTGGTCAAGAAGAGCCAGGGTGGCTTGGACGACTTCGTCGCCGCGAGCCCGCGGCTTCAGGTGTCTCAGGTCGTGATGCCGGTGGAGCAGATCCGCTCCGAGGCCGCGGCCCTCCAGGCGCCCGGCATGGCCGCCGTGGTCGGCGATTGGGACCGCTTCGTCACGGAGAACGGGGCGCAGTGGACGCTTCAGCTGGACCGCCGCACCGGCCGTCCCGCGCTGGTGTCCGGCTCCGGCGTGCCCTGGATTCCGGGAACCGGCAACCACCTCACCCGGGACGATATCCGCGAGAACCTGGGCGCCAGCGGCCAGGTCAACCGCGGGACCCTCGTCCGCCTCTCCAAGCAGTTCATGCGCCAGTACCCCGAGCTGTTCGGCGTCGACCCGTCCGACCTCGAGGTCTCCACGCCCGGCACGGGCGAGTTCGGCGGCTACCTGTGGTACGTGAACATGGACCGCAAGTACCAGGGCATCCCCGTCGAGAAGTCGTACGTCACCTTCCGCGTGAACCACGGCAACCTCGTGCAGTTCGGCGGCGAGTTCATGGGCGCCATCAACGTCGACACCGTCCCCACCATCAGCCTCGAGACCGCCCAGCAGATCGTGGCCGGCTACCTCGGCGGCATGTCCTCCCGCGACGAGTGGATGGACGGCGGCCAGCTGACCATCCTCCCCCTCGCCCCCCAGGGCGACGCGGGCGTGTACAACCTCGCTCCCG
>JBBIUU010000128.1:0-7451 GCA_037440125.1 Acidobacteriota bacterium
GGCGGGAAGACCTTGATGCACCCCTCGGGGCAGGCCTTCTCGCACATCCGGCACGAGATGCAGGTCCCGACGTCCACGTGGAGGCGTCCCTTCGTGCGGTAGGGCAGCACGGGGCGCACGTCCGGGTAGAGCTCGGTGACCTTGGGCTTGAACATGTATTTGTTCGTGACCACGAGCCCCTTGAGGAGCTCCCAGAAGGTCACCATCTTCACGAAGCGGGTCGCGGGGTTCATCGCCTCACCTCAACAGCCACAGCTTGAGCAGGGCCACCAGCATGAGGTTCCCCAGCGCGATGGGCAGGAGGACCACCCAGCCGACGCGGAGGAGCTGGTCGTAGCGGTAACGGGGATAGGTGGCGCGGATCCAGATGAAGAAGTAGGCGAAGAGGGCTCCCTTCGCCGCGAAGGACAGCACGCCCAGCGCCGAGGCCAGGTTCGGGTGCGCCGCGTAGAGCGCCGCGTCCTTCACGAAGGGGATGTCGTAGCCGCCCAGGAAGAGGCTCGCGGCCACGACGCTGATGAGCACCACGTTGGCGTACTCGCCCACGAAGTAGAAGGCGAACCGCATGCCCGAGTACTCGGTGTGGAAGCCGATGATCTCGCTCTCGCCCTCGGGCAGGTCGAAGGGCGTCCGGTTGCTCTCCGCCACCGCAGACACGATGTAGACGCCGAAGGCGATGAGGCCCGGGAAGAGGAAGTACCACCCGAGGTCCTGCTGGGCCGCCACGATGTCGCTCAGGCGGAAGGAGCCCGCCAGGAGGATGACCGTGAGGACCGACAGCGTGAGCGGGATCTCGTAGGCGAGCATCTGGCTCGCGGAGCGCAGGCTCCCCATGAGCGGGTACTTGGAGCCCGAGGCCCAGCCGCCCAGGATGATGCCGAAGATGCCCAGGGAGGACAGAGCCAGGATGAGCAGGATGCCCAGGTCCACGTCGGCCACCACGAAGGGGTGGACGGCGCCGCCGGGGGTGACCCAGGGCAGCGCCCAGGAGATCACCGCGAAGCCCGCGATGGCGGGCGTCATGACGAAGATGGGCGCGATCTTGAAGAGGAAGGGCCTCGAGTTCGTGGGGACGATGTCCTCCTTGAGGAGGAGCTTGAGGCCGTCCGCCACGGGCTGCAGGAGGCCGAAGGGCCCCACGCGGTTCGGGCCGAGGCGGGACTGGAAGAAGGCCAGGACCCGGCGCTCGAACCAGACCAGGTACGCCACCACCGTGAAGACCGGGACCAGGAGGATCACGATCTTGATGAGGGGCCAGCCGATCGTGGCCATCAGGGTGTCGAAATTCATGCGCGATTTTCCTTCCTCAGCGCGCCTGCTTCCGCCGAAGCGAGCCGGAGAGCCGGAGAGCCGGAGAGCCGGAGAATAGAAAACCAGTACGATCGCATCACGCCTCTTTGCCTTGCTTTCACCGGCTCACCCTTCCCCGGCTCGCCGGCTCTGTCCTTACCTACCGGTCCACTTCGCCGAGGACGATGTCGAGGGAGCCGATGTTGGCCACCACGTCGGCGATGAGGCCGCCGCGGCACATGGTCTCGATGCCCTGCAGGTTCACGAAGGAGGGCGACTTGATGTGCAGCCGGAAGGGCTTGTCGCCCCCGTCGCTGACAAGGTAGAAGCCGAGCTGGCCCTTGGCCGCCTCGACGGTGTAGTAGGCCTCGCCGGCGGGCGGGCGGATGATGCGGCCCACCTTGCCCTTGAGCTCACCCTCGGCGGGCATGCCGTCGAGGGCCTGGCGGATGATGCGCACGCTCTGGCGCATCTCGCGGACGCGGCACATGTACCGGTCGAAGACGTCGCCGTTCTCGCCGAGCGGGACCTCGAAGTCGAAGTCCTCGTAGGACGAGTACGGCATGGCCTTGCGCACGTCGAAGTTCACGCCCGAGCCGCGCAGCGTGGGGCCGCTCAGGCTCAGCGAGATGGCCGTCTCGGCGGACATGACGCCCACGCCCTTGGTGCGCTGGACCCAGATCCGGTTGCCCGTGAGGAGGGTCTCGTAGTCGTCGATCTTCTTGGGCAGCTCCTCGAGGAGGCGTTTGCACACGGGCACCCAGCCCCTGGGGAAGTCGAAGCGCACACCCCCGATGGGGTAGGCGTTCTGCAGGAGGCGCTGGCCGAGCATGGCCTCGAAGAGGTCGAGGATCGCCTCCCGCTCGCGGATGCCGTAGAAGAGCATCGACTGCGCGCCCACGTCGAGGGCGTGCGTCCCGAGCCAGAGCAGGTGGTTGGCGACGCGCTGGAGCTCGTCCAGGACGACCCGGATGTACTGGGCCTTCTTGGGCACTTCCAGGTTCAGGAGCTTCTCGACGGCGCCCACGTAGCCGTGGCAGTTGAGGACCGCGCCCACGTAGTCGAGGCGGTCGAAGATGGGCGTGGCCTGCGCCCACGTGCGGTACTCGGCCCACTTCTCGATGCCGCGGTGGAGGTAGCCGAGGACCGACTCCATGGAGACGACGCGCTCGCCGTCGAGCTGGAGGATGGCGCGGTAGACCCCGTGGGTGGCGGGGTGCTGCGGCCCCATGTTGAGCTCGTAGGTCTTGGTCTCCATGACCTCGCGGAGCGGGGAGGTGAAGGCTTCCCCCGTGTGTTCAGCGGCCATGGCGTCTCTCCTCGACGATCTTCTGGGCCTCCTCGAGGTCCTCGGGGAGGTAGACGGGCTTGCCGTAGCGGTTGGCCCGGATCATTTCCTCCTGGGCGCCGCCGAGGGGGAACTCCTTGCGGAGCGGGTGCCCCTCGAAGTCGTCGGGCAGGAGGATGACCTTGAGGTTCGGGTGACCCTCGAAGACGATGCCCAGCAGGTCGTGGGCCTCGCGCTCCATCCAGTTGGCGCCCGGCCAGAGGCCCGTGGCCGTGGGGCAGGCCTCCCCGTCGTCCAGCTGGGCTTTCACGCGGAGCGGCTGCTTGTGGGTCATGGACCAGAGGTGGTAGACCACCTCGAACTTCTTGTCGTTGTTCGGGTAGTGCGCGCCCGTCATGTCGCTCAGGTAGTCCATGGCGCACTCGGGGTCGTCGCGGAGGAAGCGGAGCACCTCCGCGAGGCGCGCCTTGGGCGCGAGGACCGTGGCTTCCTTGCAGGAGTTCTTCACGCCCGTGACGCTCTCGCCGAAGGTCGCGGCGAGGCGCTCGGTGACGGCGGTGGTCACCACCTCGCCGGTGGGCTCCCACTTCTTGGGGCCGGCCGGGGCCGCCGGCTTCGGGGCGGCGGGGGCCGCGGCCGCGGCGGGCTTCTCGGCCGGAGCCGCGGGTTTCTCAGCGGCCTGGGCCGCAGGCTTCTCGGCGGCCTCAGCCGCTGGCTCGGCGGCCTTGGGGGCCTCCGGCGTCCCGGGCTCCTTGGTCTCCTCGGTCATGGGGCTACCCCTTCAGGATCTGGCTGCTCTGGACCGTGTGGCCCTTGGCCTCGTACTCGGCCACGATGTCCGCGATCTCCTCGCCCTTGGCCATCCAGCCCTTGGTGGCGCGGTCCTTCAGGACGCCGTCGGCCATGGGCTCGCCGGCGACCTTCGGGTTCTTGATCTTCTCCTGGAGCTTGAGGAGGGCGTAGATGAGGGCCTCGGGACGCGGCGGGCACCCGTTCACGTAGACGTCCACGGGCACGATGCGGCCGGCGCCCTGGAGCACGGCGTAGTCGTCGTAGGGCCCGCCCTGGATGGCGCAGCTCCCCATGGCGATGACCCACTTGGGCTCGGGCATCTGGTCGTAGAGGCGCTTCACGATGGGCGCCATCTTCATGGAGATGGTGCCCGCGATGATCATGACGTCGGACTGCCGGGGCGAGGGGCGCATGACCTCGGAGCCGAAGCGCGACATGTCGTAGCGGGAGCACATGGCGCTGATCATCTCGATGGCGCAGCACGCCAGGCCGAAGGTCATGGGCCAGAGGCTGTTGGCCCGGCAGTAGTTGAAGAGGCTGTCGAGCTTGGCGAGACCCACCCAGGACGGGTAGGCGCCGGTCTCGTTCTCCATGCTCACTTCTCCCACTTCAGGACGCCCTTCATCACGGCGTAGACGTAGGCCGCGAGGAGGAGCACCAGGAAGATGAAGACCTCCACCACGCCGAAGAGGCCGAGCTTGTTGAAGGCCACGGCCCACGGCAGGAGGAAGACGGTTTCCACGTCGAAGACCAGGAAGACCACGGCCACGAGGTAGAAGTGGACGCTCACCTTGCCCCGGGGCGCCTCGTGGATCTCGATGCCGCACTCGTAGGGCGCCATCTTCACGGGGTCGTACTTCTTGGGGCGGATGAACCATCCGAGGACCATGGCCACGGGAACGAGGACCAAGGCAATAGCGAAGAAGATGCCTACCGGCACGTAAGACAGCACTGGATTCCCTCCCCCGGGGGCCGCGACGGTGCCCTCGGTCCCGAGTCGGTAAGGATACGGGAGGGGGGGCGGAGTGTCAAGGTAAATACGTCACGAATAAAGGGGTGGGGCTTGTGACCCATGACGCCGCCGGGACCGGGGCATCTCCTTTGTCAGGCGCATTTTCTACTAATCAAGCCCTGCCCCTCGGCTCTTAGAGGTCTGCCTTCGGGGGGACAGCCCGGGTCCTGGTTCCAAGGGGCCCCCTATGCAGCCCTTCGAAGCCGCTCGGGGTGGGCCGCCTCCGGTGCAGGCGCCTCGCCTTCCTCGGATCTGCCCCAGTCGCGGCGGAACGTTTTGAGGAGGGGTGGGCACGGCCCCCTGGCCACGAGGGATCCGACGCGTTGGTGTTGTAGGAGCGGTCTCCTGACCGCGAGCCTCTTCCACCACAGGCGACGGCGCTCGACCTAAACAGATTCCAACTTGGCGATCTTGGCAACGAGTTTCTTCCGGCCAAAGCGATTGAAGGAGACGGTAACCTTCAGGTCGTCGCCGGCGCCCTCGGTCCCGAGGACGATGCCGAACCCGAACTTGGGGTGGTGGACGCGGCCGCCGGTGCGGAAGGCGGGTGCCGCCTGGGCTTTCGCCTGGGCCTGGGCCACGAGGGCGGCGGCCTCCATGAGGCTCGCCGGGGCGCGGCTCACGCCGCCCACCTCCTCCACGAGGAGGGGCGGGATCTCCCGCAGGAAGGGCGAGGGCAGGCGCTCCTGGGGGACGCCGAAGACGTAGCGCTGGCGCGCCCACGACAGGTGCAGCATGTCCATGGCCCGCGTCATGCCGACATAGCAGAGGCGGCGCTCCTCCTCGACCCCCTCTTCGCTGCGCGAGGAGAGCGTGTGCGGGAAGAGCTCGTACTCGAGGCCCGCGAGGCAGACGATGGGGAACTCGAGGCCCTTCGCGGCGTGGATCGTCATGAACTTGACCGAGTCGTGCCCCACGCCGTCCTTGATCTCGTCCTGGTCGCTCACGAGGGCCTGGCGCTCGAGGAAGAGGCGCAGGTCCCCACCCTCGCGCAGCTCGAACTCCCGCATGGCGGAGACGAGTTCCTGGATGTTCTCGATGCGCGCCTGGGGGTCCACGCCCGAGTCGGCCTGCCCCGCGAGGTACTCCACGTAGCCCGTGGCGCCGAGCACCCATTCGGCGAGGGCCGCCGGCGCCATGGTGCGCATCCGCGTCTGGATGGCCAGGATGATCTCGAGGAACCCGCGCACGGCGACCTTCGTCCGGGCGGGGAGGAGGTCCTCGTCCACGGCGATTTGCAGGGCCGAGAAGAGGGAGGTGCCCCGCTCCCGCGCGAGGGCCTCGAGCTGGTCCTGGGAGGCCTTGCCCACACCCCGGGGCGGCGTGTTGAGGATGCGCTGGAGGGCCACACGGTTCAGGGGGTTGCAGGCGAGCTGGAGGTACCCCAGCACGTCCTTGATCTCCTTGCGCTCGTAGAACTTCATGCCGCCGACGACCTGGTACGGGATGCGCCGGTTGAGGGCCGCCTCTTCGAAAGAGCGGGACTGGGCGTTGGTCCGGTAGAGGACGGCCATCTGCTTCCACCCATACCGCGCGTGGAGGGTCGCCAGGGTGTCCATGACCCAGGAGGCCTCCTCGCGCTCGCTCGGCGCCGCGAAGAGCTTGGCCTTCACGCCGCCCTGCCGGTCGGTCCAGAGGTTCTTGCCCAGGCGCTGGGTATTGCGCGACACGAGCGCGTTCGCCGCGTCCAGGATAAGCTGGGAGGAGCGGTAGTTCCGCTCGAGCTTGATGACCTTGGCGTCTTTGAAGTCGCGGGAGAAGTCGAGGATATTCTGGATGTCCGCGCCGCGCCACTTGTAGATGGACTGGTCCTCGTCGCCCACGGCGAACACGTTGTGCCACTTCCCCGAGAGCGCCTTGAGGAGCCCGTACTGGATGCGGTTCGTGTCCTGGTACTCGTCCACGAGGACGTGCTGGAACTGCCGCTGGTACTTGTCGCGCACCTCCTCCTTCTCGTTCAGCACCCGGAGCGAGAGGAGGAGGAGGTCGTCGAAGTCCACCGTGTTGGAGGACCCCAGGCGCCGCTCGTAGTCGCGGTAGACGGGCGCGATGGAGAGGGCGAAGTGCCCCTGCGCCTTGGCCGCGAAGTGCTCGGCGTCGATGCCGTCGCACTTGGCCCGGCTGATGGCCGAAGCCACCGCCCGCGGCTGGAAGTTCTTGTCCGAGATGCCCCGCTCCCTCAGGAAGTGCTTCACGAGGCCCTGGGCGTCGTCCGCGTCCAGGATGGTGAAGTCCCGCGTCAGGGGCCCGCCGAGGGACTCCACGTCGGCCCTCAGCAGGCGCGCGCAGATGCCGTGGAAGGTCCCCATCCACAGGAAGGGCAGGGCGTCCTTCTTCAGGAGGCGGCACACCCGCTCCCGCATCTCCCCGGCGGCCTTGTTCGTGAAGGTCACCGCGAGGATGTTGTGCGGCGAGACGTGCTTCTCGGTGAGGAGGTAGGCGATCCGGTGGGCGATGACCCGCGTCTTCCCCGAACCCGCCCCGGCCAGGACCAGGGCCGGCGACCCCTCGTGCGTGACGGCCTCGCGCTGCTCGGGGTTCAGGTGGTCCAGGAGGGCGTCGGACAAGCTGGCCTCTAAGAGAAAGGGGCGCTCGCGCGCCCCTCGACGAGATGATTGTGGTGGCGGGACCGACGGGGCTCGAACCCGCGACCTCCGACGTGACAGGCCGGCGCTCTAACCAAACTGAGCTACGATCCCACCAGACGGTTGAAGATACACCACCCTGGTCTCCGCGTCAACCCCAGACTTGACAGTAATTGGGCTCTCGGCTACAATTATTTTTCCACTGGGGAGTAGTTCAACTGGTGGAACGCCTGGCTCTGGACCAGGATGTTGGGGGTTCGAGTCCTCCCTCCCCAGCCAAGAATTTTTTCTGGCCCGTTCGTTCAGCGGTTAGGACACCGGCCTCTCACGTCGGTAACAGGGGTTCGATTCCCCTACGGGCTACCAGGATACTAAGAGGGGGGCGAGTTCGCCCCCCTCTCAGCGTTTCGGTCGCTCCGCTCCCTGCACTGCTCTCCCCCCACTTGTGGCTGCGCCTTAGCGCGGGCAAAGCCCGTCGCCCGGC
>JBBIUU010000129.1:0-7410 GCA_037440125.1 Acidobacteriota bacterium
CCTCGCCCTTCCACTTGCGCGTGGCGTCGATGCCCACCTTGCCGCCGTAGGCGAAGTACTGCGACGCGTGCTCGAGGGCATCCGCGGGACCCCGCGCGAGCTCGAGGTCCCGGCCCGGGTCGATGTTGGCGAGGACGCGCCACGCGACCTCGCGCATGTCCTGAACATTGACGTCGCTGTCCACGACGATGACGACCTTCGTGAACATGGCCTGGCCCAGGCCCCAGACGGAGTGCATGACCTTGCGCGCGTGCCCCGGGTACTGTTTGTCGATGGCGAGGATCATGAGGTTGTGCATGACGCCCTCGGGGGGCATGTGCATGTCGGTCACTTCGGGCATCTGACGCTTGAGGAGGGGCAGCGTCGTGCGCTCGATGGCGTACCCCATGAAGGCGTCCTCCATGGGCGGAGGGCCGACGATGGTGTGCACGTACAGGGGGTCCTTCCGGCGCGTGACGCACTCCACGTGGAAGACCGGGTAGTCGTCGGCCAGGGAGTAGTAGCCCGTGTGGTCGCCGAAGGGTCCTTCACGCTTGAGCTCCGCGGGGTCCACCCAACCCTCGAGGACGAACTCGCTGTTGGCGGGGACCTCCAGGTCCACCGTCTCGCAGGGGACCATCTCCACGGCTTCCTTGCGGATGAACCCGGCCATGAGCATCTCGTCCACGTCGTCGGGCAGGGGCATGATCGCCGAGAAGTAGGTGGCCGGGTCGGAGCCGATGGCCACCGCGACCTCGATCTTCTCTCCCCGGCGGAGGGCCTGGCGCGCGTGCTTCGCACCCTGCTTGTGCAGCTGCCAGTGCATGCCCGTGCTCGCCTCGTCGTAGACCTGCATGCGGTACATGCCGCAGTTGCGCTTGCCCGAGCGACGGTCCTTCGTGAAGACCATGGGCAGGGTGATGAAGGGCCCGCCGTCCTCGGGCCAGCACGTGCAGACCGGCAGGTCGCGCGTGAGGTCGAACTGGCTCTTCTTGAGGACGACCTCCTTGCACGGCCCCGACTTGACCGTCTTGGGGAGGAAGGAGGCCAGCTCGGCGAGCTGGGGGAGCATCCTGATCTTGTCCAGGAGGCCCTGGGGCTGCTTCACGTCGAAGAAGGCGTTGATGCGCTGGTCCACCTCGTCGTAGCTGCTGATGCCGAGGGCCTTGAGCATGCGGCGGTGGGTGCCCATGACGTTGCCCAGGACGGGCACCGTGTAGCCCTTCACCCTCTCGAAGAGGACGGCGGGCCCGCCCGTCTTCACCGCGCGGTCGAGGATTTCGGTGATCTCGAGCTTCGGGTCCACCTCCTCCTTCACGCGGAGGAGGTCGCCGTCGCTCTCGAGGGCCCTTACGAAATCGCGGAGGTCCTTGTACATGCTCACCCCTTCAGGGTCTCAGTTCCCGTCGTCTTTCGGGAGCGGCTCCCGGCACAGGGCCATGGCGGTGAAGCGCTTCCAGAGCACCTCCACCTGCGCCCGCGTGGTGCCCTCGTCCCCGCCGTTGTCCACGATCCAGTCCGCGAGCGAGGCCTTCCTCTCGTCGGTCCACTGGGCGGCCATGCGCCGCTCCACCTCGGCCTCCTCCCATCCCGCGCGCAGGAGGCGCTCCTTACGGACCTCCAGCGGCGCCGCGACGAGGATCACACCGTCGAAATCGCGCCACGTGCCCGCCTCGAAGATGAGGGCGGCCTCGGAGACCGTGACCGCGCCGGGCCCCATGTCGTGGCGGCGCGCCTCGATCCACTCGCGCCGGGCGGCGACGACCATGGGGTGGAGGATGCCCTCGAGGCGTACTCGTGCCTGGGCATCGTCGAAGACGAGGGCGCCGAGGCGCCGCCGGTCTACCGCCCCGTCCGCCCCTAGCACCTCTCCACCGAAGAGTGCGGCCACGGCGTAGGCCCCCTTCTGCCCCGGCCCGAGGAGCTCACGCACGAGCGCGTCGGAGTCGAGCGTCGCCGCGCCGAGCGCCGCGAACATCCGCGCCACGGCGCTCTTGCCGCTGCCGATGCCACCCGTGAGGCCGAGGTTCAGCATGCGCGCGCCCCGTGGTGCTTGCCCGCTCCGAGCTTCGTCCTCGCGAGCTGGAGAGCTGGAGAGCTGGAGAGCTGGGGAGGGCGGGGCACCATCGGTCCGCCCCTACGCGCCTAGACGCAGCTGCGCGCTCTTGAGCGTGTTCGACAACAGCATCGCGATGGTGAGGGGTCCCACGCCGCCGGGCACGGGCGTGTAGAGGGAGGTCTTCTCCCACATGGCGGTGGGGAGGACGTCGCCCACGAGGGTCGAGCCCTTTTCCCTGACCGCCTTGACGCGCTCGGGGTCCCCGCCGAAGTAGCGCTCGGCCGCGGCCACGTCGGTGACGCGGTTGATGCCCACGTCCACCACGACGGCGCCGGGTCTGATGAAGTCGTGCGTGATGAAGGCCGGCTTCCCCATGGCGGCCACCAGAATGTCCGCCTCGCGGCAGACGCCCGGGAGGTCCTGCGTGCGGCTGTGGCAGATGGTCACCGTGGCGTGCTCGCGCAGGAGCATGAGGGCCATGGGCTTGCCCACGATGTGCGAGCGGCCGACGACCACGGCGCGCTTCCCCTTGAGCTCCACGCCGCAGCGCTTCAGGAGCTGCATGATGCCCGCGGGCGTGCAGGGTTCGAAGCCGCCCTGGTCGAGGACGAGGTTCCCCACGCTCACGGGGTGGAAGCCGTCCACGTCCTTGGCCGGGTCGAGGGCGCGCAGCACCGCGCCCTCGTCGACCTGCTTGGGCAAAGGGAGCTGGACCAGGATGCCGTCCACGTCCTGCCTCGCGTTGAGGTCGCGCACCACCTGGAGCACCTCGTCGGTGGTGGCCGTGGCGGGCCGCGCCACCCTCTCGGAGAAGAGCCCGGCCTCGGCGCAGGCCTTCACCTTGGAGGACACGTAGACCTTGCTCGCGGGGTTCTCCCCCACCAGCACGGCGGCGAGACCCGGCGCGCGGAGCCCCTTGGCCCTGAGGGCCGCCGCACCCTCCGCCACCTCGGCGCGGATCGCCGCCCCGATGGCCTTCCCGTCCATGATCTGTGAGCTCATCAACGTCTTTCCTTCTTGAAGGTCGTGTTGAAGGGGAACTCCAGGTCGATGCCCTCGTGGCCCAGGAGGATGTTGCTCATGATGAGGACCACCTTCTTCTGCTGGTGCTCCTCGTCGTACTTGAACAGGAGGATGCGCTCGAACCACTCGCCGGGAGGCAGGTGGAGCGCCTTGAAGTAGAGCGTCTTCCCGGCGGCCGCGAGGCGGGTCTCGCCGTCGCTCTCCTTGTAGAAGAGTTCGTAGACCGCGGTCTCGTCCACGAGGTTGGCGGTGCCGAACATGGAGGAGCCGGGCGTGAACTCTACCGTCTCCTCCCGCTGGAGATTCTCGAAGCGGACCTTGAAGAAGACGTAGTTCTCCTGGGGAAGGAGGAACCCCGCGAAGGGGTCCGAGACGCCCCGCTGCTGGTACCACGCGAGGCGCTCCGCGGGCGTCAGGTGCTGGACGCGGACGTCGATCCGCTTGTCGCGGTAGCGGTAGCCCTTGCCCTCCACAGAGATCCCGACGTCGCCCTTCTTGGGCTCGACGGGCGTGAGATCCGTCAGGATGTTGACCGACTTGGCCCAGACCGCGACCACGACCAGGGCGAGGATCGCGGCGATCGCGTGGGGGGCTCTCGTCTTCATGGCGCCTCCGGAGCGGGCGGAGGAGCGCTCCCGCCCGGGCCATTCTATCCCATTGTCGCGGGGACGGCGAAGGGCCGACGACCCGCCGATGCGCCCTCCGCCGGGCGTGCGGAAACCTTCGGGGCCGCAAGCCGTACTAGAAAACGGGTCGCCGGGCCGCACGGATCGGACGGCACTCGCCCCGGGCCAGGACCGTCGTCCGGGCGGGGAGGGGAGGCAAGGAGGGCACGATGAAGCGCAATGTGATGGTCGGTGTGGTTCTGGTCGCCCTCGTGCTCGCCGTGGCGGGAGGCGGGTACTGGTGGTCGCACCGCGTCTCCTTCGTCTACCAGGGGCTGGCCGGCCGGTTCCCCGACCGCGTCCAGGCCTTCTTCGAGATGAAGGAGCTGGGGCAGTGGATGCCCCCTGCCAAGGACAAGGCCCCGGCGGCGGCCCCCACGGCCTCCCGCGGGACCGATCCCATGCTCCAGGTCCTCCAGACCGTCTGGGCGGCCCCGCCGGTGACGGTCAAGGACCTCCCCGAAATCCTGAGGACCAAGCCCGTGGCCGCGGGCTGCTGGCTCGAGGGCACCACGCTGAAGGGCGGCGCCCTCATGCCGCTGTCTCCCGGCGAGCGCGAAGCCGTCGAGAAGGCCCTGAAGGAGAAGCTGGGCGACACGCCCGTCGTGGAGACGGTGGCCGGGGTGCCCCTCCACAAGCTCGAAGCGCCCAAGGACTCGTCCATCAAGTTCACGATGGATACGCCGCTGTGGGGCGTGGGCGACCAGGCTGTGGTGCTGGCCCTGGGCGTGGATGGCGCCAAGGCCGTCCTGACCCCGCCCGAGCGGCCCCTATCGACGAACGCGGCCTTCCTGGCCGTCCAGAAGACCTTCCCCGACCAGGGGGGCGCCAGCCTCTACATCACGGGCGACCTGATGGCCAAGGGGATCAAGCTCGGCGCCGAGGCCGCGTCCTCCCGCGAGGAGGAGAACCCCGCGGAGACGGCGGAGGCCAAACCCGCCGTCGAGCCGAAGGCCGCCCCCAAGGCCGCCAAGCCCGACAAGGTGGCTCCCGGCACCGGCGAGGAGAAGCCCGAACCCAAGTCCGACGAGGAGCGCGGGGCCCTCAAGGCCGCGCTGAAGGTCGGGCTCGAGAAGTTCATGTCCATGGACAGCGTGAGCGCCTTCGCCATGTGGACCGCCCCGCCCCAGGGCGACGAGAAGGGTTGGAAGGTCCAGACGTGGCTGGCCTTCAAGGACCAGCCCAAGGGGATGTGGCGCCTCGCCAGCCAGGGGACGGGCCGCACGCCCCAGATCACGGGGCGCCTGCCCAAGCGCGCCCAGGTCTACGTCTGGGGTGCCGGACGGGACCCCGCCCGCCTCTACCAGGACGTCATGGACGAGCTCGCCAAGGACCTTCCCGCGGACCAGATGAGCTGGGTGCGCGCCGGCATCGGCGCCGCCGAGGGCAAGGTGGGGATGTCCTTCGCCAACGACCTCCTCCCGACGCTCTCCGACGAGTGGTGCGTGGTGCGCGAGCGTGCGCCCGGCGGCGAGGGCGACAAGCACCGCGAGAAAATGGCGGCCTTCATCACCCTGCGCGACTCCCGGCGGTTCGAGGACCTCATCTCCCAGAAGCTCGTGGCACAGCTCAAGATGAAGCCGCTCGAGCTGAAGGGCGCGAGGGGCTGGACGTGGGGCGAGGAGGGCGACGGCGTGAGCCTGCTCGTCTCCGGAGGCGTAGCCATCCTCACCGGCGACCCCGCCTGGGCGCTGGATACGGGCGGCTCTCCCGATCGCGCGTGGAAGGCCCTCTCCGACTACCGCCAGAAGGCCTGCATCCTGGTCATGGCGGACCATGCCAAGCAGACGACCTCGCAAGACCCGATGGTGAGGGTCGAATGCCAGTGCGGCCCCTCCGGCCTCCTCATGAAGGGGCTCTTTCCAGGGGAGGCTCCCGGCCTGTTCGGCAAGGACGGGTGTGACAAGAAGGAGGTCGCGGCGGAGGCACCGAAGGGCTCCATCTAGGGCGGACGAACTCCGAGATCACGAGGGGCACGGCACAGGCCGTGCCCCTCTTTGTTTTTCCCGAGAGACCCGATCAGACCCTGGGCCTGAGAATCCCCTTGTTCAGGAGCCGCTGGATGGCGCGGAGCGCCTCCCGCTCGCCCAGGGGAGACACCTTGAGGATGCTCGCGATGTCCCAGTTCCCGTTGACCCTCGAAGCGAGGTAGCCCTCCTGCGGCGTGAGGGTCTCGCGGGAGAGCTGCTGGATGGGGATGGCGAGCTCGAGCACCGTCGTGATGGGCACCACGTCCCTGAAGAAGGTCTGCGAGAGGCCCTCCTCGGCGAGCGCCATCCCGCGGGTGACCTCCTCGTCGGAGGGCGTGAGCTTGAGGAGGTAGCGGTACATGTTCGCCGCTTCCGAGAAGCGCCGCTCCTCGAGGGCCTTGGCGGCCTCTTCCAGGAGCATGCGGTGGATGTTGGCGTAGCTCTTCTCCTCGGGGGGGATGGCCTCGCCCGCCTTCTGGACGCAGCGGCCCTCGTAGAGCTGGTAGGCCGCCTCGGAGAGCTGGAACTCCGTGGTGTGCAGCTCCAGGGCCGCCTCGGAGAGCGACAGCTTCCCGTCGAAGACGTCGTAGGCCCGCTTGGCCAGGGAATTCGGCTTGAGCGCCGGCGGCGCCTTCCCGCGCACCTTGTCCAGGATGACCAGCCCCGAGGGGAAGGCCCTGCGGATGCGGCCCCACTCGTCCTTGCGGCGGATCCCCTCCATGACGAGGGACATCACGTTGAGCCGGACGCGGGGCAGGTCCTCCTGGATGGTGTCCTGGTCCTGGAAGACGAAATCGCCCTCGTCCCAGAGGAAGAGGTCGTAGATGTTCTCCTCGGCCTTGAGCTGGAGGACGGCCTCGAGGTCCTTCTCCTCCAGGATGCCTACCATGACCAGGATCTTGCCAAGCTTGATGCCCGACTTGAGCTGGGTCTCCATGGCCTTGTTGAGCTGCTCTTCGGAGATGTAGCCTCGGCTGATGAGGAACTGGCCGAGGTATTCGCGAGGGTCGGAGGAGGAGGTGAAGATGATGGCGCCCTTCTCGAAGTAGATGCGCTTGGTGATGCCCTGGGTCCCCCGGACATGGAGGATCCCGGTGCGGTGCCCCGTGTCGAGCCACTGGAGCACGTCCGCGAGCATCATGGTCTTGAAGTTGCCTTGAAGGCCCATCCTTCCGACTCCGCGCCTCATGTTACAGGGTCCTGGGCGCGGGAGCAAACGGGACGCGGCCCGGGCCAAAAGGAAGAGGGGGCGGTTGCCCGCCCCCTCGCTGTGAACCGGTGAAGAGGAGACTTACTTCGCGGGGACGCGCAGAACTTCCTCGGCCTTCACGTGGACGCGGCGGTTCTGGGCGCGGCCTTCCTTGGTCTTGTTGTCGGCGATCGGATCCGCAGGGCCCTTGCCTTCGATGCTGACGATCCGGGCGGCGTCGATGCCGTGCGTGCTGAAGTACTTGGCGACCGACTCGGCCCGATGCTTGGACAGGGTGGCGTTCCAAGCGGCGGTGCCGGTGCTGTCGGTGTAGCCCGTCACGGTGATCTTCATGGCGGGGAAATCGTTGAGGAGCTTGATGGCGTCGTTGAGGGCGCCTTCGCCTTCCTTCGGAATCGCCCACTTGTCGACGGCGAAGTGGAGCACCGACTCGTTCAGGTCGATCTCAACCATCTTCGGCGGCGGCGGGGGTGGCATGGGGGGCGGCGGACGTTCCAACGTCTA
>JBBIUU010000130.1:0-7248 GCA_037440125.1 Acidobacteriota bacterium
CCGTCCTTGGCCCTGTAGAGGGCCTTGTCGGCCTCGGCGAGGAGGGCCTCCGCGGCACCGCTCGTGGTCGGCGACGCCGTAGCGACGCCCACACTGACGGTGAGGACGTGGCGCAGGCCATGGCTCGTCTCGTGGGCGATGGCGAGGGTCTCGACCTGGCTTCGGATCGCCTCCCCCAGGCGCAGCGCGTGCTCCGCGTCCACCGAGGGGAGCACGGCCACGAACTCGTCGCCGCCGTAACGCGCGACGAGGTCGCCCGCCCGGTGGAGCACGCCCGCCAGTGTGGCCGCCACCCTCCGGAGGCAGTCGTCGCCCATCTGGTGGCCGAGGGTGTCGTTGTAACCCTTGAACTCGTCGATGTCGATCATGAGGACCGAGAGGGGGGAGCTCGTCCTCGTGGCCCGGCGCCACTCCATGTCGAAGACCTCTTCGAAGTGGCGGCGGTTCGAGATACCCGTGAGGCCGTCCTCCTTAGAGAGCCGTTCAAGCTTGGCGTTCGCGTCCTGGAGGGCCGTGCTCTGCTCCTGGAGCGAGTGGTTGGCCTGCGCCAGCTCGACGGTCCTCTCGTCCACGAGGCGCTCGAGGGCGGCCTGCCGGCGCTTGAGGGCGTTCAGCCGAAAGGCCACGATGCCGGACACGAGCAGGAGTCCCGCCACGACGCACAGGGCGACGAAGAGACCCGTCTGGTAGAAGCGGGGCGCCTGGACGAACGCGAAGGAGGCCCCCGCCTGATTCCACACGCCGTCGTTGTTGCACGCGATGACGCGGAAGGTGTATTTCCCGGGCGGCAGACCCGTGTAGACCGCCTCGCGACGGTTGCCCGCGTCCACCCAGTCGGCGTCGAACCCCTCCATCCGGTACTTGAAGCGGACCTTCTCGGGCGCCACGAGGCTCAGGGCGCTGTATCGGATGACCAGGCGATGCTTGCCCGGCGGAAAGCGATGCCCGAACCGGTTGGCGTCCTTCCCGTCGAGGAGGGCTTCCTCGATGACCACGGGAGGGGGCCGGTCGTTGATGCGGATGGCCGAGGGATCGATGATGGCCACGCCCTTCATGGTGGCGAAGGCCAGGCGCCCGTCCTTCATCTTCCAGCCCGAGGGCTGGAGCGCGCCGTTGCACTCGCTCGTGCCCATGCCGTCGGCCCGGCCGTAGCTCCAGCACTCCACCTGCTTGAGGCGCCCTTCGGCGGCCGCCTCGAGGTCGGCCCTCCTCGCCCGGTAGACGCCCATGTTGCAGCTCATCCAGAGGAACCCCTGCCCGTCCTCGAGCAGGACGTAGGCCGTGTCGTCGAAGAGCCCCTGGGCGATGGTGAGCGTGGAGGCCTTACCGCCGGAGATCAGGCTGAGGCCGCGGGCCGTCCCGGCCCAGAGCGCCTCCGAGGCGTCCTCGTACAGCGCGTAAACCATGTCGCTGCCCAGGCCCTGCGCATGGGTGAGGGTCGTGAACTTGCCGTCCCTGTAAAATCCCAGGCCGCCCCCATCGGAGCCCACCACGATCGTGCCGTCCCGTCGCTCGAGGAGGCAGTTCACCGAGCGACCGGGCAGGCCCTCCTTGGAGGTGAAGCGGGTCACCTTGGTGCCCTGCACGCGGTAGAGCCAGGCGCCGGCGCCGACCCAAAGGGATCCGTCTGAGGCCCTGATCATGCAGATGAGGCTGGTGTTCTGGAGTCCCGCGTCGTGCGAGTCGAAGGGCACGAACCGCCCGCCCTTGAAGGAGGCGAGACCTCCCACGTCCACCCCGGCCCAGACGCCCCCCTCGGGGTCTGGACAGAGGGTGTTGACCACGTCCGCGGGGAGGCCCTCCTTCCGTCCGAAGACGGTGACCGCGCCGTCTTTCACCCTCGCGACGCCCGCGCCGTCGGTCGCCACCCACAGGCTGCCGTCCGCGGATTGGCACACCGAGAGGACCGAATCGCTGGGCAGGCCCTGGAGGCTCGTGATGGCGTAGAACTTCCCGTCGCGGAAGCGGTTGAGGCCGTGCTGGGTGCCGATCCACAGGTTCCCCTCGGCGTCGGAGCACAGGGAGGTCACGGAGTTGTTGGAGAGGCCGTCCGCCTGGGTGAGGGCCTCGAACCTACCCTTCGCGAGGCGGTTGAGCCCCTTCGTCGTACCGACCCACAGGCAATCTCCCGCGGGGTCGCAGAGGAGAGCCAGGATGTGGTCCTCGCAGAGCCCGTCCCTCTTGCCGAAGCGGCGGACCTCGCTCCCCTTCAGGGCGAAGAGGCCCTTCATGGAGCCCACCCAGATCGTCCCCTCGGCGTCCTGGGCGAGGGTGTAGTACCAGTTCCTCTCGGGGATCCCCAGGTCCACCGGCGTGATTCGCCCGCCTTCCATCTTGCAGACGGCCTTGCTCGTGCAGATCCAGATCGTGCCGGAGGCGTCCTCCATCACGTCGTAGACGGCGGTCCCCACGAGGCCCTCGGCGGCGCCGAATCTGCGGATCTCCCCATCCTGGAGCACGCTCAGCCCGTCGCCGTCGGTCCCGAACCAGATCCGGTGCTCGCGGTCCTCGGCGAGACACACCACGCGGTCGCTGGTCAGCCCCTGGCCCGGGCCGAAGGGCTCGAACCGCCCCTCCCTGTACCGAACGGCGCCGCCCGTCTCCATGGCCGCCCAGAGCGTGCCCTCGTGATCCTGGAGGAGGGCCTGGACGGAGCTGCTCGTCATGGCGGGCGTGTTGTGCCGGTCGTAGACGGTGAACCGCAGGCCGTCGAACCGGACGAGACCCTCTTGGGTGCCCATCCACATGTACCCGTCGGAGGTCTGGACGAGCGCCTGGATGGAGTTCTGCGGCAGGCCGTCCTGATCGGTCCACACGTCGTGCCCGTACTGGGTCAGTGCGCGGCCCGGGTCGAGGGCGGGGCAGGTGAGGGGGAGGCCGGAGAGGGCGAGCCACGCTGCCAACGCGAGCGCCCACCGGAGGGACCGTCGCCGGTCGCTCGAGATGGACTTCCTGTGGCCGTCCCAAGTCATCCCGTGCCCCTCCCGGAGGCTAGACATAGGATGCGCCCGGGCGGGGCTTCCATCAAGTGCCCGGCGGGTCCGGTGAAGCGGCTAGAGGCTCGCCTCCACGGGGAGGACCCAGGCGAGGGTCGACTCGCAGAGCTTGTTCTCACGCTTGCACTGGGCGATGCACTCCAGGAGCGGGCCCACGGACCCGTCGGATACCGCGGCGATGACGACCACCGACGCCCCCGGGTGGACGCGGTCGCCCATCTTCAAGCCCGTCTTCCCGGCGCCCACCACGTCGGGGATGACCGTGTAGCCCGTCACCCCCTTCTCCCGCATCATGGTCATGCAGTGCGGCTCGTACTCGCTGTCCGTCACCATGAAAAGCATCTTCATATCGGGCTCCCAAAGGATCGTGACAAGGAGGCAGTGAGAAGAAATCGTGATGGCGGAAAGAAGGGGCCAGCTCTCTTCAAGCCAGTTCCCTCGTTCCTCACCGCCTCACCGTCTCCCTGTGAAAACTACTCCTCTTCCTCGAACGCCTCGTCCTGGACGGGCGGTTTGTCGCCGTAGAACAGCACGTAGAGGATCGGGATGGCGCCCCAGCTCAGGAGCGTGGACGCCACCTCGCCGGCCATGAGCGCGATCGCCATGCCCTGGAAGATGGGATCGGCGAGCATGACGGAGGAGCCTACCACCACGGCGAGGGCCGTGAGGAGCATAGCGCGGAAGCGCACGGCGCCGCCCTCCACCACCGCGTCCTTGAGCGGCATGCCCTGGCGCATCTTCATTTCGGCGAAGTCGATGACGAGGATGCTGTTCCGCACCACGATGCCCGCCAGCGCGATGAACCCGATCATGGAGGTGGCCGTGAAGAAGGCCCCCATGAGGCCGTGGGCGGGGATGATGCCCACGAGCGAGAGGGGGATGGGCGCCATGATGGCCAGGGGGGTCAGGTAGCTCTTGAACCATCCCACGATGAGGATGTACATGAGCACGAGCACGAGGGCGAAGGCCACGCCCAGGTCCCGGAAGACCTCGTAGGTGATCTGCCATTCGCCGTCCCACTTCATGCTGTAGGTGTCGGTCAGGAGCGGGGACTGGGTGTAGAGCCTCTTCAGGCCGACGGAGCCGTCGGGGAGCTTGAGCTTCTCCATGGCCCGGTTGAGCTTGAACATGGCGTAGGCGGGGCTCTCGATGGCGCCCGCCACGTCGGCCACGGCGTAGACCACGCGCTGGAGGTTCTTGTGGTAGATCTCCTGCGGGATCGTCCCGTCCACGGGCGTCACGAGCTGGCTCAGGGGGATCATCACGCCCTGGCGGTTCTGGATCTGGAGCGAGGAGATGGCCGCGAGGTCGGCCCGGGCCTCCCGGGGCATCTGGAGGAGGATGGGCACGTTCTCCCGCTCGCGGGGCATGTGGGCCAGCCCCACCGGGGCGCCGTGCACGGCCATGGAGACGGCGTTGGCCACCTCTATGACGCTCAGGCCCGCGGCGGCCACGCGCTTGGGGTCCACCTGCAGGTCGATCATGCCCTGCGGCTCCACAGCGTAGAGGTCCGCGTCCACCACGCCCGTGGTCTCCTTGTACATCTTGAGGATGTCGCGGGCGACCGTGAGCTGGCCGTCGAGGTTCGGCCCGTAGACCTCCGCCACGAGGGTGGAGAGAACGGGCGGCCCGGGCGGCACCTCGATGACCTTGAGCTTGACGCCGAGCTTCTGTGCCAGGGGCAGGAGGAGCTGGCGCGCGTCCCTGGCGAGCTCGTGGCTCTGCCTGGAGCGGTCCTCCTTGGGCAGGAGGTTCACCTGGATGTCCGCCGACTGCGGCTGGCGGCGCAGGTAGTAGTGCCGAACGAGGCCGTTGAAGGTGATGGGGGCCGAGGTCCCCGCGTAGATCTGGTAGTCCGTGACCTCCTTCATCTCCGTGAGTTTCTGGGCGAGCTGCTGGGCCGCGGCGAGGCTGTCCTCGAGGGGCGTGCCCTGGGGCATGTCCACGACCACCTGGAACTCGCTCTTGTTGTCGAAGGGCAGCATCTTGACCTTCACGACCTTGAAGACCACGAGCCCCACCGACGCGAGGAGGAGCACCACGGTCACCGCGAGGAAGATCAGGCCCTTCCGCGTGTCGTGCGTGAGGGGGGTCATGACCTTGCGGTAGGTGTTCAGGAGCTTGCCCATCACGCCCTTCTCGGCGCCGTCGCCCTCGTGGTGCTGGGCGTGGGACTTGAGGAGGCGGAACGCGGCCCACGGCGAGACCATGAAGGCCACCGCGAGGGAGATGAGCATGGCCGCGCTGGCGCCCACGGGGATGGGGCGCATGTAGGGGCCCATCATGCCGCGCACGAAGGCCATGGGCAGGATGGCCGCGATGACCGTGAAGGTGGCGAGGATCGTGGGGTTGCCCACCTCGTCCACGGCCTCGATGGCCTTGCGCGTGAGGCTCCGGCCGTCGTCCATCGTGAAGTGCCGGTAGATGTTCTCCACCACCACGATGGCGTCGTCCACGAGGATGCCGATGGAGAAGATGAGGGCGAAGAGCGTGACGCGGTTCAGCGTGTAGCCGCTCAAGTAGTAGATGAGCAGGGTGAGCGCGAGCGTGACGGGCACGGCGATGCCCACCACGAGGGACTCCTTCCACCCGAGCATGAAGCCGATGAGGAGGACCACGGCCAGGGTGGCGAGGATGAGGTGCTTGATGAGCTCGTTGGACTTCTCGGCGGCGGTCTCGCCGTAGTTGCGCGTGATCGTCACATTGAGGCCGCTCGGCAGGAGGGCGCCGCGGAGGCCCTCGACTTTCTCCAGGAGGAGCTCGTTCAGGGCCGAGGCGTTCACCCCGGGGCGCTTGGCCACGGAGACCGTCACTGCGGGGAACTGCCCGTAGGCGTCCTTCGGGATGCCCTTGACGCTCGCCGCGGGGCCCACGCCAAAGAGCACGTACTGCGCCGGGACGGGCGGGCCGTCCTCGACCGTGGCCACGTCGCCGAGGTAGATGGGGCGCCCTGTGGCGAAGCCCACGAGGACCGAGCCCACGTCCTCCTTGCTCCTGAGCCAGGCACCCACGTCGAGGCGGATCTCCCTGCCGTCCTTCACGAGGGAGCCCGCGGGGAGGCGGGAGTTGAAGGCCTGGAGCGACTGCGCGATGCCCAGCGGGTTCACGCCGTGGGCGGCCATGCGCACCGGGTCGAGGATGACGCGGACCTCCCGCTGCTGGTCGCCGAGGACCTCCACCTGCGCCACGTCGGGCACGGCGCGGAGCTGGAGCTCGAGCTCGTGGCCCAGGCGGGAGAGCGTGTAGGCGTCGTAGCCCTTGCCCCACAGGGTCAGGGCGAGGACCGGAACGTCGTCGATGCCGTGCAGCTTGATGAGGGGCTGCATGGCGCCGGGGGGCGCCTCGTAGATGCCGCCGGCCACCTTGTCGTAGATCTTGAGGAGGGCCGAGTCGGGGTTGGTGCCGACCTTGAAGCGGACGATGACCATCCCCATGTTCGCCGAGGAGGTGGAGTAGACGTACTCCACGCCGGGGATCTCCCACAGGCGCTTCTCCATGGGCGTCACCACGCGCTGCTCGACCTCCTGCGGCGTGGCGCCGGGCATGGGGAGGAAGAGGTCCACCATGGGCACCTGGATCTGGGGCTCCTCCTCGCGGGGGGTCATCATGACCGCGAAGACGCCCGCCAGCAGGGCCGTGATGATGAAGAGCAGGGTCAGCCGGTTGTTCAGGAAGTAGTGGGCGACCCTGCCCGAAGGTCCGACCTTGATCATGGTTGGGCCTCCACGGGCTGGCCGTCATTGAGGTGCTCGGGTACCGGGACGATGACGCGGTCGCCGGCCCTGAGGCCGCTCAGGACCTGCACGAGATCGTTCCCGCGGACGCCGAGCTGGACCCACCGGAGGCGGGCGATGCCGTTCTCGGCCACGAAGACGCCGTCCATCTGGCCCTCGGAGCGCACCGCCGCGGCGGGCACGGCGAGGGCCTTGAGGGCCAGGGCGTCGAAGCGCACGCTCCCGAACTGGCCCGGCGCGAGACCCGACCCCTCGGGGATGGAGAGCTTCACGGCGGAGGTCCGCGTCATGGGGTCGGCCGCGGGGACGACCGTCACGACGGGCACCGTCAGGGTCTTGCCCACCGACGCCACGGTGACCTGGGCCTGCTGCCCCACGGCGATGGCGCGCGCCTTGTCCTCGGCCACGGAGACGGTGATCTCGAGGTCCTTGGGGTTCTCCAGGGTGAGGATGGGCGCGCCGGGGAAGGCCATGTTGCCCGCGTCCATCCACTTCCTCGTGATGATGCCCGCGTCGGG
>JBBIUU010000131.1:0-5154 GCA_037440125.1 Acidobacteriota bacterium
AGGGCCTCGTTGGCCTCCACCGTGTCCATGCCCTGGTCCTGGAGCTCGTAGGCCTTGAGCTTGTTGAGGAGGCCGATGCCGCGCCCCTCCTGCCTCAGGTAGACGATGACGCCGCGCCCCTCGCGGGCGATGGCGGCCATCGCGGCCTCGAGCTGGGCGCCGCAGTCGCAGCGCAGGCTCATGAGCGCGTCCCCCGTGAGGCACTCGCTGTGCATGCGCACGGGCACGAGCTCGCCCTGCTCCCAGGTGCCCATGACGAGGGCGAGGTGCGTCTTCTCGCTGAGCATGCTCTCGTAGGCGATGACGCGGAACTCGCCGTAGGGCGTGGGCAGCTTGGGCTGGGCCACGCGCTTCACGTGCGACTCTCGGCTCAGGCGGTACTTGATGAGGTCGGCGATGGTCACGATGTCCACGCCGTGCTGCTCGGAGAAGGCGAGCAGGTCGGGCATCCGGGCCATGGTCCCGTCGTCCTTCATGACCTCGCAGATGACGCCGGCGGGGTAGAGGCCCGCGAGGCGCGCCATGTCCACGGCGGCCTCCGTCTGGCCGGGCCGGCGGAGGACGCCGCCGTCCTTCGCCCGCAGGGGGAAGACGTGCCCCGGGCGCGCGAGGTCCGAGGGGCGCGTGGTGGGGTCGATGGCCGTGAGGACGGTGGCCGAGCGGTCGTGGGCCGAGATGCCCGTGGTCGTCCGGTGCTTCGCCTCGATGGACACGCAGAAGGCCGTCTGGAAGGCGCTCGTGTTGTCCTGGACCATCATCGGGATCTGGAGGTGGTCGAGGCGCTCGCCCGTCATGGAGAGGCAGATGAGACCGCGGCCGTGGGTGGCCATGAAGTTGATGACGTCGGGCGTGGTCTTCTCGGCCGGGATGTAGAGGTCGCCCTCGTTCTCCCGGTCCTCGTCGTCGCAGATGATGAGCATCCGGCTCAGGCGGATCTCCTGGAGGGCTTGCTCGATGGGGATGAGGGGCATTTGATCTCCGTAAGGAAAGAGGGAACGATAGGACGAGAAGGAGGGGAACGCGGTCAGAACCCCTTCTCGACGAGGTCTCCCAGGGTCAAGCCGCCGGGGCCGCCCCGGCGCTTGAGGTGGGACAGAACATAGCGCCCCACGAGGTCCGTTTCAACGTTGATGCGGTTTCCCGGCTTCCAGGCGCCGAGGGTGGTCTGCTCCAGGGTGGTGGGGACCACGGCCACCTCGACGCGGGTGCCCGACAGGGCCGCCACGGTCAGGCTGATGCCGGCCAGGGCGATGGAGCCCTTGGGGATGACGGCTTCCACGAGGTCTTCGGGGATCTCCACCGCGAGGGTCCAGCCCGAGCCCACGGGGGCGAGGGAGAGCACCCGGCCCACGCCCTCCACGTGGCCCTGCACGATGTGCCCGCCGAGGCGGTCCGAGAGGCGGAGGCTGGGCTCGAGGTTCACGCGCGTGCCCGGCGCGAGCCCCGCGAGCGCCGTGCGCTCCAGGGTCTCGCGGCTGAGGAAGGCCGTGAAACCGTCTCCCGCGAGTCGCTCCACCGTGAGGCACGCGCCGTCCACGGCGATGCTGTCGCCCGGCGCGGCGCCCTCCAGGACCGCCGAGCACGCCACGGTGAGGTGCGCCTCGGCTCCCTTCGATTCGAGGCGGACGGCGCGGCCCACCTCGCGGATCAGGCCAGTGAACATGCGTCCTCCACATCGGCGGTGACGATCCAGTCCGCCCCGGCGCGCTCCCATTGGGGGCGCCCCAGGACGACGACGCCGCCGCCCGGGGAAATGGCGCCCTCCAGAGCCGCTGGGCCGGGGCCCGTGCCCGCGAGGAGGGGCGCCACGTGGATGCTGACGCGATCCACGAGGCCGGCCTTGAGGAACGCCGTGGAGAGGGACCCCACGGCCTCCACGTAGAGCCCCATCACGCCCCTCTCCTTGAGGACCTGGAGCACCTGGGCGAGGGGGAACCGGCCGTCGGCGGCGGTGGCCACCTCCAGGACCTCCACGCCCTCCCTTCGAGGCAGCCCCTCGGACCCGGCGCCCGGCGGACGGACGATCCAGACGGGGCCCCCGTCGGGGCAGGTGAGGAAGAGGCGCTCGTGCCCCGAGAGGCGGCACCCGTGGTCGAGGATGACGCGTGCGATGGCCTTGTGCCGGTCGTCCAGGCGGACCGTGAGGAGCGGGTCGTCGGCGGTCACCGTGGAGGCGCCCACGAGGATGGCGTCCGAGAGGAAGCGGTCGAAGTGGACCTTGAGGCGCGCCTCGGGCCCGGTGATGTAACCGCCGCCCGGGATGACCACGCGCCCGTCGAGGGTCTGGGCCCACTTCAGGTGCACGTGGGGGCGCCCCTTCCGGTAGAAGGTGTGGTAGGCGGCATCGACCGCGACGCCCTCGCGCTCGAGGAACCCCAGGCTCGTCTCGAGGCCCGCGTCCTTCAGCGCCGCCATGCCCCGGCCCCTCACCTGGGGGTTGGGGTCGAGGACGGCGGCCGCCACGCGGGACACGCCCGCGGCGGTGATGGCCTCCGTGCAGGGGCCCGTGCGGCCCGTGGTGCAGCAGGGTTCGAGGCTCACGTAGAGGTCCGCGCCCCGGGCCCGGTCGCCGGCGGCGCGGAGCGCCACCACCTCGGCGTGCGGGTGGCCCGGTCCGACGTGGAAGCCCGTGCCGACCACCTTGCCGTCCCTCACCACCACCGCGCCCACGCTGGGGTTGGGGTGGGTGCGGCCGGCCCCGCGGAGGGCTTCCGCGAGGGCGAGCTGCATGTGGGCGGCGTCGGGGGTCCACATGGCGGGGGCCTCAGGCCAGGAGGCCGTCGACGTACTCGGCGGCGTCGAAGGGGACGAGGTCGTCAACCTTCTCGCCCACACCCACGTAGCGGATGGGCAGCCGGAGCTCGGCGGCGATGGAGAGGGCGATGCCGCCCTTGGCCGTGCCGTCCAGCTTCGTGAGGATGAGGTCCGTGAGCGGGACCTTCTCGGTGAAGAGGCGGGCCTGGCTCAGGCCGTTCTGGCCCGTGGTGGCGTCCAGGACGAGGCTCACCTGGTGCGGCGCGCCGGGGAGGGCCTTGGCCACCACGCGGTGGACCTTGGAGAGCTCCTCCATGAGGTTGTGCTTCACCTGGAGGCGGCCCGCGGTGTCGATGAAGACGAAGTCGAGGCCCTTGGCCACGGCGGACTGGACCGCGTCGAAGGCCACCGCCGCCGGGTCCGCGCCTTCGGCCTGGCGGAGGCACTCGCACCCCGCGCGCCCCGCCCAGATCTCGAGCTGTTCGGCGGCCGCGGCGCGAAAGGTGTCGCCCGCCGCGAGGACGCCGCGCTGGCCGAGCGCCGAGCGCTGGGCGGCGAGCTTGCCGATGGTCGTGGTCTTGCCCACGCCGTTCACGCCCACCATGAGGTTCACCCAGGGCCTGGGCGGGGGGCCTTCCGCGGGCGGCGCCGGGGGCCAGAGCGCCATCATGCGCTGGCGGAGCGCCTCCCTCAGGCCGGCCCCCGAGGAGCGGGCCTCGCGGGGCAGGCGATCCAGGAGCGTCTGGATGGTGGGCACGCCCACGTCGGCGGCGATGAGGGCCTCCTCGAGGGCCTCCAGCGTGGCGTCGTCGGCCTCGGCGGTCCCGGTGAAGATGGTAGAGACCCTCTCGACGAGGGCCTCCCGGGTCCTGCGCAGGCTGTCGCGGATCTTTCCGAACATCAGGTTCCCCCGAGCTGGGTCAGGAGCTCCTTCGCCCGCTGCCCGTAGGCGCTCTCCGGCGCGATGCGCAGGACCTGGAGGAGCGCGTTGCGGGACTGCGGGTAGAGCTTCTCGCGGAACAGGGCCTCGCCGTAGTTGTAGTAGATCTCCGAGCCGTCCGCCTGGCTTGCGGTGTAGTCCGCCGACATGAGCTCCACGGCCCGCTTGAAGTGCGCGAGGGCGTCCTTCCAGTCGCCCTTGGCGCCCTCCAGGATCCCCAGCTTGTTGTAGCCGCGGTAGTAGTTGGGGTTCTCCTCCACGACCTTCATGAAGACCGATTCGGCGTCGAGGTTCTTCTTCTGCCGCATGTAGATGACGCCCATGTTGTAGTAGGACTCGTAGCGGCTGAAGAGGCCCGGCGTGTTCACGACCTCGCGGAAGTTCTTCAGGGCCTCCTCGTCCTGGCCGAGCTCCTTGTAGCACACGCCCATGGCGTTGAGGACGGCGACCCGGTTGTCCACCGTGCCCGGGTTCTGCTGGAGGGCCTGCTGGAGGTACCCGATGGCGTCCTGGAACTTGCTCTCAGACAGGAAGAAGAGCCCCTGCGTGTAGGAGTATTTGGAGTCGGGGCGGAGCTTCATGGCCAGGACGATGTAGTGGTGCGCGGCCTCCATATTGGCCTGGCCGGCGAACTCCAGGGCCATGTTGTAGGCCACCTCGGGGTTCTTGATGGTCTCGTCGCCGGGGAGCTTGCCGTCCGCCTGCTGCTTGGGGCTCGGGACGTCCTTGCCCCCGGGGGCGCCGGGGATCTTCTGGGTTTTCTCGGCGCAGGAGGCCAGGGCCACGATCAGGACCAGGAGGAGGGGAAACACGAACCGTCGCATGCACATACCTCGCCGTGAGGCGCCGGGGCCGGACACCGGCGGAAACATAGTCTAGCACGGATTTCCGGGCTCACTGAGACGGGCCGCACTTGACCGTCTGGCCTTTCTGGAGTAAGATTTCTCGGCGCCTGACAAGGCGCGCGGAGGTTCTTGATGCTCACGATTCTTTGGATCATCTACGTCCTGGATTGCCTGCTCCTGATCGGGATCATCCTGCTCCAGCCCGGCGAGGGCAGCGACCTAGCGGCGGCTTTCGGCGGGGCCTCGTCCCAGACGGCCTTCGGCGCCCGCGGCTCGGCCACGTTCATGCAGAAACTGACCACCGGGCTTGCGGTCACCTTCATGGTCCTGTCGATCGTCCTGGTCTTGCTCTCCAACCGCAAGCAGAGCAACCTGATGGAGAAGAGCCTCCCCGCGGCGGCGCCGGCCCAGAGCGCGCCCGCCGCCCCCAAGCCGGCGGAGAAGGCCCCCGCGCCTGCCCCGGCCGCCCCTGCGACGCCGGCGCCCGCGCCCGCCCAGGGAACAAAATGACCCTCTGTGCCGAAGTGGTGGAATTGGCAGACACGCTATCTTGAGGGGGTAGTACCCGAAAGGGTGTGGGGGTTCGAGTCCCCCCTTCGGCACCACCAAGTTCTG